>JANMVQ010000544.1:0-13185 GCA_031392845.1 Chloroflexota bacterium
TGAACGTATTCATAGTTGCACTTGCGGTTGTGTCCTCGATAGAGACCACAACGCCGCACTAAACATACTGACCTTGGGACGACAAGGTTTTCGGCTTAGACCGAAAGAAGCCGTCTAGCTTTAGCTGACGGAGTTGTCACAGTTGCAATTTACCTGTGTATGATGATTCGGGCAATGGTCAATGACAAGTTTACTGATATGCTGATTCAATACCATGCGTAGGACAACTCTTCCTGGTGTGTATGCCCATAGCGTCATCACACCCCATCAAAAGATCGAACGTGCAGCCATTGAGTTTGCGCAGGGTCGCATTAAGGCCATCACCACTGATGTGCCCGTTTGCCCGGCTGGATTTATCGATGCCAGCGACGCCATCGTGATCCCTGGCTTGGTCGATCTACAAGTAAACGGCGCGTTAGGCTATAGCTTCCAAGCACAAGATCGCGCACACTTTGATGAAGCCGTTGCGTTTCACCTACACAGTGGTACAACCACATTGCTGCCGACATTGATCACTGCCCCAGAAGCCACGCTGACCCACAGCCTTGCTATCTTAAGTGGATACATGGCAGACCAAACCACCGGCTGCACGCTCGCCGGAATTCATTTGGAAGGGCCGTTTCTCGCACCGGCCAAACGTGGTGCGCACGAGGAAACAGCGCTACGGTTACCAAATGCCGCGCTCATGCAACAGTTTATAGATATGGCCAACGGCGCGATCACCTTGACTACCCTTGCACCAGAATTGCCCGGCAGCCTCCAGCTCATCCCACAACTATGTGCACAAGGTATCGTGGTGTCGGCAGGCCATAGCGCAGCTACACTCGCCCAAATGCAAGCCGCTACAGAAGCTGGCCTAACGATGATTACGCACGCCGGCAATGCCAGCGATTGGCCACACCGCGAACTTAATCATCTTGGATTCATGGGCAGCGAGCCCGGCGTCGTGGGCGCGCTCATGGCCTTGCCCAAACTGTGCGCGGGCATCATTTTGGATGGCTTTCATTTTCATCCTGCCTTACTACGACCTTTGTTACAGATCAAGGGCATGACCGGTTTGTTTCTAGTATCGGATGCCTCGACTGTAGCGGGTTGTGCACCCGGCGATTATGAAGGTGGCGGTTTGATGGCGCGCGTAGACGAGCGTGGTTTTGCCACCAGTTTGCGTGGCGGCAATGTTCTGGCGGGCAGCACCATCACGTTGTTGCAGGCGTTGCAACGCGCCGTCATATTAGCGGGGTTATCTTTGCAAGAGGCGGTGACACTGGCAACCCATGCACCCGCGCATGCTATGGGACTAGCCTCGCATAAAGGCAGCCTTGAGGTCGGCGCAGATGCCGATCTTTTGATACTCAATCAACAACTGAGCTTACGTACTGTAATCGCTGGCGGATATTTGATCGCACCGACGCCATAATTCAAGACTGAGGAGTGCAAGTTGCCTTCCATTCTTACACTATGGAATCGGCAGCCATCAATTTTTAATTTTTAATTTTTAATTCGATAGACTTTCTGTGCTGTTCCGCCCAGAATCGCGTCAATTTCTTTCTGACTGCGACCGCGCAACGCTACATTTGTCTCACGCCACACCTTGGCGTAATCACCCGCCAGAATCGCGACCGGCCAGTCACTGCCAAACATACAACGCTCTGGGCCAAATAGATCTATTGTTTTGTCAATATACGGCTTCAAATCGGCGGCGCTCCAGGTTTCCCAATCTGCCGCCGTGTTTAACCCCGATATTTTGGCATACACATTCGGGAACTGCGCTGCGGCCTGCATCGCCTCGGCCCAGGCATTCGTCGCTGTATCCTGTTTGTCTTTGATCGGCGGCTTGGCCAGATGATCAATCACAATTTTGAGATTAGGCGCGTGGCGCGCCAATGTTGGCACATGATTTAGATGCTTTGGAAAGATGGCGACTACATCAAAACTCAGGCCACGTGCTTCCACTAGCTTGAGGCCAGCCAACACGTCCGCACGCACCAGCCAATCCGGATCGGCTTCTTCGTGGTTGAGGTGACGCACCCCGCGAAACTTGGGATGCTGGCCATAACGGTCGAGCAGTTTGTTCGCTTCAGCCTGGTCATACAACGGTACCCAGCCAACCACTGCCCCAATCCAGTCATTCTCCTCGGCCTGCGTCAGCATCGAAACCGTGTCCTCATTGTTATTGGCACTTTGCACCAGCACCGTTCGATCTATACCCGCTGCTTTTAACTGCGGTGCCAGATCTTTGGGCGCAAATGTGGCATAAATCGAGCCATACGCAGGCACCAACCACGCATACTCCACCTTGCTCAAATTCCAGAAATGCTGATGCGTATCTATTTTTAAAGGACCCATTTTTCTCCTGTTTAATCCGCACACTGAGCTTTACCCGCGCCAGTCCTTACTGCAATATAGTCTTTTAGCCGCTGTTGCATGGGCTTAAGCAATCTCCATAGGCCGCACCGAGCGGTGTTCTGTGGCTGAACGATACGCTGCCTCGACGATGCGCAATGTGTTGAGGTTGTCCAGTGCGTTCGTCTCGGGTTCCCCACCCGTTTGGATCGCCTCCATTAGCGAGGCCATTGGGCCAATGAACGCATCGGGGATCCACAATGACTTTAAATCAAATACTTGCCAATCGCTGGGCTGGTCCTTGTGCAAGTGAAGCTCGAACGTATCGGGTCTGCCTTTCGGGTAGTTGTACATCAGACCAATCGTGCCTTTGATAATGCCCTCAGTCCCGAGGAAGCGAAACGTGGCGTAATTATCCGGGCTTTCGTCAGAATGATTCACGGCAATAAGTGCCTGCAACCCTGCGGCGTAATCCAGCACCGTGATGGTCTTAGTCTCGCCCACCGACTGCTGTGTTGGATATCGGGCGTGGCGGCTGGTCACCCACTCAGGGTCACCAAACAACGAGCGCATCGAGTCAATGTAATGGATGCTGTGGTAGTTCACCTCTAGTCGAGGCGAGTTAGCAAGCCACGGCCACATATGCCAGGGCGTGTTGGTGGTCACTTGAATCTGCGCATCGGTAGGCTGGCCTATGATGCCGCGTCGAATCACATCTCGCGCCGCAGCGATGCCGGCACTCCAGCGCATTTGCTGGTTCACCGCAACTTTTTTACCCGCACGTTGCCCGGCCTCCGCAATGGCCACCGCATTGACAAATACATCCGAGAGCGGTTTTTGGCACAGTAGATGTTTGCCAGCCACCAATGCCTGCTCAGCGATCTCGCGTTGGTGCCACGGCTGCACGGCAATGTCCACGATCTGGATATTAGGGTCCCCTAACAGTTCATCGAGGTGTTCATACACTCTGGGGATTCCATGCGTCTGCGCGGTCTTATTGGCTATTTCGGCATTGATGTCATAGCACGCCAACACGTTCAGTTTGTTGTTTTTGTAGGCGATGAGATGCGCATAGTTAACGATGCCACCGCAACCAACAATGCCAATGCCAAAATCAGTTTTCGCTGGCAGGCGGGGCAAGTATTCCAAGCTCACTGACGGTGTCACATTTTCTCCTCTGGGATGAAGTGGTTACATGGATTCTATTCCAGTGATATCTTGGGCAACCAAAATCTTAACTGCGGTATTGCAAAAGTGCAATTCGCCAATGAGGCGAAGGACGGCCCACCACATGCAACAAAAAAATGCCGCCACCTGTTCGCAGGTGGCGACATTTCATTTCCGCGGTGAGTATCAGCCCAGGCTATTTGCCTGCCGCCAATACTGGCTTAACCGTAGGTGCTACGATCTCATCTTGTGCATCGGTCTTTGTGCGGGCGATCCAGAAGATCATCAAGCCGTAACCACACTTTGCTGCCACATCGGCAATACCGTAGCCGATCTGAACTGCCACAATAGTCTCTGGCGAAACCATGCTCTGCCCAAGGATTGGCAGCAGATAAACGATCGGGTAGAAACCCCAAGTGGCCAGCAGCAGCCAACGAATATTGCGTACCAGAACTTTGGCTTTCAGAGGCTGGCGTTCAATTGCTGGCCCAAGCTCCCGAAACAAGACAAACAACACATACGCAAATGGAATGGTGGACAAGAAGCCCCACAGCACACGTGCGCCCACGGTATTCGCAAGTTCACCTGGAAGTCCCAGAATAACCATTAAGGCAGCAGCACTGGCCAGACGCCAAGTCAGGCTGGATGCGCGGTCGCGGGCCAGGCCCAGAATGGCAACGAGCTCTGCCACCAACAACGGCACCGTTAACAACCAATCGACATAGCGATAGGCATTGTTGAACGGCTTGCCTGTGGGCTTAAACACGCCATCAGCAAGCACGTAGGCACCCTGCCAACTTTCGAGAATACGGAAGTAGTGATAACCGGCCACAGCCACCACAATCGCTGACATGATTAGCGCACCGCGATACTGTGAAGCGACCTCAGAACGAGAAAGAACAAAGAAAATGAATGAGGCAAACATTGCTGCAAACGTGAAGGAAAACACGTTATTCACAATCCCGAACTGATCTATGCTTAGAACTGGCATGATTAGGAACTCCTCGGCCATAACTGTACCGATTCAAAGAACAACACAACAACACAACTTTATTCGTCAGCAACTTCACCAACACATTCATTTGTGAAGTTCTTCACAGGAGTTTACACCTGTAAACTGATAGATGCATGTGAAGGCTGTGAGTGATGTAGCAGTTGCGGAAACCTTTCAGATATGCGCCATAAACTTATCGCTTAGAACCGCATCAGTTGTGGTTATTGCTTAGCCGCCAGCGGCAAGAGCGTCTTGTAATTCCCCTCTACTTTCACTACAAGTCATTATGATCCATCCATGTCCCATCCAACCATAATCCACCACAAGGCTGCGCTGGACGGCCAAGAAGCGCTCCCCAATACGCTGGAAGCCGTCGCGAACTGTCTGCGCGCCAACGCCGCCATGATCGAGATCGACATCTGCGCGCTGGCGACGGACGATTATTTGGTCATGCACGATACAACGCTCGATGGTGAAACGACTGGTTATGGCGAGATTCAGGCCTGCTCGGTCGAAGCGGCCCGTCAACTCAAGCTCGTCCATCATGGCACAGTCAGCAGCTATCGCCCACCTTTATTGAGTGAAGTGATCCAGCTTATCGCAAGCGCGCCCGGCAACGCGGTCCTGCAATTGGATTTCAAAAACGCTTACCCATTTGTCGAGGAGGAGCCATTACACCGTCTGAGTAAACTCATTGCACCATTGGGCAAACGCGCCGTCGTCAGCAGCGTGGCAGACTGGCAATTGCGCCTGTTGCACCGCATCGCACCAGAGATTCGGCTGGGCTTCGACCCACAGATCTATTTGGATTGGCGCGGCAAGGAAGATGAGATGTTTCCAGAAAAGCTAGGCACCTATGGCTATTGGGATGATTACCCAATTGCGGCCAAACGCATCTGGTCTGTCACAAGCTATCTAGCAGACCGATGCGCATTTCTAGCTCAGCAAGTCCCCGGCATTGACATGATGTTCATTCGACACGACCTTATCACGCAGTCCCTCAAAGAGGGTTTCAATTGGGCGCAAGCGCTGGGGAGCAGGGGCATTGCGTTAGCGGCGTGGACAGTTGATCTACCCCAATCTGCAGAAGCGGCCAAACAATTGATTGCCGCCGGAGTCACGCACATCACAACCAATACACCGAGCAAGTTGAAAGTGCAAAATTGAAAATTGAAAGGCGAAAGTTAGATCAATGTGAAATATGGAAACGGCACGATAAAGCGTCCGCCATTCACCAGATAGTCATGCTCACGAGCCATGAATTCTTCGAGAAAGTGCCACGGCAGCACCAGAAAATAATCAGGGCTGGCCACCCGAGCATCGGCCTCAGAAACAATGGGGATATGCGTGCCGACGGTGACCCGCCCCCATTTGTCAGGGTTGCGTTCAGCAGCCGCCGCAATCAACGTGTGATCTAGGCCAAAATACTGCAACACAGTGTTGCCTTTGGTCGATGCACCGTAGACATATACGCGCTTGCCTTGCTCAACTTGCGCTGTTACAAACTGCATCACATCTTGGCGGATGCGCTCCACACGCATGGCAAACTCCTGATACACCGGTTTATCGGCCAATCCCAATTTGATCTCGGCTTCACCCATGGTGCGTACCCGGTCGGCGGCCAACATGCGATAGGTGGTATCGCCAAATGTATCTGCAAACGAAGCGGCACCTTTGTTGCGGATATACGCACGTAGGCTGCCACCATTGATGTCGTTTAGCTCCACATCAACGATCTCAAAATCATGCTTGTCCAGCAAGTATTCCAGGGATTGCAGTGAGTAATATTCCAGATGCTCGTGGCAGATATTGCCAAACTCGTTGGTCTTGAGCATGAGCGGCAAATAGCTCATCTGGATGATCCACAAACCATCCTCAGCCATAATCTGTTTGATGTCGGCAACAAAACGATTAGGGTCTTCCAAATCGTAAAACATGGCGATGCTGGTAACGACCTTGGCCTTGCGCCCAACCAAGTCTGGCTCACTGACAAAGGGTGTAGCGGAAAAGAAATCGACAAACACCCGATCAGCAATCCGTCGCGACAACTCCGCCAGGTTCTGGGCCGGGTCGAAGCCAATCCGATAAATCCCGCCAGTCTTGTATGAACCCAGCAAGGTGCCGTCATTACAGCCAATATCAAGCACACAATCGCCAGATTGAAGGTGGATCAGCGTCTCGGCCTTATTGGCAATGTCGGCCAGCGCGCCACGCATGGTCTGGTTTGTCCCACTGCGGTACCAATAGTTGCGATACATGTGTTCGCCGGGGACAGAATGGCGCAATTGCAGCAACCGACAGCGACGACACAGCACCAATTCAAGCGGGGCCTTGATGCCATCTGAATCGCCTGGTTGTGGGAAATCTGAAACGAAATGGTCGCCTAGATTGAGGATGGGTTCGAGCGCGCTGTCACAGACACGGCACGTCTTACGAGTAATAATTCCGCTCACGGTTGAATAAACTCGAACTTTACCTCATCAAAGCTCACCCAACGAGTGTTGGAGGGTTCGCCGGTCACATCACTGAGCTTGACATAGCCGTTGCTGCCGATGTTGAAGTAGAAACTGCCCAAATCCACCCACACATCTCCCAACGGCGCTTGATTAACGGTGACGGCGCTGCTGCCATTCGCATGCCGAACCTCGTAACGAGCATTGCCTGTGTCTAGCACCGCCGCCAGATTGCCGCACGCCCAGACCACTGCTGCACGCTCTGGCACAAACACCGATACACGATACAACCCCGCAGCGGGAATTTGGGGCCGCCAGATCGCCCAATTGGTGGATTCAGCCAGCGTCGCCGAATTAGGGGTGACAAACATATGCCCACCCAAGCCGCGCGTGCCCAATCCCCAACCACTTCGACAGGTAGTGTTGGCCTTAATCTGCGGCACCGTCTCAACGATGCGACTGTCGACAATGATCGGGTTGATGGGGTATGCGGTCGCAACATCAACTACAGGCAAATCGGCTAGTGCGGAAGCCGCGGCAGCAGGCGCTGTCTGTTGTCCGCCGATCGCAACCGGTTGAGCCGCGACATCGTCGGGCCAATATTGTGTCCAGATTTTGTGGAAGTCTTGATTGCCCCAGACATGAGTTGTGTAGCCATACAATGCCAGCGTGGCACGATTAGCCGGAACGACGCCATCGACCACTTCACCCAGTTGGTCTTTGTCAAAACGCTTACGCAAGGTCCGGGCGGCACATTCCACTTGATTGGCAAAACCGCGTGTCGAGTTCCACCCTGGCCCACAGCCGAGTGCCCAAGCCAGTTGCTTCTCATCGGGTTCAGGGTCACTCAACACGCGCATTTCTTTCTGCGCCAACGTCAACAAGATGCGTGGGTTAAGGCTAAATCTGGCCGCTTGTTCGCAAAATATTTGTGAAGCAGGTTTGCCTTCATCAAAATAGCCCTTCAGAATACCTGGTCGCTCATTCAGAAATGCTTGAATCTGATCACAGGACAATGCTCCAGCATTGTTGAATTCTTCATCGGACAGAATATAGGTTGCATTGAATGGCAAAACTATTGCTTGCGTCTGGCGCACTGACAATAACATTGCCACTAGACATAAACTCAAACCCAGCCAATTCAGATACCGAAAACGCGGTATTTTCATGTACTCCATAGCTCTATCCATAAAGTATAGATGGAAACTTTTTGTCAAAGCAATATTATTGCAGCTCGCTTAGTGTTGACCCTATCCCAGTTGAGTGTGGCAAGTCGCCATGTCATATGCACAGAGTCCTGACATACGTCACATTACATGTTCATAAATAATTGCTATGCTATTAGTCTTCAGATAGAACAGTCATGCTTATTACGACTCGCGTTATGCGCTACGTTATCGCGCTGCTTATTGTTGTTTTGGCCTTAACCCTGATTGTAGGATGGCTTATCGTGACCGATGAAAGCGCACCACTCACTAATCAACCATTGCCCGTGAAGACACCCGTACTCACAGATACAAGGTCAAACAGCGCTGCAGTATCGGCTATCACAACTACTACGCCACCGGTTGCTTCTGTCCCCACCGCTACACCCACGTTCATGCCAACCAGCACACTCCGCCCCACCCGGGTAGTCAGCAAGGCTTTTGTACGCTGTGACAACCCCAATGTCTGGTCGCTACCCGTCAATGATTCGCAATTTCTATTGACCGCACAGTATGGCATTCAGCCAATTGGGTCAAATTATTACAATGGGATGATCAGTCTAAAGCTGATAACACCCATCCCCACCCCTACGCCGTCGAGAACTCCAGAATCTACACCCGCTACGATCTCAATCAGCAGCACGCCTAGCATCAGCAGCACCGTCACGATTACACCAGGCATATTTCATCCAGGCGTCGATCTACACACTGGGGCGGATGCACCTGTCTATGCCGTCTCCGACGGCACGATCAGCCAGGTGAGTTACAGCGATGTGTATGGCGTTCACGTGATACTCCAAGTCAAGGGCTATCAGGTATTGTATGGGCACCTTAATGAAGTCTTGGTTGAAGAAGGCCAAGCGGTCGAATGCGGTCACTTGATCGGGTTGAGTGGCGCAACCGGCATTTACCAAACTGGGCCGCATTTGCATTTTGAAGTGCGTCAGAAAGGCGAAGCGATCGATCCATTGCCGCTACTCCAACGCGCCGCCCGCGCCAAGCTATCTCCCGCTCTCAAAGCGCAGATGCAAGCAGTTGCGCCACAGGGTCATCAGCCCTGAACCATGCCCAGCAACATGGGCAATAGTTGTTTCTTACGCGAGACCACACCGGGCATGTCCCAGACGGCTTCGGCCTTGCGCGAGAACGGCAGCCGCTCATAGAAACGCGGTTCGCCTGAACATACCAACAAGCTATTGTTCTCCACAATATCTGTGATCATGAGCGCTGCAAAGCCCATCCCACGCAACTCGGTCATCGAACGCAGTGCGGCGCGCACCTCATCCAAACGCTCGGTAACGGCATTAAAGTTGGTGACTTCGACCTGTGACACGCCAAATTTCACCTTACCCGACTCATAGGCTTTGAAGTCACTGGCCACAATATCCTGTGCCGAACGACCCGACAAATCCGCTCCAGCCCGCAATAGCTCATCGCCGTACTTCTTCAATCGGATCTCGGCATCTTCCACACCAAAGGCGTGCCAGGCCAGCCAGGTACAAGAGGCGCGATCACGCGGCGTGGTCGTTGGCGAGCGCAGCGTCAGCGTATCCGACAGCAAACCGGATAGCAACATCCCAGCGATCCCTGGCGGTGGGGTGAGCCGCGCAATGCGCATGCGTTCGGCGACCAAGGTTGAGCAAGAGCCAACCGTGTCAATGTGAAACGCAATCGGGATCGTCGTATTCATTGTGCCGAGCTTATGATGATCGAGAACCTCTAACAATTCGGCCTCGCCCAATCCACCCACAGCCTGCCCCGCTTCATTGTGATCGACCAATACCAGCTTCAAACGCGGTGGCTTCATCATATCGGCGCGAGTGCAAGTGCCGACATATTTGCCGTTTAGGCTTACCACCCAAAAGTCATCTCGGTCAGACCGAATGACGCTATCGTGATAATCACTGATCCGGTCTGTGGCCAGAAACTTCGGGACATTTAAGTCGCAGGCCTCTCCGCAAGGCACGCCTATCATTTTGCTAAAAGGCGAATCGGCCATATCTAGGCGGTCCGACAGATACTCAAACACCGACTGGCCAGTGACCATGCCGACTGGGTTGCGAAAACGGTCCACAACCGGCGCAGGTCGCTTGGTTTGGGCATGCACACGCCAAGCATCGGCTAAGGGAGCTTCGGGCAAAAGCGGCTGCACTTTGTTCACAATGGCGTCGAAGCGCGGCGAGGCATCCTCGAGCAACTGTGGCTCGTCCACATCGAAATACGTTAACGCAAATTGTGTCTGCGCATTGATTGAACCGACGCGCGCGGCAATTGCATCTTCGCCATCGCGCTCGCGCATCAACCAAGCGTATCCCAAGGCTGAGGCGATAGTATCGGTATCTGGGTTCCGGTGTCCAACGACGTAAATCATGACGGTACGTATTTTACAGAAATATCTACCTAATGTTCGATGAGGTTCAATTTTTCAATTTTGCCAATGAACTGAAATGGGACGCGGATTCTCAGGATGGCAGGATCATCCAGGATGACGATATCCTACAAATCCTGTCATCCTGAGAATCCGCGTCCCAGTATGCGAGCTTTCGGAGCTGCTGAATCTTCGCATGTCATATTGACACAATGGCGCGGGCATGGAATGATTGCGCGCCACGCGTGACCCAGCTGTGTAAGTTGGCGCACGCCGTGCACGATCTTTTCGAGGAGAACCAAGCTAAGTCATGAACGCAGAATGCCCAGAATGCGGCGGCACCATTACATTTAAGAGTGCCCCAGTTAAAAATGAACTGATTCGCTGCCCCGATTGTGGAGCGGAGTTGGAAGTTACGGCGCTGGATCCTATCCAGCTCGCGTTGGCGCCTACCGAAGAAGAGGATTGGGGAGAATAAGAAAGTATGAAGTATGAAATATGAAGTATGAAAGATCAATTGTGCCGTTCATACCTCATACCTCATCCCTCATACCTCATCCTTTTGATGAAGATTTGCATCATCTGCTCCCTCGTCCGTCCAGAAGAAAAATTGCTGATTGAGGCGTTTCAGAAGAAAGATGTGCCCGTAGACATCATCGATGATCGCACCGCGATATTCGATTTGGCTGACCTGAGTCACTGGAAACAATACGACGTGATCGTCGAACGGTGTGTATCACAAAGCCGCGCCCAGTATGTGCAGCGCATCATGCGGCTGGCGGGTGTCAAAACGGTCAATAATTACGAAGTCATCGAGAACTGCGGTGACAAGTTTGTCACCACCCAGTTGCTGATGCAACACGGCGTGCCAACCACACGGGTGCTGATGGCCTTCACCCCCGAGAGTGCGCTGCAAGCCATCGAAAAAGTCGGTTATCCGGCTGTGCTCAAGCCAGTCATTGGCTCATGGGGTCGCGGTGTGGTCAAAGTGAACGACCGCGATGCAGCCGAGGCCGTGGTGAACTTACGGGATGAGCTGGGTGGCTACCAGCAGCATATCTACTACATCCAAGAACTGATCAAGAAACCCGGTCGCGACATCCGCTCGTTTGTCGTCGGCGATGAGTGTATCGCCGCTATTTATCGCACCAGCACACACTGGATCACAAACACCCATCTAGGCGGCAAGGCTAGCAACTGCTCGGTCACGCCTGAGTTGGCCAAAATCTCGGTTGACACGGCCAAAGCCGTCGGCGGCGGCATCGTCGCCGTCGATTTATTCGAAGACCCCGAGCGCGGCCTAATCGTGAACGAAGTCAACCACACCATGGAATTCCGCAATTCAGTCCCAGCGACAGGCGTGGATATTCCTGGGGCGATGGTGGACTGGATTGTAGGAATGGTGAGTTCGTCTAGTTCATAATGTTGCCAAGGTTCCGAAGGTTTGTAAAGTTCAGAGATTTTGAACCTTCCGAACCTTCCGAACCTTCTCAACCTTCTCAACTCCACAAACCTTATGTCGAAAATATCTTGCGCCATCATCGGTGGTACCGGCTACACGGGTGGTGAACTGCTGCGATTGTTGTATGGGCACCCGTTTGCGGAGGCTACTCAAATCACCTCACGTTCGCGGATGGGTGAGTTTGCCCATGTGGTCCACCCCAACCTGCGCGGCACGGCGGCGGGCAACTTGCAATTTATCCAGCCCAGTGATGTAAAACCGTGCGACGTGATCTTTCTGTGTCTGCCGCACACCGAGGCCAGCAAACAGATCGAGCACTGGGCGGGCTTGGCCGGGACGATTATTGATCTCAGCGCCGACTTCCGGCTGCATGACCAGAATGCCTATGCGAAGTGGTATGGTGCGGCCCACCCTGCCCCGCACTGGTGCGACAAGTTCGTGTATGGCCTGCCCGAACTCACCCGCGCCCAGCTCAAAGGCGCGCAATACGCCAGCGGCGTGGGCTGCAATGCCACAGCTACCAACCTAGCGCTCATGCCGCTGGTCAAAGCCGGGCTACTAGATGTGAATATGCCGATCATCGCGGATATCAAAGTCGGCAGCAGCGAGGCGGGCGCTGAAGGCAGTGACGCCAGCCACCACCCCGAACGCAGCGGCGCGGTTCGTCCCTATGCACCCGCAGGCCATCGCCACACTGCTGAAGTAGAACAGATGATGCAACTGTTGACAGGCGACGGAGGACGACAGACGGCTGATCCGTCATCGGTCTCCCGTCTCCCGTCCATCCACATGACCATCACGTCCATTGAAATGGTGCGAGGTGCAGCCGCAGCAGTTCATGTTTTCTTGAAAGAAAATTTGCAGGAAAAAGACTTGTGGAAAGCATTTCGCGCCTGCTACAAAGATGAGCCGTTTGTGCGCATCGTCAAATCGCAGACCGGCATCTTCCGCGCCCCGGAGCCAAAAATCTTGGCGGGCAGCAACTGGGCCGATGTGGGTTTTTATCTCAGCGAGGATGGCCGCAAGGTCACCTTGATCAGCGCCATCGACAACCTGATGAAAGGCGCGGCAGGCAGCGCGGTGCAATGTCTAAATGTCATGAAAGGTTGGGACGAGCGATCCGGGCTGGAATTCACTGGGCTGCATCCGTGACGCAAAATACTATGGGACGCGGATTTTCAGGATAAACGCGG
>JANMVQ010000553.1:0-9197 GCA_031392845.1 Chloroflexota bacterium
GCGCAAGTTGCCGAGTTGCAGCCACGCTTTATCCGAGTGATGGAATTGCAATGGCAGTTCTCGACAACAGGGAAACCGGAACACCAAAAAGTGTTGGTTGAGGAAACCAAACAACTGCGTGAAGTGCTGGCGCAACCAGAGCATCTCGCTATGCTGGCTGCGTTAATGAAGCATGAACCTGCTACACACGATCTACATCTCATGCGACAGGCCCAACTGTTGCGCAATGAATTTGCTGCCAACCGGGCCGATCCGGCGCTGTTGGCACAAATCTCCGATTTGGAAGCCGAGGTGCAAAAGGCATTTGTCAATTTCCGAGCCACGGTCGACGGCAAACCCATGTTGGATAACGATGTCAAAGAGATTCTATATACGTCCAATGATGCCGGGTTGCGTCAGGCAGCCTGGGAAGCGGGCAAGCAAATTGGGGCGCAGGTGAGCGATACAGTGCGGCAGCTGGCGCATCTGCGCAACCAGATCGCGCGGCAAGCAGGTTTCAAAAATTATTACGTCATGCGTCTGGAGTTGGATGAACTCAGCGAGACTGAGGTATTTGCATTGTTCGATGAGTTAAATACCATCATCGCTCCGGCTTGGCAACGTTACAAACAGGCGTTAGATACGCAACTGGCCCAGCGATTTGACATCGCAGTCAAAGACTTACGCTCGTGGCACTACGGCGACCCATTCTTTCAAGAGCCGCAACCATCAACGATCAATCTCGATCAATATTTTATTGACAAAGATCTCATAAAACTCACCCGCGATTATTTTCACGCGTTGGGCTTTGAGATTGATGATATTTTGCAGCGCAGTGATCTGTTCGAACGCGAAGGCAAAGAACAACATGCGTTCTGTGTCAATATCGATCACGCGGGGGACATCCGAGTGCTTAGCAACAACCGCCCTAACGTCTATTGGATGACGACCATGTTGCATGAGTTTGGTCATGCGGTCTATGACAAGTATGTGGATGCCTGTCTGCCGTATTTGCTGCGCGGCCCTGCCCACACTCTGACGACCGAAGCGATTGCGATCATGAGTGGCGATCTCACCCAATCTGCCGCCTGGCTAACCCGCTATGCGCAAGTATCATCGTCTGATGCGCAACAGTTGCAGGCCGCATTGCACATAGAGCAACAACAATCAAGGCTGCTGTTCGCCCGCTGGGTATTCGTCATGTCGCATTTCGAACGCGCCTTATACCAAGACCCCGATCAGGATTTGAATACCCTATGGTGGGACTTGGTAGAGCGTTTTCAAAATGTGCGCCGACCCGATTCCCTAAGTGGCCATGAATGGGCCACCAAGATTCACATTGCTTGCTACCCGGCTTACTATCACAACTATTTGATGGGGGCGATGATCTCGGCTCAATTACAGACGCATATCTTGCAGCACGTGGCGTACGGTTCATCGGAAACAATGGTGAGTGATCCACGAGTGGGCCAGTACATGGTCGAGCGCTTGTTTCAACCTGGCAACGAGCGCGACTGGCGCGGCTGGTTATTACACGCTACAAGCAAATCATTGAGTGCTGAGGCGTATGGGCAGGCGTTAGGGAATTAGACGTGCAAAGCCTTCTCGACTTCAAATCACGCGGCACAATTATCGAAAAATTTGATCCGCGTGCGCGACTGATCTTCTTCCTGTGCTACACCGTCGCATTGGTTGCCATTCGCAACTTATATGTGTTGGTGCCACTCGCACTCTTGCCTGTGGCGTTATTCTTTGTGGCGCGGTTGACGTTTAGCGAGACAAAAGCATTATGGCGGTCCAACATCACTCTGATCGTTCTGCTGACGGTATTTGCCGTCTTTGTACAGCGACCCTGGCTAGATATCGCCATGCAACTGGTGCGCTTCTTCGGTCTGGTGTGCTGTACGTTTACCTTCTTTTTGACAGTGAACCCAGCCGATTACGGCATCATGTTCAAACAATTGGGCGCAGGCGACAAGCTGGCTTATGCGCTGAACTTGATGATGCGTTTTGTACCCACCCTAACACGCGACCTGACCCTGACCTTCGATGCGCAACGTGCGCGCGGTTATGAGATCGACAAAATCAAGGGTGGGTTTGTGCGTCAATTGCAGCGGGCGATTCCCATCATGTTGCCGGTTGTCGTGCGCAGCGTGATCGATAGCGAGACGATGGCCAACGCTATGGAACTGCGCGCGTTTGGCACGCGTCCACGTATCTGGTTGCGACAGTTGCAATTTAGCGGACGCGACTATGTGCTGATCGGGTTTTCGCTTGCTTTGCCTGCCCTGGCCCTGGCGTTGTGGTGGTTCAAGTGATCGAGATCGATGGCTTAAGCTACATCTATCCGCAACAGACCCAAGCCAGTTTGCACGCAGTATCCTTGACATTCAAGGCGGGTGAATTGGCATTGGTGGCTGGGCACAGCGGCAGTGGCAAAACCACACTCACCCGCTGCATCAATGGCCTTATTCCACGTCGTTACACCGGCGGCCAGATGGGCGGGCGTGTGTTGCTAGAGGGTGCTGACACCGCCACGTTGGGGTTGGCCCAATTGGCCCAGCAAGTCGGAACCGTATTGCAAGACCCCGAAACCCAGATTGTCGCCGCCGAGGTGTTTTATGACATTGCCTTTGGCTTGGAGAATTTGGGATTGCCACGTGCTGAAATCAGCGCACGCGTCAAGCAAGCGGCCCGACAAATCGACATCGCGCATTTGTTGGGCCGTAGCACCGCCAGTCTCAGCGGGGGCGAGAAGCAAAAAGTTGCCTTGGCGGGGGTGTTGGCGATGCAACCAAATGTGTTGCTGTTCGATGAGCCACTGGCCGCGCTTGACCCGGCCTCGGCTCGCGAAGTGATGCAATTGTTGCGCGATCTGGCCGATGCAGGCAAGACTGTGATAATCGTCGAGCATCGCATCAAAGCTGTCCAACAGCAGCGTTTAGATCAAGTTGTGGTCATGACACAAGGCGCAATTATTCCGGATGAAGAAGAAATGGCCAGTCTTGACCAGACCTATCCGTTGATTAACAAACGCGCTCGCCAGCCCAACAGCACGCCGTTGGCCGAACTATGTAATGTCACCTTTGCTCACCCCAAAGGCCAGCCGGTGCTGCGTGATGTTTCGTTACGCATTCAACCGGGTGATGTAGTCGCGCTATTGGGTCGCAATGGCGTCGGCAAAAGCACGCTGTGCAAGCATCTCATCGGCCTACACAGACCGACTCAAGGCCAGGTTTGGGTAGAAGGCCGCAATGTGGTGGCAGAGAACCTCAGCGTGGCCCAATTGGCCCGCAGTGTGGGCTATGTCTTTCAAAGTCCTAGCTTTATGCTATTTGCGCCTACGGTGCGCGAAGAATTGGCATTTGGCCCGCGCAATCTCTCCATGTCCAAAGCGCAGATTGAGTCCAATGGCAGAAATGCAGCTCAATCGCTTAATGTGGCAGAGTTCATGGACCGACACCCATTGGCACTCAGTTTTGGCCAACAGAAGCGGGTCAGTATCGCTAGTGTGTTGGCCATGCAGCCAAAATTGCTCATCATGGATGAGCCCAGCGCCGGTCAGGACCACGACAATATCGTGCGTTTCATGAATGATTTATTGGCGTATGAGCCCGTTCAATCCATGATCTTCGCCACTCATGATCTCGATCTGGCGCGCGCCTACGCCAACCGGGTGATCGTGATGGATGATGGCATGGTCGCGGCTGATGGCGAACCGGATATTGTTTTGGCAGATGCGGCGTTGTTGCGACGGTGTCGATTGTTGTGATGACTGGTTACAACGGCAACTTGCGCCCACCCATGGCCTGTCGCACGGCAAACACAATCAGCGAGCATGCTACAGCCGAGATCACGGCCTCGAAAAGAATTTGTGGGGCCAATGCCACTGCCAAGCCACCAACGGTAGCGCCTTGCAGGGCTGGTTCACCCACCGCCAGCGCAATGCCAATCGTCGCGACAGTATTAGTCACAGAGCCAAGCGCCCCAGCAATAAAGGCAGCCACTTTGTCGTTCAGCTTCTTCGAAAGTGCAGCATAGAGTGCCCAAGCCACCAGACCGATAAAAGGTCGACCACCCATCAAGCTAATGGGCATGAAGGCTCCGGCAAAACTGAGTTGGGCCACGATGGAGAATACCGCACCCACAATAAGACCAGCGATGGGACCACCAATGATGCCTGCCAACGACACCGGGGTTGCTAATATGGTGGCAGCCGTTGCCACGTTCGGCACTGGAAAGAACGCCAGTCCCACCAAATATAAAGCAAAGATCAATGCGCCAAAGATGGCGGTTAACACCACTCGTTGCGTGGTAAATGCCCACGTCGACTGCGATTGAGAATTCATGCTGCCTCCTGATTACCTTATTACACTATGAGCGAAGTTCTGAGCTTCGCATTGTAAGAGCAGCCAGCGAGTTAGACAACTCTCTACGATTCAGTTGCCCAAATACCGCATCGCCGCCAGCACATACATCCGCGCCGCAGTTTTGATCTCGTCAAGGCTGACCCACTCGTCGACATGATGTGGAATGTAAATATCCCCCGGGCCGCAGGTGACGATCGGCACGCCTGTGCGTGCATTCAGAATCGTGCCATCGGTGCTGCCGGGCACGCCGCCATAGATCGGTTGCTGACCGGTCAGGTCGGTGTAGGCTGAGGCCAGCGTTGTTACAACGGGATGATGGCGATCCGTCTGCGTGGGATGGCGTATCTCCAGCACATCGCAGGTGTAACTTAAGCGCGTATCGACGGCGACAGCTGCCTTGATCAGGGTCTCAATCTGCTGCGCAATCGCTTCTGGGCTTTGGCCGGGAATTAGCCGTATGTCGAGCAGGCATTCGCTGGATCCGGGCATCACGTTATTCTGCGGCTCGCCCGTGCCACGCGCAGGCGAGGCCACAATCGTTGGGGTGATAGAGCTTTGACCGAGAAACTCATCGCGGCCATATTGCACGATCAGCCGTTCTTCCAGCGCATGCACCGCATCCAAAAAACGCGCCAGCGGATACATGCTGTTCACGCCAGTCAGCGGCATGGCCCCATGTGACATCACACCATGAATCACGACGCGTATCCACATCACACCCTTCTGGCAGATGCACAGGTGATTCTCCTCCGGCTCGCACACGATACAGGCAGTCACGGCGTCGGCCCAGCCCTGCTCAACAAAATGCTTGATGCCGATCATACGGCCCTCTTCGTCACACACTGCGCCGATCAGGATATCGCCACCCAGCTGGATGCCACTCTGCACAATCGCCTTCGTCGCGATCAACGCACACACCAGACCAGCCTTCATATCGTTCGCCCCGCGCCCATAAATGCGCCCGTCCCGGATCGTTGCGCTAAAAGGCGGGTCGGTCCACGCAGCAGGGTCGCCTTCGGTCACGACATCGGTATGGCCCTCGAACATGAGGCATGGGCGATGACCGACAACCGACGACTGATCACCGGTGGTCGGCCGTCGGTGGTCGGTCATTGCGTGGAGCGCAATCACATTGGGTCTTCCGGGTTCGACAAACTCGAAGTGCGTGCGCAGACCCATCTCGCGACAGCAGGCTTCCACCCAGCGGGCGGCGGCTTCTTCGCCTAAGCCATCTGCGGGTCGCCACACGCTGGGGATACGGGTGAGCTCTTGCACCCACCGGATCAGCTCATCGTCGTTGATGAGGGCAAGGATCATTTTTTCTTCTGATGAAAGCATCAGGGATGCACCACTCGCAAACCAAGATAATTCTCGAAGAGGTCAAAATCGCGATCGTTGTGCAGTAACTGGTGATTATCTAAGATACAAAGCGTTGCAATAAAGCAATCGACGGTTTTTCGAACAGTTCGTCCTTTATTGCGCAAAAACCGATAGTTTTTTGCAGATGCGATTGCCAAATTAACGCCTGCACTTGAATAGATGGCGAACGTACGCAGCGCCTGTTCTACAACCCGCGCCTGCTTTTCATTAGAGAAACCTTGCAGTACCTCGCACAATATTAGATCAGTTAACCCAAGCCGTAGTGTGGATATATAGGTGTCTAACCATATCACTTGAGGTGAGCTGTTTTTGTTTATGTAGTCAATCCAAATAGAGGTGTCAACGATTATCAATTGCCACTCCAGCCCAGCTATTTCGCTGGCAAATCTACTACTCGACTCTGGCGCATTTCATCTAAATTGCCTTCCCATCTGACTTGACCGCGCAATTTCCGTATACCAGTTTGAGCTTGAATATCGATCAAAACCTGAAGACCCGCTTCCACAACTGCGCGTTTAGTCTTCAAACCCGTAATTTGCATCGCTCGCTGGATGAGTGTGTCATCTATGACAATATTGGTTCGTGTTTGCATGTGTATACTCTACCATAAAGTGTGTATTGGTTACAAAGGCGGCGTAAACCGTCCATCAATCGCGGTCCACCCGCCATCCACATATATGACCGAGCCTGTGACATACGTGCTGGCATCGGAGGCCAGATATACCACTGCACCCACCATCTCGCGTGGTTGCGCCCAGCGTTTGAAAGCGCTTTTGTTGGCGTAGGCGTTATACCAGTCGGGGTTGTTTTTGATCTGTGCGGTCAGTGGGGTTTCGACAATGCCGGGAGCGACGAGATTGACCCGCACATTCTGTGGGGCCAGCTCGGCAGCCAGTGCACGGCACATCTGGCGCACACCGCTCTTGGTGGCGGCGTAGATGCTTTGGCCGGGCTCGACTACATCGCCACGAATGCTGGAGAATACGATGATGCTACCGCGCCCGCGTTCAGCCATGCCCTTGGCTACATGCCGCAGCAACATAAATGTGCCGCGTAGATTCAAATTAATGATTCGATCAAACTCATCATCGCTGATCTCCAACATCGGCTTGCGCACATTGATGCTGGGTGTGCTGACCAGAATGTCAATCGGTGGCACACCCAGCAATGCCTTGGCGATCTTGGCGCTATCGCGCATGTCCAAGATGCATGCCTGGGCTTTGCCGCCGCTTTGGTTGATGGACTGTGTGACGGCCTCGGCATTGGCTGCGTTCATATCTGCGCAGATCACCTGCGCACCAAATGCCGCTAACCCCTGCGCCACTGCCTCACCAATCCCGCTGCCTGCGCCCACGACCAATGCCCTGCGATTTGTCAGATCGAATAGTCCGCCATAGTTAAAAGTCTGTTGCGTCATAGCAGATGAGATTACAGCAAAACCGGCGCTAAGACAATTTAAGTTCGAACGAACCAAATACCCTGGGCTAAATAAAACCAACAAGTCAAAACAGCTTTCATTCAGAGCAAAAGCCGCTGACATACTATGTTTCGGTATGTCAAAGCCTTAAGACTTAGTTGGTTTTATTTAGAACCTATCTCTGAACCTATGTGTAAGCATCCTGAGCGAAGTCGAAGGATGCGGACGTGAACGGTTTAGAGATAGGCTCTTAGGAAAAAGACGCGGATTCACCAGATGAGATGAAAAGATTTGCCAGGTATCTTTATCCTGTCTAACCCTCTATCCGATGAATCCGCGCCCTATTTACTGATGTTCTTATCGAAGCTCTTGTAAAAAACCGATCTATTTGATCTCAAGGTTCGGAGGCAGCAGCACTGCATCGATGATGTGAATCACACCATTGGATGCGATCACATCCGTCGCAGTGACGTTGGCATTGTCCACCATGACTTTACCGTCGGTCACCGTAATCTTGACCTCGTTGCCTTCCACCGTCTTGGCCGATGTCAACTTAACCACATCTGCAGCCTTCACCGCACCCGCTACCACGTGATAAGTCAACACCCGCACCAACGCGGCTTTGTTCTCCGGCAGCAGCAATTTCGCCAGCGTGGCTTTGTCGACTTTGGCAAAAGCGGCATCGGTCGGCGCAAATACGGTGAAGGGGCCAGTGCCTTTCAACGTCTCAACCAAACCGGCCGCTTGCACCGCAGCCACCAGGGTCTTAAAGCTGCCCGCCGCTACGGCTGTATCAACAATGTCTACCGGCTTGGGCGGCACCTTGGGCAACTTGATCCCTTTTGGCAGCAACACGCTGTCGATCACATGAATCACCCCGTTGGTGGTCAGAATGTTCGCTGCAGTCACCATTGACTTGTTGACCATCACACCCTTGGCACTCTTGTAGATCGAAAGCCTTCCTCCCTGCACGGTCCTGGGCGCGCGGTTGCTGTGGATCAACTCGCTGCTCTGCAAATCACCCGCCACAACGTGATAAGTAAGAATCTGGGGCAGCACCGCTTTGTTCTCTGGCTTGACCAACTCGCCCACCAAGCCTTCGGGCAGCTTGGCAAAGGCTTCATCGCTGGGAGCAAACACAGTGAATGGCCCTGCTCCCTTCAATGTCTCAACCAAGCCCGCCGCCTGGACCGCAGCCACCAGAGTCTTGAATGTACCTGCACCAACCGCTGTATCAACAATATCGCCCTTTGGCGCATCCGGCGGCATGATCACAGTGTCGATGATATGAACGATACCGTTGCTGGCGCGAACATTTGCGGTAATGACTTTAGCAGTGCCGCCCTTACCATCGGTTAGGGTGGCCTCTTTGCCATTCAGAGCAAAGCCAATCGGCCCACCCTGTAACGAACGTGCACCGCCGGTAGTGGCCAAGTTGCCCGCGCTGCGACGACCTGCAGCAACGTGATATGTCAGAATGCTCACCAAGGTGGCCTTATTTTCGGGTTTAAGTAGTGTCTCAACGGTGCCAGCAGGTAGCTTGGCAAACGCTTCGTCGGTAGGGGCAAACACGGTAAAGGGTCCCTTGCCCATCAATGTTTCAACCAAACCAGCGGCTTGCAGTGCTGCGACCAAAGTCTTAAATATGCCGGCTCCAACCGCCACATCCACAATGGTGTTGCCACCATGATCTTGCACCGCAACAGGCAATGCACTCCCAACAAATGGCACAGCCGCTGCGCCCATAATCAACCCTTTCAACAACGAACGGCGACTCACAGTATTTTTCAACATTCCAATCACTCCTCCAAATTTTCAAATTAAGATACAAAACCAATACAAACTCAAACGAACCCATTCTTTTACGAATTCTGCATGACATTACACAGAAGTAGCTTCAAGGGAAGCAGATCTGGACTTTGGCCAAAAAATGAGGGGGTGAGGACAGCTCTTGATAAGATGAGGTTGTAAAAAGACATCAGAATCAGGAGAAACAAATGCTCACCCCTACGAACGAGATTGTAGCAATATTGGCGGTGTTTGCGACGGGA
>JANMVQ010000558.1:0-3810 GCA_031392845.1 Chloroflexota bacterium
CAAAAAAACTTGGCGTGAGTTTTTACGCCTTTGTCCATGACCGCATTTCAAAACTGGGACTTATTCCGCCTTTGGCCGATATCATTCGTGCTCAAGCTGCCCCTGCTTGATCCCGTTTCCCCCCTTTTTTTGAGAAGATACTATTGAACCACGAATCTCACGAATAATCACTGGATTGGTGAAGATTCGTGAGATTCGTGGTTATTACCCGACCGCAGCCGCTTTTCTGCGGCGGGCCTGGGTGATGAACAACGCGACCAGCGTGACGACATATGGCACCATGCCGGTGAATTGGGAGGGCATGCCCACGCCTTGCAACCGGAAGCCGATCGAATCGGCCAGCCCAAACAGCACGCTCGCCAAAAACACGCCGATGGGATGGGCCTGGCCAAACATGACCGCCACCACGGCGATCCAACCGCGCCCGGCGCTCATGTTCTCGACGAACAGCGTGACTTGGCCGAGCGAGAGCTGCGCGCCCGCCAGCCCGCATAATAGACCGGAGACGAGGATCGCACCATAGCGCATCGCTTTCACGTTCACCCCCAACGTCTCGGCGGCTTCGGGGGCCTCACCCACGCCGCGCATGCGCAGGCCGACTCGGTGTTTGAACAAAATCACATACGTGACGATGACCAGCAGCCACGACACATACACCACCCAACTGTGCCCGGACAGAATCGGCCCCAGCACGGGCACGTTGTCCAACCCGCCAAAACTGATCTTACCCAGCCCTTGAATGCGTGGGTCTTGGAAGGCGCCCTTCACCCCAAACATGACCCGCAGTAAGAACACCGTTCCGCCCGACACCAGCAGGTTCAACGCGATGCCTAACACGGTCATGTTGCCGCGCAGCGAGACAGCTAACACCGCAAACAACAGCGCCAACACCGCGCCCGCGAACATAGCCGTCAGCACACCGACCAATGCATTCTCAGCGTAATAGCTGCCTGCTACCGCGAAGAACGCCCCGGTCAGCATCATGCCTTCCAGCGCGATGTTAAACACGCCCACTCGCTCGCAGATCAGCCCGGCCAGCGCCGCCAGCAGAATGGGTGTGATAAAGCGGAAGGTCGAATTCAAGAGCGTGGCGTCGAAGAGTTGGGTCAGTTCCATTTTTAGAAGAAGAGTGCTTAGTGCTGAGTCCTTAGGTCTTAGTCTTGCGAGGTGCAACTCAGGACTGAGGACTTAGCACTAAGCACTTTAGTAGCCCTCCGGCATTTTTAGTTCCCCATCCATGCGCGTCAACTGTGTGATTAGAGCGGCTTCGTGCGGGTATTGGGCGATCAGACTCTCGCGCGATGCCCCGTCAAAGTCGTCGTGGGTGAAGCCGGGAGCCATGGTGGTTCCCATGAGGGCATAGTGCCCGCCTGCGCGTATGCGTGACCCCATCCAAGTTCCGTGCGGCACCACAAATTGCACCTGCTGCCCGTTCAGAATATCTTGTCCCAAAGTGATGTGCTCACTGCGCCCAGCGGGGTGCAATAACAGCAAGTCAATTGGGTCACCCAGATAGAAGTGATAAACCTCGTCGCTCGGCAGCCGATGCATGGCCGAAAATGAATCGGCATCTGGCGTGAACAAAAACAGAATCGCCGTGCCCAGTGGCTTGTCGCTTTTGTAGCGCGCTGGCAACGCCGCATGCGGGATCATCTCGCTCGACTTGTAAGTCTGGGTGAAGATGCCGCCTTCGACCGGAAGGACTTCCAGATCGAAATGTTTGATGAGTGAAGCAAGATTTAACATCGGCAATAACAAAATTTAGAATGAAGCCCATGAGTCATAAGTCCGGTGAACGTTTCCTGCGCACAAGACGTACGAACGCAACAAAAGCATCACTTACCGGACTTATGACTTATGACTCGTGAATCACGCCCTACGCCTCCCTCCCGATCCGCAAGCTCCCCCGCGCCGCCACAAACAAAATGATGACGGCTTGCAAGACCCGGGCCAACTCGCGCGGGATTTCGGTGGCGCGTTCCATGCCAAAGCCGCCGGTTTGGATGGCGGAGAAGAACGTGCCGGCGATCAGCACGCCGATGGGCGAAGAGCCCGATAGCAGCGCCGCCATCAATCCCACCCACGGATATTGCGGCGCGGTCAGCGCATCGTCGATGAAGCGATAGTTCACCCCCAGTACCTCGATAGCCCCGACCAGCCCGGCGATGGCACCGCTGGCAAACATCACCCGGAAGCCCATCTTACCGACCGACACGCCGCCGTAGCGGGCAAATGTGGGATTCAGCCCGGTCATGCGCAGCTCATAACCGGCGACGGTGCGGTCGATCAGAATCGCGGCCAGAATGATGGCCGCCAAAGTGATGAATATCCCGGCGTGCAACTGGGTGCCCGAAATTAAGAGTGGCAATTGCAAGTCCACGCCGATTTGATAGGTCTGTGGCATCCCGCTTTGCACATCTCTAAAGAGGTTTACCACGACATACGAGGCGAAGAAGCGCGCTGGATAATTAAATAGAAGTGTGCTGATCAACAGCGGCACGCCAAACTTAAATTGCGCCCAAGTCGGGATGAGCGCGAACAGCCCGCCGGTCAGCATCCCGGCCAACAGGGTGATGGGAATGAGCAGGATGGCTGGCAACGGCAAATAGAGTGCCACCAGCGCGGCGACCAACCCGCCGAGCACCAGTTGCCCCTCGCCGCCCAGATTGAAGAAACCCGCCCGAAAAGCAATCGCCGCGCACAGTCCCATCCCTACAATCGGGGTCGCCCGCGTCAGCGTAGCCGCTAAGTTGGCCGAGTTGCGTCCGCCCAGCGCACCAGCGATCATTGCACCATAGCCTTCGATCGGGTTATGCCCACTCACCAGCATGACAACCGCGCCGATGATGAGGCTACCGAAAATAGCAAGCAGCGGACCTTGGAGGGTGCGCCAGAGGGCGGAGATCGGGCGATTGGGAGATTGAGTCATTGGGAGCAAGCTCCCAATATACACGGATGGCTTAAAGTTGCATGGCCGCCTTTTATTGAGCAAAACGACAATCACATCAATTCAAACTGGCCTCAAACACCCACGGCCCGGGCGTGTAATCGGTCATGGCCTTATAGCCCAGCTTTTGGGCCTCAGCATGTGAATGACTATGCCGGGTGTGACCAACGTATAAATATTCGGATCACTTCCGCTTAATCGGGCGACGGGCGGCCAAATGATCAGATGCTGTGATAGGCCGATGCTAGGATAAGTCAGATTGAAAACCAATAGTTTGGCTGCGTTTTCCCGCTAAGTTCAGGCGCGTGGACCAAAAGAAGATAATTCTGACCCGATAGAAAATGTTTCTGGGCAAAAAGAAAATGATTTTGGCTAGGTAGAAAATGTTTCTAAGCAAAGAGAAAATGATTTTGGCCCGATAGAAAATGTTTCTAAGCAAATAGAAAATGTTTCTGGCCGGATCGAAAATGTCCCTGAGCGAAAAGAAAATAGTTCTGGCTGGATCGAAAATGTTTCTGAGCAAAGAGGAAATGATTTTGGCAAGAGCGTCGTTCCTAATCGGGTTGGTCGGTCATATCCGCAGGTTTGTCTACGCCTCTATTTGCTAATGCTCAAACTAAAGTCGTATGCTGGTTTAGTTTTCCGTCTCTGGATTAAGTCAGTGAGCCGGTTGATTTAACTCCCACATGTTCGGATTAAATAGCCAGGCTCGGTGATTTGATATGGGTGTAGATCTCAAATAGTGAGCAGAAAGTGCAAAAACACCGGGAAATAAGCCGTATCCGAAAGAGGAAATGACAAAATTGATGTAATTTATTCGTTGTGGTTCTCCGTTGGATTTTCAACGAATCCTGCGGTTCAAG
>JANMVQ010000560.1:0-8530 GCA_031392845.1 Chloroflexota bacterium
GTTGAACCCATTACCTCATATGGGAAGTCATACCCGTAGAATGCGGTGCGGGTCACATCCAAGTTGCCGATGGCCCCGCTGTCGAAACGCAGGTTCACCACCCCGTTATCGATATCGCCGACCGCGCGGATGTTCTCGCACACCATGAGCGTGCCTTCCGCACTTACGCGCACGACTTCGCTGCCCATGAGAAAGCGGGCCTGATCAAAGTCGTGGATTGCCATATCAACAAACAAGCCGCCGCTGACCAGCGGGCTGGCAAACTCGGTGCGCGGACAGCCATTGTCGCGCCCGGACATCTTTAGCAGGACCGGTGTGCCAATGACCCCGGACTGGATAATCTCGCGCATTCGGCGTTGCGGCCCATCAAAACGGCGCATAAAGCCCACCTGCAACGGCACGCCCGCCTTCTCGGCTGCTGCGATCGCCAATTGGGTGGTGGCGATCTCCAAGGCCAATGGCTTCTCGCACAGGATGGGCTTGCCAGCGGCCGCCGCACCTGCCACATGTTCATGATGCACGCTGGTGGGCGTGCAAATGACGACGGCGTCGATATCGGGTCGGTTAACCATCTCACGCCAGTCTGCAAATACATAGTGTGGGGCTGGGTTGAACTCCGCCAGAAATGCCTCGCGCGTCGCCTGATGCGGCTCTGCAATCGCGTGAAGATTCGCGCCTTCAACTTGCTTTGCGATGATGTCCGCGTGTTTGCGGCCAATGCGCCCCACGCCGATGAGGCCAATATTGACTTTTGCCATGATTCAAACATAGGTCATTCAGCAGAATAAAATGACCGCGTCCTTCGACTTTGCGCATAAGAATGCGCTCCGCTCAGGATGCTTGGCCGTTAATTATTTCAGTGGAATGACCTTACAGACAACTAGAGAATAAGTTATGGATGAGGTTGAGATCGACGCCGTGCAGGTCCGCCGACATCAAGTTGGTCATTAGCGCAAAACACACACCCTCTTCCGGATAGACCCAGAACTTGCAACCACCCCAGCCGTTGTGTCCATATAGCTTCTTATGGAGGATGCCCTTGTCGCGGCTAGGCACGATCCAGGTCAGGCCGAAATCCACATCGGCGGTCCAGTCATCCGGCACAATGGAATTGATGCCCACTGTCTGCGGTCGGGTCATCTCGCGCAGGGTGAGTGGACTCATGATGCGCCCGCCTGCATACGCGCCTTCGTTCAACATACACTGCCCCAGCTTGAGCAGATCGCCAGCTGTACTAAACAAGCCCGCCGCCGGATGTTTCAGCTGTAAGAAGCGGTCGATATCAACCGCGACTTGCTGCAGGCCCTGCATCGCTATGTAGCTCTTTGGGTCGCGCTCGTAGGTGTTAAACGATGTATTACCCATGCCTAGCGGCTGGAAGAGATTGGCCTGCATATAGTCTTCCAATGTCTGCCCAGTGACGGCCATCAGCACCTCTTCCTGCGCCACAAAGGCCTGATTGCTATATTGCTTCTGCGTGCCTGCCCGGAAGTTCACCCCAGCGCCGGTTAGATATTCGCGCTTATTGGGGCTAGGCGACAGCGTCATTTCGCTGATGCCCGCCGTGTGGGTGAGGATATTCCATAGCAAGATCTTGTCGGTGCGATTGGCCCCAAACCAAGGTAAATACTGTTTTACCTCATGGCTCAGGCTGATCAGCCCGCGCTCACACAGTTGCAGCATGGCCAAGCCCACGGTTGGCTTGGTGACCGACCACAACAGATAGGCATCCTCTTGTTTAGCGCCGAACGCATCCAATGCCACGACACCGTCTTTGTTTGCCACGCCAAATACAGCGCTGGGCAGCTTACTCGTCTGCACCAGCTTGTTCAAATGATCGAATACAGGAGAGAACTTGTTCATGCGACAAGATTATGCATGAGGGGAGAGAAATGTTGTAGCAGCACGTCAAAACGTAAGCATTGAGCGACGTCGAAGGCTGCTTACGTAACGATGTTGAAGATAGATGTATACAATCCCCGGCATGTCTAATCGAGTTCAAGACAAAGTTGCCGTTATTACCGGTGCAGCCCAGGGGATTGGTTTTGGTTGTGCCGAGTTATTGGCCCGCGAGGGCGCAAGGGTCATCATCGGGGATAAGAATGCTGAAACAGGTGCCGCTGCCGCACAAAAGATTCGTGCAGCGGGCGGACAAGCCCTCTTTCACCCATTTGATGTGCTGTCCGAAGAACAATGCACTGGGTTGATCGACACCGCTGTGCGCGAATATGGCCGCTTGGATATTCTGGTCAACAACGTCGGTTACCCGCGCCGTGCCACATTAGAAGACACGAATGCTGAAGTGTGGGACCTCTACATGAACCTAAATGTGCGAGGCGCTTTCTTTTGCAGCAAACATGCCATCCCGCGCTTTAAAGAAAATGGCGAGCGCGGCGGCAGCATCATTAACATCGGCTCCATCCATGGCATCCAGGCTGCGCCAAACCTGATTGCGTATGGCGCGGCGAAGGGCGCGTTGCTCACCCTCACCCGCACGATTGCCGGGCAATACACCCGAGATCGCATCCGCGCTAACTACGTCATACCGGGCTGGGTGCTGTCCGAAGGGGAGTTGGCGCTGCAAGCCGATATCGGTGTAAGCGAAGACAATCTGCGCGAACGTGGCGCCAGTATGACGTTTGGCCGCCACCAAACCCCGCAAGACACGGCCTACGCCGTGCTTTATCTGGCCAGCGACGAATCCTCGCAAGTCACCGGCACGATCATGCATGTCGACGCTGGCAATTCGACTCTGCCGTTTCGGGGCTTTTGACCGTGCTTTGGAGTGGATCGAGACTGAACGCCCCCACCCCAACCCTCCCCCGTCGCTCAGAAGCGACAGGAGAGGGAGTTCGACCCCCTCCCTTGTGAATTCTGATTCACGGGAGAGGGTTGGGGTGGGGGCTGATGGCAACACAACTCTCTTCTTTGGAGTGGCCTAAAGTCAAGCGCAATCACATTCCCGCATCAACTTACCAGACAATTTTTAATTCGGCTCCCCGACTTTGGCGGGAAAATGTCATTCCGACGAGCAGCGAGGAGGAATCTTTGCTTCAGCAGTATGCAAAATGCGAAGTAAAGACCTTCGGCTCCCTTTGGTCGGAATGACATATTCCCGTTTTACTCGGTAGAGCCTTTAATTCTTAATTCTCAATTCTTAATTTCTTCAATCATGCTAGTTGAAAAACCTCGCGAGTACCTACGATATGCTTATGAGCAACATTTCGCCATGCCCGCGTTCAATGTATGCAATATGGAGATGGCCAAGGCTGTCCTCGAAGCAGCTGCTATTGAACGTGCGCCGTTAATTGTGCAGACTTATCCCGGTGATCTAACGCATGCCGCCCTGGGTGAGAATACCCTCGGCAGCTTGCCCGGCATTATCAAGTGCTTTGCTGCCCAAACGGCGGTGCCAGTCTTTTTGCACTTGGATCACGGCCCTAGTTTCGACTTTGATCTGCGCTGTCTGCGCGAGGGCTATAGCTCGGTCATGTTCGATGGACACAATCTATCGTTGCAGGATGCTGTAGCCGAGACGGCGGCCATTGCCCGCATGGCGCACTCATTTGGCTCGGCAGTTGAGGGTGAGTTGGGCACCTTTGGTGGCGACCAGGGCAGCCAAGAATTCACCAATCCCGAAGATGTGCCGTTTATGTTTGGCCAGGGCCAAGTTGATATGTTGGCAGTCTCCGTGGGTTCCGAGCATGGTCATTCCAGCCGCCTGAAGTTGGACCTGCTCAGCGCAATCGCAGCCAAAGCCAACGGCCCGCTGGTTGTGCATGGTGGCACAGGCGTTCACGAAGATGATGTGCGGGCTGCCATTCAAATGGGCGTGGTGAAGATCAATATTGGCGCCGGTCTGGCCCGCGCCTGGTGCCAAGGCTCGCGTGAGGCATTAGACGCTGGCGAAGGCCACTACGGCACGCTCAAACATGCCGGCCTGCGCGTGCGCGAAGAAGCCCAACGCCGCCTAAAACTGATGGGCGCGAGTGGTCGAGCGTAAGAAGACAGTATGCGGTGAGGGGTATGCGGTATGAGATATGCAGGAAGCCACCCCATCTGTCACACTCAGCCCGCCCGAAGGGACGTGGCTTCGCCTTAGTAGCCGCGACTTTAGTCGCCGCGACCCGAAGGAGTCGCCAGGCACGGTTACACGTTCTCTCATTGTGCAACTGTAGTCTGTAATTGTGCAAACGGGTTCATATATTATGCGAATGCGTTCGCACAGCGCGCAAATGCATCCGCACACAGTGCGAACACATTCGCACGCTGTGCGCAAGCGTGCTGCGACTGCGGGAATGCATCCACTCATGGTACGGAGACAATCTACAAGTGAGTGAACGCAATCTGGCAGGGTGCGGGGCCTATTCCAGAAATAAACAAATCGAGCTTTATCGAGGTTGGCGGGAAATGTGCCGTTCGGACCAAAGGCAGCCAAAGGTCTTCACTTCCCGTTTTACTCGGGAGAGCCACAAATCGTTGTCTAGCGCTCATTCCTCCACTCCTGGAGGAAAAGCGCAACGCGAGCATGATATATCACGCTCGCGTTGAACTGACGGACTTAACAATATTAGTTCGCGAACGACTCTAATGCCATAATGTACGTTCGCGTTGCGGGAAACTGGTGGCGCGCGGCTCACGCCGGACGCTGCCGTCGGTCTGCTCAATGGCCAGCCGGGCGGCCAGATGAGCCAAAGTCGATTCTGCGCCTTGGTTTTCGTTAGTGCCTTGTGCGGCAAGCCCATCGCGGCATCCACCTGAATCCTCATCATAGAGGGGCACTTTCAGACGGTTGTGGCCGTAGAACCATTCCAGGGCTGTATGCGCCAATTTGCCATAGCGAGGCTCTTTGAACGCCTGTTGAGCAACCAACAGCGCTTCGACCATACACCCGGCATCGATCGGTTGCTGATCGAAGATGGCGCGCTTGCTGCCTTGGGAATACCAGCCGGCATGCCCCACCAGGTCAAGCATGTTTTTGTCAAACAATGTGTCGATCAAGAACTCGAGACTGCGTCGACCGATTTCCAGATAGCGATTAGATTGCGTTATTACGCCCGCTGTGATCATGGCCTGGGCCAAGGTTGCATTGCCATACGTGAGTGACTGCTCGAACCATGTCCAATCCTTCTGTGCAACCTGATCGAATAATCCGGCCAGAGAGTCGCCACAACGATTTATGTGTGTCAACGCAAGCTGCGTGCTACGGCCCACCTGATAAACCTCAGCACAGCCCAGCAGCAATGAAGCGATCGCACGCGGTGAGGTTAGGCTTTCGAACTGGGGGACGGCCCGCTCAAACATCCACATACACACACTGCGCATACCGGCTTCGGGCGCATAGCGCACCCCATACCCCAGTGCCCAGACGGCACGGCCATTGGAGTCGGGCGATCCCACATCCTCCAGCCATGTTCGGTTATAACCAGCAAAGTTGCGGAAGCGCCCATCATCGTGTTGCGCGTAGACCATAAACGCCAAATAGCGGCGGGCCCATTCCAACAAGTCGGCTTGATTGTTTTGTCGATACCCTTTGAGTGCGACCACAAATGCGCGCGCGTTGTCGTCTAGTGTATAGCCATGGCGCGGATCGGGCATGTTCCATAGCGCATGTTGCAACATGCCGGTTGAATCGCTTAAGCGAGCGAGGTGCTCAAACTGTAGCTGTGGATAGCGCATATTGGGTGATCTCCTCAAATAGAGTGGTGTATTGCTTGGCCACGGCTGGCCAAATCCAGGTGCGGCTGGCCGCATACGCGTTTTGTTCAATCTCCGCACGTGCGCTGGGGTGATCGAGCAAGTTGGTGATGGCATGTCCCATGCTTGGGCTGTCATTAAACGGCACCAGTACCCCGTTGCCGTTGGCCAAGGCTTCGCGAGCATGGATGAACGGCGTCGAAATCACTGCCCGCCCGCAGCCCATGGCATACGCCAGCGTGCCGCTGACGATCTGAGTCGGGTTTTGATAAGGCACTATGTAAAGATCAGATGCCACGAGATACTCGATCAGTTGCGGCAGTGCCAAGTATTGATCGACAAACGCCACATGTTGATTGAGACCCAGATCATGCACAAGCTTTTGCAAGCGCGAGCGATAGGCCTCGCCTTCGGAAGCGCGCACACCGGGGTGGGTTTGGCCAATGATGAGATACAGTGCATCTGGGTGGGCTTTCACCACATCCGGCAACGCATTTACGGCGAACTCCAGACCCTTGTTTGGGCTGATTAAGCCAAATGTAGATAGCACGGTGCGGCCCGCAAAACCGAGTTTTGTTTTGGTCATGCAGCGCAGTGTGTTGTTCATTGGCACGGTGGGAATGCCATGTGGGATCAAACGCAATTTATTGCGAGCGATGCCGTAATCATGCGTCAAGATGTCGATAGCCGCTTTGGCCAACACAATCACTTGCGCACTATTGTCGGCCAGCGCACGCGTGACCTCGCACAGAGCCTGGTTTGGCCCAGGCAGCACCGAGTGCAGGGTGGTCACAATGGGTTGGCGCGCCGTCTTGTAGAAGTCGAGCAGATAATCACCCCATTCGCCACCAAACAAACCATATTCGTGCTGCACATTGATTAAGTCGATTGGCATCTGAGTCAAACGGCGGGCAGTCCGGCTGTAGCTGGCACGATCATTGCGCTCGATTTGTAGCGCCACTTCGTTGGGGTAGGCATAGCGTTTCGCCGAATCGTTCATCGCCACCACGAGCCCTGGCTGTTTTGTTGCGGTGTCAATAGCAGTCTTTAGGTCGCGCGTAAACGTGGCAATGCCGCACTGCCGCGGTGGATAGCTAGACAAATAAGCGAGCCGTTGGGTCGGCCGTGCTGGTGCCACAATAAGTGGCATAGCCGTCGATGCAAAATGCGTAATCAAGGTACCTCCTCTAATCATTAGGTCCGTGCACAAATGCGCAGACCTCAGTGAGAACAGAGTTCGAGCCGCAGAAAGTGGCGATGTATAAGCCAATGACTGCTGATCGAAGACCGCAATAGATTGATAACGCCGATGTGTAACGATTAATATACCTCACCTGCGCTGTTAGCGTAGGGGGTAATGCCAGCAAAGGGAACAACTTTGAGGGGCAATTGCGTGCAATATCGAGTCGTTTAGAGAATTCTCAAACGCAAATCGATAAAATCTGTTCGATTGACAGGAGCATTGTATCGGGTCCTGGTGATAGTTGCATGAGGGTGAAGCCTAAGCGGGTGTAGGACAAGCGGCCAATAGGTGTCAGGATTGCGGACCTGCGTATCTCACTATCGAGCCTCGGCAGACCCTTTCACGGCTTGTTCACGCCACATCGTCGTAATATTTATGCGCTGGGCGCGATTTGTTTTTCGATAAAACCGTTCATGGGTTGATTTTGCTCCTGTTCATCTTTAAGTCATGCAACTTTGGGCTAAACCAACACTTAAAAATTGCGTTTTGGCAAATTCGCAGCTTGGACTACCATAAAGAGATTATGTTGACCCAATCAGGTTGTCTGGAGCGCCTGCGCCGATTTCGTGAGCGCTTGGCCGAACAAAAGATCGATGCCGCCGCAATAACCGATCCGCGCGATATTTACTATCTCACCGGCAGCGTGCTGCCCAGCCGGTTCGTGGTGCCGGCGTTTTTGTGGGTGACGCAAGGCACTGCCTGGCTGGTGTCGCCCACGACCGACGGCATGCGCGGGGTGGACCAAACGATTGTTTATGAATGGGACAAGCTGGGCACGATGAACCCAGAACACGTGCGATTGATCGCCGAAGCGATCTTGCAGCAGCTACAAGGCATGCCCCAAGTCAAGTGTGTGGGCTGGCAAGCCGAGAGTTTGCCGCGCACTTGTGCGCGGGTGATTGTGGACACGGTGCGACCCGATACATGGGTAGGCATCGACGATGTGCTGGCCGACTTGCAACGACGCAAAGACCCGGACGAAGTTGAGCTATTGCGGCGCACGGCGGAGATTAACTTCGTGGCATATGCCGCTGTCCAAAAAGCCATCAAGCCAGGGGTAAATGAGTTAGAGGTGTTGGCGGTGGGCCAACGTGCTGCCATGCTCGAAGCAGGCGAGCGGGTGTATCACGATGGCGATTATCAAGGCGGCCAACTGGGTGGCTTGGCGCGCAATCGCAAGATTGAGGCGGGTGAGTTGTTTATCGTCGATGCGCAAACTTGCTTTCGAGGGTATTGGTCGGATCACGCCCGCGTATTTGCGGTTGGCGGTGAGCCGAGTCGGGTGCAACGCGATCTGTATGACCACATCGCCGGTGTGTTACAGGAGGCGCAGAGTTGGCTAAAGCCTGGTCTAGATGGCAAAGACATCTGGCAGATGATGGACAAGCGTATCCGCGAGTTCCCAATGCTCTCCCGCAAGGGGTTAATCCATCACGCTGGTCACGCCATAGGTCTGCACCCGCATGAGTTGCCCGATTTGGGCCGCGAGCGCGGTGGCCTGCTGGAAGTGGGCAATGTGGTGACAATGGAACCGGGTGGCTATCTGCCCGAAGCGCGCGGCGGGGTGCGGCTGGAGAATATATTTTTGAT
>JANMVQ010000043.1:0-17859 GCA_031392845.1 Chloroflexota bacterium
AAGTTGCAATGAACTCTGCATCAATCATGCAAAAAGGCTGTCAAAAGCTACCAGACTGAATTCGCAAACAAGCTCTTAGAACTCTAGATAGTACGGCTCTACCCCGATTGCCATGGTAGCTGCCGGCGTGAGGGTATTTCCCTCAGTGCCGAAGGCCGCCAGCGGAACGCTTGGCAAATCGACATTTCGGGTGGTACCGTCCATCGACCATATCACCCAGACCTTGCGGTCGCCCCGATCCAGCTCATAAGCCTTCACTTTGGGTACGTTGGGGAATGTGATCTCACGAATAAACTTGGCGTCTTGTAGACGATCACGGACGGTCTTGAATGCGTTGCCAGCTTGCGGGAAACTTGGATTGAAGGGGCCGCTACAGTTCCAAGAACCACCTGCATCGAACCAGATGTTGGCCATCAAACCTTCCGCAATGCCAGCCGCATAAGCGACGGGTATGTAATAGGCTTTGGATTTTTCATAACTGGGACCACTAGTGGTGCATTCCCACTGCACTAGCGCTGCTTCTGTATCCATTAATCCTTTGCCACTGACGCCATACTGGGCCATCAGGGCCTTTAGGTAACGCACCATCGCAATTGGTACCGGACCGGTGGTGTCAGAACTACTGCCCCACTTTGAAGAGCCATATTTGCCAATTTTGAATGTAGTGGTGTCGAAATAGTCGTAGCCATGAAAAGAGACAATATCGTAAGAATTTTTGCCTATGCTACGTAGAATGCCTTCGAAGAATCGACCGGCTTTGGCTGCTTCAGAATTGGCATTGGCACCCGTGCATGTCCCTGTAGTATCCAGCGTCACACCGCAGGTCATCAGCAGACCCCCCAACAACACGTTGGCTTGTGGGTCAGCCTGTTTGATAGCGCTGTAGACCTGGGCCAGCATATCGCCGTAGTAGCCACCGCCATAGTACGGATCTGTTTTGTCGCCCCAGCAACCCCACTCAGATCGACCAGCGTTGACACCTGTGTCTGGTGCATCTTGCTCATTCCAGACTTCCCAATATTTCACATTGTAAGGTGGTTTGCTATAGCGTAACACTGCCTCACGGGCAAAAGCAGCAAAATCCGGGAAATTGGCCCGGGCGATGGCACCACACGACACATCATTTTTGACCGATTTGGCCTTCTGAGCCCACACCGGTGTACCAGTCAGGATAAAGATGGGGGTAAGGCCATTGGCGGTGGCCGCTTGAATATCGGCCTCGTAAGATTTGATCGCCGGGGCATCCCAATTAATAGTGTTTTTGGCGGTTTGCACATCCCCCCAAGTTGCGCGGTTTTGACCAGGCATAACCCGCACCCATTGTTGCTTCGATTCGAGCACCTTGTTAAGGTTATTGCTGGCGTCCACGCCATACATGCCTATACCATAGATGAATTGCGTCGGAAAGCTGCGCATAGCCATTGGCATGAAAATAGACAGGTCGAGTGCGCCTGGATCAGCAGGTGCGGCATGGGCGGCTGGCAAGGTGGTTGCAGTCAACGCCAGCGCAGATGCTGAAATCAAAAAATTCTTAAAACTGACAATATTCATAAATTATTTCCCCCAAGGGTGTTATTTTCTTGTAAAAGTATACAGTGTCGATTAGAGGTCACTTAGAAAAGTCACCTTTGTTTCACTTGTATATAAATAGTAGAAGAAAAGCTGTATGAATCGAATCAGCCTTAAGTTGTCACTGGGGGCTAAACCTTGGCCCTAGACCCGGCTGAGTTGCGCCGCAAATGCAGCCATGAGGCAATAATCGCAGTCGCCAACACCAGCAAGATAAACCCAAGCGAACCGGCCACAAGATAGTATTCCCATTGATCTCCCAAATGTATTAGTTTCTCGGCAACCATTTTTATGCCAACAAAAGTGAGAATGATGGCTAAGGCTGGCTTGAGGTAATAGAAGCGATCCATCGCCCCAGCCAACAGAAAATACAAAGCGCGCAAACCTAGAATGGCCATAACGTTCGAGGTAAAGATAATGAATGGTTCTCTGGTTATCGCGATCACAGCAGGAATGCTGTCCACTGCAAATAGCAGGTCGGTGCTTTCGACAATAACCAATACTAAGACCAGCGGTGTAAAGACTAACTTGCCCTCTTGACGGACGGCAAATTTCTCCTGGTGATATTCAGAAGTCATAGGCAAAAAGCGCCGAGTGAAACGCAAAAGAGGATTCTTCTCAATATCTGGTTCATCACCGTCACCCGCGCGAAAAAGTTTGATGCCGGTGTAGATCAAGAACGCACCAAAGATGTAGATGATCCATTCAAATTGATTGAGCAGTGTCGCTCCCAGCAGAATCAGCAAGCCACGCATGACCAGTGCGCCAATGATTCCCCAGAACAGCACACGATGATGATATTGCGGCGGCACACGAAAGAAGCTGAAGATCAACACAATGACAAATAAGTTGTCAACACTAAGGGCTTTTTCCAATACCCAGCCAGTGAAGTACTCTAACCCTTGTTTTTGACCGAACGCGAGAGTCACAAATACGCCAAAGGCAATAGCGATACTGATCCATAGTGCGCTCATCAGGGCCGCTTCTTTGAGCGATGGAGCATGCGCTTTGCGATTCAATACCCCTAGGTCAAATGCCAGCAACACCAGCACAAAGGCAATAAACGCGATCCAGTACCACGGATTGTCATTCCACATATATAGCCATGATAGACGATGGGCGGGAAGAATGACGAGGCAGCGGGGAACATAGATGGAAATCTGTTGCTGCTAGGTTATAGTCCACAAAATGCCAAACCAATCTTTCAAATGGCATCCGATCGGATGTGCAATAGGCGTAGCGTTGGGGCTGTTGGTGTTGCAAGCCTGCGTCAATAAATCAACCCCCGTGCCTCCTACACCAACCAGCGCCACAGCCAATAACGCCATGATCGTGATCAACAGCGCAGGCGACAAGCTGGCGTTTGATGTCACCCAGATTAGCTTGGACGCCGAGCCTGGCACAACGATCCAAGTTCGTTTTAACAACACCGCTCAGAGTATCCGTCACAACTGGGTGCTGGTAAAAGGCGATCAAACCGTAGCCAGCCTAGTGAATACCGATGGCGAAGCCGCTGGTGGGCCAGCGTTTTTGCCGAAGCAGTCCGAGCACGTGCTCGCCGCAACTCAGATGATCGAACCCGGTCAATCGGAAACATTGTCCTTCAGCATGCCTGCACCAGGTTCGTATGCATTCTTGTGTACGTTCCCCGGTCATTACCTAAACGGCATGCGCGGCGTGCTGACCGTCAAAGGCGAGGTGATCCCCCCGCCCGCTGCAACGGCGCCAACGACAGCCCCGCAGCCCACTGCCCAACCCAGCACACGCCAAGCGCCACTTTCCACCGCGGCCCCTGCACCCACCGCAACCCCGTTTGCCAAGCTGGGCTTGCCTCCGGCGGATGAGGCCAGCGCACGCTTGAAAGTGCCCAAGGGATTTGCGGTGCGCATCTTCGCGCGCGACCTGAATAATCCGCGCTTGATGACAGTTGGCCCGGATGGCTACTTATATGTGGCCGAGCGCGAGGGCAGCCTGATCTCACGATTGGCTGATCGCGACAACGATGGTCTGGCCGACGCGCACGAGACGGTGGCCAACAACGCCGATCATGTGCATAGTGTGGCTTGGTTCGAAGGGTCACTGTACGCAGCTGAACTGGATAAGGTCGAAAAGTTCACGGATAAAAATAAGGATGGCGATTTTGAGGATGAGGGCGAGCGCGAAACCGTGACAAACAATATCCCAGCCGGTGGCGGACATACCACCCGCACCGTTCACTTTGGTCCGGATGGCAAGATGTATATCGCTGCGGGTTCCGAAGGGAATAACGAGCCGGGCGATGACCCGCGCCGGGCCAGCATCTTACGATTTAATTCAGACGGATCGATTCCGCAAGACAACCCATTTGCCAACGATGCTGACGAACAGCGCCATCCAGTCTGGGCCGAAGGCTTACGCAATAGCGTGGACTTTCTGTTTTTGCCGGACGGACGTTTGTGGGCCAACCACAATGGCAGCGACGGATTAGGCAATGATGTGCCACCCGAGGAAGTCATCATCCAAGTGGAGCGCGGCAAGCACTATGGCTGGCCATGGTGTTATACGCCCGCACTCGGCATAGTGAAATCCGGGGTCAAGGAAGTGCGCGACGAGCGTGTGGCGTTTACAGACAACGGCCCGATCAAAAGCTGTGCTGAGGCCACCCCTGCGTTATTTACCGATCTGGCCCACCAGGCGCCCATCGGGATGACGTTTTACGACCAATCGCAATTTCCTGCCCGCTATCGCGGCAATATTTTCCAAGCCTATCGCGGCTCGTGGGACAGCAGTGTGCCGCGCGATTGCAAGGTGCAAATGATCGTGCTCAAAGATGGGCAGCCGGTGTCTAGCGAGCCATTTCTGACCGGTTTCCGCGACAAAGAAAATGACGCCTGCGACAAAGCGTGGGGACGCCCAACCGGTTTAGCAACCGGAGCCAATGGTGAGTTATTCGTGGCCGATGGCGAGCAAGGCAAAGTCTATCGGGTCATCTACGCGCCCTAAAGAACATTAACGCAAAGGCGCGAAGACGCAAAGAAATAAAAAAACTTTGCGTCTCTGCGCCTTTGCGTTAAAACCTCTCCAAAATCAACTTACCGCACTATGATTGGCAGCAGCGCCATTCGGACTGGACGGCAATTCACCTCATCCCATTCATCTGCGCCAATGTCGAAACCGGCACCCTGCGGTCGGACTTGATCCTCAAAATCGGTCGTCACACCCACGTTCACAGCTGCATCTAGTGCGGCTGAACCCTGACAAATATGATAATCGCCCAGCTGGGCCCAGCGAAATTTTGGATCGCCGCTTAGTGCATTGCTGCATGTTGCGCCACTGCTACAAGTGGTGCCATTTTCGAAGAACAGGGCGTGATCGACCGTGACATTGCCCGACGCCCCCGCAACAATATGCCCGGCGATGAGTGCATTCGTAATAGATGCGCTGGCTGTGTTGCCAGTGCTAAACCCATAGCGCCCGTTATTGACCAGCGTCCAGTGGCGCGTCTCCAATTGCCCATTCAACACATGCACCGAAGCAGTCTGAAAACCAGTCGTGACATTGTTAGCCACCAAGTCGTTGTTTCCACGCACCGCTACACCCATATCGATCACAATGGCCCCAGCCTGTGGGGCGCTGTTGCGCAACACTCGATTTGCGTTCATGTTAATCGCCGGAACAACACAACTGGTAATGACAGTGTCCTTGGCGAAGTGCATACCGCCACCGCTTTCGCTGGCATGATTGTCTTCGATCAGATTACCGGTGAGGGACAGCCCAAATGCTCGCCCACCCACACCGCCGCCTATCCGGGCCGTGTTTTTGCGAATAATATTATTTTGCAAGTTGATCGTGCCTGTGCAAATGGTGCTGATCGCTACCCCGCCGCCTTCACGGTCGGGCGCACTGTTGCTCTCGATGGTGTTGCTAATCACAATTGCATCCGCGCTATTCAGCAATAACCCAGCGCCACGATTGTTGGCAATGGCATTGTTGTTGGCCACCAATATTCCTGGCCCCGCTGAAATACCCATCCCGACTGTGTCGCGCACCGTGCTCTGGCGCAAATCTAGGCTGCCATCGCGCATGTCCAGCGCCGCGCCGTCCGCCGCGCGGTTGGCCACAATCAGGCTGTTCGAGATAACGACATTGACGCCTTGTGCGGTCAAAGCCGAGCCGCGCCCACCGCTCACGATGGTATTGGCGCTCAGCGTGACACTCTCTAGAGTCAAATTGATTAGGCTGACCGCTGGGATAGTGCCGCCGCTCAAATAGCTCACACCTGCGCCACCCTGTCCAGTGTTGCTCAAAATCGAGCTGTTGCGAACAACAACTGTGCCACTCACAATATTCAACCCCGCACCGTTACCCGTCTCGAAATTACCGCGCTGGATATTCAGGCCATCGAGGGTCAACACACCCGCACCGCTACCATTCACTTGCACCACCCGTTGGCCAGCGTTGTCACGGCCATCGAGTGCGACAGGTTGAGTCATTGGATAAGCCACACTCCAGTTACTGGTGGTGTAACCACCTGTCACAGTCACAGCGCGATTTAGGAACAGCACGTTAAAGGCCTCACTCGTATATGTGCCCTGCGCGACTTTAATACTGTCGCCATCCGAGGCGATATCGGCAGCAGCCTGCGGGCTAGTGTAACAACGGCCCGCGCTCAGGCCACAATTTCCACCCAGCGCCACATAGTGGGTCGTGATCCGCAGTACGGTCGATCCAGCCAAAATCGTCTTATCTGAATTGATCACCGCCTCGCCGAAAAAATCTACAGCCCCGCACGGCGTCTCGGTCAGCGTAATGATGAGCGATGCGCCAGGATCCATTGTGCTGACAATTTGCGGGCAGGCCTGCAAACCAGCCGCCTCGGTGGTCTTATAAATAGTCACACCCACCCCAGCTGCGCTGGTTAAAGGGTTTGTCACCGAGATAATGGTGGTCTGTGTCGGCGTATTGCTGGCCGCGACGGTGGTTTTGTTGAGTAGCAGCTCCGGCGCAAGTGAGGCAGCCTGCGCCGGTCGAGCAAATTGTGCACTCAGCGATAACACAGTCACCATAACAGCTGGCACGGCCAGCGCGAACAGAAACAGAATAAAGGAAGATCTATTTCGCATACGTTTGACTCCGATTTCAGATTTCAACTTTCAACTACATATACTCACCGACACGTCCTGGTCAGCTACGTTTTCAGACTTGAACCGCGAAGATGCGTCTTCATTAACTCATCTTATGTAGTAAGCATCCTGAGCGGAGGAGTGCGGTTTTTACGCAAGCCTATGTTTGCTGCGTTTCCGCACTCCGCAGTCCCTGCGGGGACGCGTCCTATGTCGAAGCTGTAGCTGCGATGGAGAACGCGTCCTTCGACTGCGGGCGGCACTTAGACATAGGCTTCGATTTTGTGTCGTAGGCCGCCCTCCGCTCAGGATGCTTACTGCATAACGCAAGTTATTAACCTTCGCTTCTTCGCTCTTCACGATGAAAAACTTTTAGTCACCAAATATACACATCAGCGCTTAAAAATCACCTAACCGTTCGATCAATCGCGGTCCCATCATCAATCCCCCTACGATGACAGCAGCCACGGCCAACACCAATACCGCACCCGCTACACAATCTTTGGCGATTTTGGCCAACGGGTGAAATTCCGGCGAGACCTTGTCCACGATAGCCTCTAGCGCAGTGTTCACCAACTCAGCCTGGAACACCACCCCAATCGTAAGGACAAGTATGGCCCATCGCTCGGCCGACAAACGCAGCCAGGTGCCCAGCAATATAACTAGGCTTGTGATCACGATATGAATCCTGAAGTTACGCTGAGTACGGGCGGCATGGGCGATGCCCGCAAAGGCATAGCCAAACGAGGCCAATAATGCGACTAATGGTGATCGCGACGGTTTCATACAGTCAGCGCCACCACTTGTTCAAATTCCCTGCGCGCCTGCACATATCGTCCCAGAAAGAAGTGGGTTTCACCCAGCCCAAAGTGCGCTTGGGCCACTTGCTCATGAAACTCAACCGAGTTTGCGGCACGCGCCAACACACGCTCATAAAACGCCTGTGCATCACGGTGTGCATACACCTCGCGAGCGCGATCACCCGCGATCAATCCGTACTCCATAGCCTTCTGGAGACGGCCCGCCTCGGCAAATTGCAACTCCAAATCAGCGGGAGCAGCCAACTCATCGCGCTCCAACACATCCGCAAACGCGCTGTGCATTTGATGACGCGACTCTGGCTGCAGTTTTTCGTAGACCAACTCGCGTAATTGCTGATGTGCGAAACGATATACCTCACGGCCTGTCACCCGCTTCTCAAGTAATAGTTGACGCTTGAGTAAATCGTCCGCCAATGCGGCCCAGTCATCGGCGTTTTCGGTAGCAGCTTGGGCCAGCATATCCAGATTAAATTCTCGTCCACAAATGGCCGCCCAGCTCATCAGATTACGCTGTTCGTCGTTTAGCTCGGATAAACGGTTGGCCATCACCCGCGCAATACGCACCGGCACCGGCAGATTCACAGTTTGGGTCACCGACTCCATCGCTTCGGTCGATGTGTTGGCTACCTTGAGCATATTGGCCAACTCTTGCACAAATAGGGGGTTGCCATCTGCGCGCGCCACAATCACATCGAGGGCATTGGGCGAAGCCCGCTGACCCAACACTTGCTGAGCCAACTGGCGCACATCGCTCTCCGGAATAGGGTTAAGCTGAATCCGCGCCGTAAATTTCAGATGGCTTTGCTGAGTAGTCAATGCCATCGCATCTGGGCGTTGCGACAACACTACACACATAGGTGTATGTAGATTGTGGTTGGCGATATAGGCCAATAACTCTAAAGCATCGTCGCTTAACCATTGTGCATCATCAATGATCCACAGTACTGGTTTGTGCGCGGTGACCCGCGCCATCAGCTGGGCCACCGCACCAAACAAACGTGCCTGAGATTGAGTGGGATTGCTCTGTGCCTCGGCTGTCTCGGCCAGCCGGGATGCGCTACCCCCACCGGAAATCTCCGGAACAATACGTGCGATTTCGGTCTTGATATTGCGCAGCAACTGGCTACGGATTTTGTTCTGGCGACGCGAGATCAAATGGGTGCTGATGGCCTCCGCAACTGCTCCGTAGGGCATACGAGCGGTCGCCGCGCACACGCCACTCATTACGGATGCCTGCGTTTGTTTGGCCCAACCCATCAACGCATTCAGCAAATAGCTCTTGCCCAACCCGGCCTCACCTTCAAGGCTCATACACACCAGTTGTGATTGCTTCCACGCCTGTTCGCAGTTCTCGCGCAAGGTTTGAAACTCAGTGGTGCGGCCCAGCAAACCAGCCCGCTCGGTGGCCGCGCTAGCCTGCGCCAACACCGCTTCGGGCATATGTTTCGTACGCAACGCATCGGCCACATCTTCGGCAGAGTTAAATCGCTGCTCGGGTTGTTTAGCCAGCAGGTTCAAAATGATGGCATTGATGTAGCCGGGAATCGCAGGGTTCAAAAAGATCGGCGGCACCGGCACTGCCTCAATATGCATGCGCACAATAGCCCATGGTTGATCGGCGCTAAACAACGCCCGGCCCGTGACCATTTCATACATCAGCACGCCCAAAGCATATAAATCAGTCCGACGGTCAATTCGCTGACCCAGCGCTTGTTCGGGCGAAATATAGCTGGCCGTGCCGATCAAGCTACCAGTCTTGGTTAGGTCCATCGAGTCTTGCGAGAAGCTGGCCAAGCCAAAATCCATGAGTTTGAGGTGAATCAGTTGCCCAGCGTTGCCCGCTTCGAGCATGAGGTTGCCCGGCTTAATATCCCGATGCACCATATCGTTCTGGTGAATATAAGATAGTGCATCGCACAATTGCAGCCAAATCGTTTTGTGCCAAGATTCGATTAAAAGCACATCCGGCATGGCATTTGCAGGGTTTTGGCGCAAGTTGCGCAAGGCCTGTGAGAGTGACTGACCCTTGACAAACTCCATCACTAAAAACGGTTGTCCACTTTCTAACCAACCAAAGTCGTGCACTTCAACGACGTTGGGATGGCGCAAACGCACCATCACGTTGAATTCTCGTCGGAAGCGGCCTACGGTTGGATTACTGATCGTAGTCGTGGCATCACGCCGACCAGTGGACAAGCATTTGATCGCTACGGTCTGCTGGGCGTCTAGATCGAGGGCGCGATAAACCTCACCCATACCGCCTGTGCCTACAGTCTCCAGTATTTGATATCGCCCAGCTAAAAGTCCAGCGCGAGCACCTGAGGGCAACGCGGCAAGAGCCGGGCTTGAGTCTGACTGGGTGACCGCTTCGTCGGGCACCGTGGATGCATTTTCTGAAGCTGAATCCTGATGTTCCATCCGATTTAGTAACTATTTAATTTGACCATAAGTAACCAGTCCAATAGTCAATAGCCAGAATCAATAGCTAATTCATTGTACGATGCTTATCCAGATTGGGGTACGGAGACAGATACAGCGCAATTCCAAATTCAACAGTTCGTTTGTTGGAAACGCAAAGATATGGGACGTGGATTTACCGGATAACAGGACTTTTCAGGATAAGACATCCAGAAAATCCGCGTCCCCTTTCTGTGCTTTGGTAATAAAAAAGCGCACCCGATAAAAATCGAGTGCGCCCTTTAGGACGGTCTTACATGCTGCGGCCCCGCAACAGTAAATTAAACCGAATCCTTCAACGACTTCAGTGCGCGGATTTTGACCACATTGCGGGCCGGCTTCGCCTTGGTCATCATCATCTCGCCCTTTTTGAAGGGGTTAGGAATCTGCTTGGCCTTGCTGGCAGGCTTACGCACTGTGGTCAGCTTGAACAAGCCAGGAATTGCAAATGAGCCTGCGCCCTTCTTACCGATCTCTTTCTTGATCAGCGCGTCCAATGCATTGATTACCGAACTAACCTGGGTCTTGCTCAACTCGGTGGTCTCGGCGACGGATGCAGTGATCTGCGATTTATTTAGCGGTTTCTTATCAGCCATTTTGTGCTTTCTCCTAAAAATAAGTTGGAATCACTCAAATCTCTGAATCAATAAAACTATCAAATTCGGCTTGATTTATCGTGACTCATTTCGTTTCCCCCGGTTCTTTCTGGGGGGTAAGTAATATATAAACATATTTTTCCACAATATGCAAGGGGTTTATCCACAGAAAACCCTGTTTTTTGCCTACTTTTCCCCAGCTTTTCCTCAGAAAGTTAGATTTTGGGCCTACTTTTCCACAATTTTAAGGATGGAGATGGTTTAGAAAGCGCCATTACGCGATCCGCCACATCAGGCGCTGGCAGAAAAATGAACCACGAATCTCACTAATTCTCACGAATTATTAGTGAAGATTCGTGAGATTCGTGGTTTATCCCGTTTTACTCAGGAGAACTCAAAATCTCTGCGGTGAGAAAACCTGCCACAATTAGGACTACGTGAAAAATCAAGCGTTTTACGCATGGGCTTGCGCACTTGGATGGATGCTGTTTAAGCCGTATCTTGCTATGCTGCCCACATGTCAGACTTGATGTTAGTAGGAGCGTCGCTACTAGGCGCAATACTCGGCGCGGTTATTGCGCTGATACCTGGATTGCACGCCTACACTCTGGCCAGTATGTTGCTGGTCATGGCGCCCATGACAGCGGCCGCTTCATCGAACGAAGCGATGGTGCTGTTTCTGCTGGGCGTCGTCGTAGGCTGGACGGTGCTAAACATGATCCCGGCCATCTTCTTGTATGCGCCGGATGATGCCAATATTGGCGCAGTGTTGCCAGCCACCAAATACTTGTTGCAAGGTCGTGGTGCAGAGGCCACCTTGCTCGTAGGGGCAGGCAGCTTGGCTGCGTTGCTCGGGTTGGTGCTGTTGGCACCCTTGCTGGACCAAGGGTTTCGCCCACTCCACAGCATTTTGCAACCGCATACTGGCTGGATGTTGACAGCGATCATCGCATTCATGTTGTTGGGTGAGTGGCCACGCAGCAATATGTTGACCACACCCCTGCGGCGTTTACTTTCCGCTTGGGCCTATCTAGGGAGTGGCTTGCTTACCTTTGTGCTGAGTGGGGTATTGGGCTTTGTGCTGATGTATCGCAATCCATTAGAAATCACCCAAGCCAATATGGCGCTGGCACCGGCATTTATGGGCTTATTTGTGCTGCCCGGTGCGCTGCAAATGCTGCTCTTCAGCCGACAGCCACCCACGCAACAACCCGCAGTGTTTGATCTGCCTGCAACGATGTTGTTACGCGCCACCCTTACCGGCTTGGCCGGCGGCCTATTTGCCGGATTTCTGCCGGTGGTGAGCGGTGGCATCGGTGGGTTGCTGGCGGGGCATGCCACGTCACGCTACGACAATCGGCTTTTTCTGGTCTCGCAAGGTGCGTCGAAGGTAGCGTATTACGTCACCAGCCTGATGCTGTTCTTTGTACCTGGGCTGAATTTGGTACGCGGCGGGATGGCCGGCATGCTCAGTACGACGTATGTGCCGTATGGCTGGCGCATGTATGCGCTGGCCGTTTCATCGATTGCGCTATCCGGAGCGCTGTCCTTTATTTTGTTGCTTGTCTTCACCCGTGCGGCGGCGGCGCTAGCAAACCATTTGCAACCTCGCTGGATTGCGCTCGTAACAATAGGAATCGCGCTAAGCATCACTGGGATGTGGTTTGGCTGGGCCGGGCTGGGCATCGCTGGCGTAGGGATGGGCATCGGCCTATTGCCGGTGCTGGTCGGCGGGCGACGAATGAACTGTCTGGGCGTGCTACTATTGCCCATCACACTCAATGTGATCGGCATCGGCCCAGATGTGGCGCGCTGGTTGGGGTTGTTATAGATGGCACAAGCACTTTTTGAAGGACTGGTTTTTGACGAAAACGATCAACCGGCAAACGTGGCGTTTGTCGGCAATGAACCTACGTACATCGTCGTGGAAGATGGCTTTAAGTACCATGTCGATGCGCGCATAGTGGACGAGCAAGTCTTGCAGATGTTCCGCGAACAAGTGGAGAACAACAAAGACAGCGTCAGCTCTGGCTTAATGAAGATGATGGGCAAAGACGATCTGTTTACCAAAGCGTCGATTGACACTAGTATCCGCAACATGGATCGCCAGATTGAGCAAGTCTTCGAGAATGGCATTCCAGAGCAAAGCCGCGCCTATCTTGGCATGCTGGGTTTTCGGATTGTCATCAATCGACATGGCGAAATCATCAAACTGGGTATGCCTAGCGGACCGGAAGAAGAAAATTAAAAATTCAAAAGGCAAAATTCAAAAAAGGTCGTGCAGTTGTCGCAACCTTTTGAATTTTGCCTTTTGAATTTTCAATTGATCAGCGCCTTTCTCGCTTCTTCTACTTCGACTAACTGCGCTCCCTCGCCAATCCCGCCGTTGATCGCAGCAAACCCGGCAGCCTGTATCTGCTGAACAACGTCTAGCACATGCCGCTTGTGGGTGAGCAGCACCATGGTCGGGCCGGTGTCGGTGGAGAAATACACCGGGATATTTTGAGCGCGCAGATCATCGCACAGTCGAAATAAGGTGATATTTTCGGGCTCCCACGCAAACAGCTTGTGCACTGTGCCGCCAGTCATCGTAACCGCGTGCAAGTGAATGCTGTCGTATTCGGCAAACTGCGCCACGGTCAGCCAATCCCCCGTTTGCACTGCGTCCATTACCTGCAAGGTTTCAGCGCGACGCTGGCGCATCCAATTTTTGAAGAGCGGGCTTTTGGGCGCTTCGATATGAGCCAGCTCCGTTTTTAGGCCAATCCGCGAGTCGATTGGCACGGTGATCAATTTCATCTCGGCCAGTTGATTTTTGTCATCGAGGCGAACGGCAAAACTGTCTTCATGCGCAATGCCGGGATAAGACAACCACAACGACACCCCGCCCGTAGCTACCCGACAACCCGACCCTGCCAGTAGCCGCGAGATGGCGCTCACAAAGCGGGTATTACGCACAATCTCCGGCCCAAACGCCGCCGCAATTGCCGCCGTGGCCAGCGCCGCCGAGCCAGATGCGCTGGTGCCCAGGCCTTTGCCGGTCTTGCCGCCTTGCACAATGTTTCTAGACGTCACGCGGGCGCGGCTATCGATGCGCGCAATTTGGCGCACCAGGTCCAGGCTCTGGGTCACACGCTCCAATTCACGCTGGGTAGCGGGTTGATCCCCAATCTTGGCGGTGTCGGCCTTTAGATCAGGATCGAACTCGACCAGGGTCAGCGAATGCGCCACATCGTTGGTCACGCTGATGCTCGGCAAAAACGCGGTACGCCAGGCCCAATCCGCCAAGCCGTGATATTTGAGGATGCCCTGCATCGGGTGCGCCTTGGCCGCCGCAACCCCACGCGGGTTGCCCGGTGCAACAAACGTCGGGTAGTCAGGAATGATATGGCCATATTGAGCCAGTCGAGCCAGAATTTCCTCGTGCGCCAAACGCATCGGCGCCACCATCTCTTCGAAGCCTGGGGGAATTTGAGTTGGGGTCATGGGTGTTCAAATGATGATACAGCAAGGGATACTTCCAGTTACAATCCCCCGCACCAATGCGTCTCAAAACCATTACCCTCACTGGTTACAAGACTTTTGCCAGTAAGACCCATTTTGAATTTGGCGCGGGCATCACCGCCGTGATCGGGCCGAATGGCTCTGGCAAGAGCAATGTGGCCGATGCCATCCGCTGGGCATTGGGCGAGCAGCAGTTCAGCCTGATGCGCAGCAAACGCACCGACGACATGATCTTTGCCGGTAGCCCCAAGCGGGCGCGCGCCAGCATGGCCGAAGTGATCCTGACCTTCGACAACAGCGATGGCTTCTTCCCCATCGGCTATCAGGAAATTGCGCTGGGCCGTCGTGCCTATCGCGATGGCAGCAACGAATATCTACTAAATGGCAGCCGGGTGCGCCTGCGCGAGATCAGCGATTTGCTCAGCCACAGCGGCTTGGCCGAACGCACCTATACCGTTATCGGCCAAGGCTCGGTCGATACCGCGCTGGCCCAAAAACCTGAAGAGCGGCGGGCACTGTTCGAAGAAGCAGCCGGCATCGGTGGTTACCGCGACCGGCGCGAAGACGCGCTGCGCAAACTCCACGAGACGCGTCACAACTTGGAGCGAGTCAAAGATATTCTGGCCGAGATTACTCCGCGCTTGGCCCAATTGGAACGGCAAGCCGCTCGCGCCCAGCAATACCAAATTTTTGCGGCGGAGCTGGACGGCCATCTACGCATCTGGTTCGGACATCACTATCACGTCGCGCGCCAGGCTTGGCAGGCTGCGCTCACATTACGCGAGGAGCGCACCAAAGATGTGGCGCAGTTCCGCGAATCGGTGGCGCACTTGGACGCTGGTGCCAGCCATATCCGCGAAGAGCAAAGCGCCTTACGCTTGAAGCTGGCCGAAGTGCTGCCCCAACGCGATAGCGCCCGCCGCCGCAGCGAAGATACCATTCGCAATCTGGCCGTGCTGCGCGAGCGCGTCACTAGCTTCGACGCCCAAGTGTTATCTACCCACACCGATACCGAGCAACGCAAAGCTGGCTTGGAAACACTCGCGATCAAAGCGACCCACGCTGCGGCCTTGCTGTTTGGGGCGGAACAAACATTAGAAAACCGCAAGCGCGACCTGCGCGAAAAACAAGAGGCAGCTGATATTCGTCAAGCCGCCCGCAACCAAATCGAAAGCGAGCGCACCGCCGCCCAAAAGATATTGATGGCAGTCAACGCCGAATTGGCCGCCGCCCGCAATGAGGTCAACAGCTTGCAAAATCGAATCACTGCGCTGCGGCAAAAAACCGAGAATACCACTCGCCGAATCGAGCAGATGTCCGACCAGCGCGAACGCGAGTTGCAAGGGTTGACCCAAACCGATGCGCAGTTGGACCAAGACAGCACGCGGGGTAACGAGTTTGAGGCAAATTTACATACCGCAACCCAGAAGCTGGAAAGCACACGTGCGGTGCTGGGCGTGGCCCAATCAAACTATGCAGCTGCCGAGGCCGAAGAGAAACTGACCAAACGCATGAGTCTATTTGCCGAGATGCGCGCGCAGCAGAGCGTAAGTGAACTGATTGGCAACGCCTTGAATGCGCGGCTGCCGGGAGTGCGTGGCACACTCGGTGCGCTGGTGCAGGTGCTGCCCGATGAGCAACGCGCCGTGGTTGCTGCGCTAGGCGACGAAATGAACGCACTCGTAATCGAATCACAGGACGCGCTCTCGCATACGCGATTGTGGTTGGCCAAAGTCCAATCAAACAACGCCAAGGGCGAACCAAACAAGTTGCGCTTGGCTGCATTGGACAGGATCACATCACGAGGTGCTTCGGCCGCAATTGCGCCAGAGCGGCTGCAAGAACTGAACGCCCGGTGGGTGTTGGATGTGGTCGGCGCGCCGGATTGGCTGAAGCCGATTTTGCCAACGCTCATCGGGCATGTGTATATCTGCCGCACACTTGATCAAGCCCGTGCACTGGCTGCCGAATTGCCGCACGGCTGTGTATGCGTTACCCGCGATGGTGAGTTGGCCTACGCCAGTGGCGAAGTCGCGCTTAACGCTGGTGTGCCTGCGCAAAAACAAAGCAACGCCGAAAGCACCGAACTCGATGCGGCTATTCTGGAACTATCGCCCGATGAAGCCAAGGCCCGCCGGGTGACGGCCTCCGCAGCACGTGACGCAGCCCAACGCGAAGTCGATCAGGCTCGGCGCGGCTTGGATGAAGCCACCCGCGCCCGCGACCATTTTGGGCGCGAAGCAGCCCAGCGACGTAACAGCCGGGCTGAGGCCCAGCGCCGCATCGAACGGTTGGAAGAGAATCTGGCTGCATTGGCTGGCGAGCTTGAGCAAACCGAGCAAGAGATTATCCAGTTACAAACCAAGACCCAAGATGTGAGCGCCGGGATGACTGCCCAAGAGAGCCGACAGGCCGAGGTCGCCAAACAGGTCAGCACGCTGGAGCAAGACATCAAGGATCAGATGTCGGGCGGCTGGATGGAAGCACTAAACGCCGCCCATGCCGGCATGGCCACCAGCAGCGAAGCCGTACGGAGTGCCGACGCAACCAAGCGCGAACGGTTGCAGGCCTATGCCAGCACGGTGCAACAAATTGCGGAAGCTGAGAAACGCGCTGCCGAGTTGGTACAACATCAAGAGCAATCCAAATTGCAACTGAGGCAATTTGAACAGGAAGTGGCCGAGGCAGAGACGCAGATGCGCGCGATCGACGCCGCACTGTTGCCAATTCAGAAAGAGATCGCGGCGATTGAACTAAAAATCGGTGTAGCAGATACCCACAAGCGCGAGGCCGAGCGAGCTCTGCTGGAAGCGGAGCAACGCTCTAATCTTGCTGAACTGGATGTGGCCAAGCACCTGAACGAAATCGATAATTTGCGCGCACGGGCAGCCGATGCGTTCCAAACCGCAACGGTCAGCCAAGCCGAAGAATCCGAAGCCATTGTTGGGGCGCAGCTCTCTCTCGATGGGCTCGATCAAGCAATCAGCTTGCTGGATACGCTTGAGGTGATCGAAGCGCTGCCTGAAGGAACGAATGAAAAAATCACCCTGCTGCGCAATCAGATCAAGCGGCTGGGCGCGATCAACTACGAAGCGCAAACCGAATATGATGAACTACAGAAGCGGGCCAAGTTCTTGAGTGAACAGAGCGAGGACTTGGAGAAAGCCTCGGCCACTTTGCAACAAGTGATTGCAGAGCTCAATGACGTAATGAAGGCGACCTTTCAAACCACGTTTGACGCGATTGCGGCGCATTTTCAAAACACCTTCAAAATTTTGTTTGGCGGTGGGCAAGCCAAATTAACCCTGACCAATGCAGACAACATCGACGAATGTGGGGTGGAGATTATGGCGCAGCCCCCGGGCAAGCGACCGCAGAATTTGTCGCTGTTGTCGGGCGGCGAGCGCTCGCTCACCGCGACGGCATTGATCTTTGCGATTCTGCGGGTGAAGCCCACACCGTTCTGTGTGTTGGATGAAGTCGATGCGGCGCTGGACGAGAGTAACATCGGGCGTATTCGAAATATGCTGGAGTCGCTGGTCGACTCGACCCAGTTTATTGTGGTGACACATAACCGCGGCACGGTCGAAGCCGCCAATACGATCTACGGCATTTCGATGGGGCCGGATGGAGCCAGCCAGGTGCTGTCGCTTAAGCTCGATGATGTCAGCACCGAGGCGATGGGCGAACGCAAAGACAAAGAAGTCGACCCAGCCACAGTCCGCAGCGGGGCAGGCTGGGTTCCGCCAAATACTGCGGTTGTAACGCAATAAAAGATATGGGACACGGACGGACACGGACGGACACGGA
>JANMVQ010000045.1:0-13959 GCA_031392845.1 Chloroflexota bacterium
TGAGCTGATCGCGTGCAGCAGCGGCATCGACTTGTATGGCTTGAACGATGAGATTGGCTTTATCCATCGCGCCATGTCGGGCGATAGCGAAATCATTGCGCGGATGCTCAGCTTGGATGCAGTGCCGGATTATGGGGCCAAGGCTGGCTTGATGATCCGCGAAAGCATCGCGTCGGATGCGAAGTATTTCGACCAATTGCAGACGAATGCCTTTGGTCATCGGGTGGAAGTGCGCACGCAAACGGCGCTGACCGAAACACAAATCGGGTTTGTTGGCGGGTTTGGGATGCCTACTTGGATGCGCTTGACGCGTATCAACAATCTGTTCGCTGCGTATCGCTCGGATGATGGCATTACGTGGCAGCCTATCGACAACGGCAGCGCTACTGTGTCGATGAACAAAGATGTGCTGGCGGGGTTTGTGGTGACGAGTGTCGACCCCACGCGCCGCACCTGTGCCCGCTTTGACAATTTACGCTTCCGCGACGCCAATTCAAACTTTACGATCTATCTGCCGGTGGCGAATCGATAGGGAGCCGTGAGTCACAGCTTACAGCTTAAGGCCAATGCTGCTAAGGATTCATAAACGCAAAGGCGCAAAGGCGCAAAGTTTGCTGCTTTTTCTCAGCGACTTAGCGACTTTGCGTCTCTGCGTTGAAATCAAGTCACCTGACTCCCGTCTCACATCCAACGGTTCTTGCGCAGGATTCCGTAGATTGAGGCGGGAATGGCGACCATCATGAGTATGGCCAGTCCAAACATGAGATAGGGATTGATAAATGTATCGATCACCATGGAGTTGGCGAAGAAGTTCATGCCAAAGAAGCCCGTCAGAAAGGATAAGGGCATGAATAACAGTGTGATGATGGTGAGTGATTTCATGATGTCGTTGGTTTTGTTGGCGGTGACCGATAAATAGGTTTCCAGTGTGCCGGAGACCAGATCGCGCAAGGACTCGTTCAGATCGACCAAGCGCACAAAATGGTCGTAGACATCGCGGAAGTAAATTCGGTCTTTGGCGTCGATCACGCTGTAGTCATCGCGGGCCAGCTTGTTCATCACTTCGCGCTGAGGCGAGAGCACCCGCCGCAAGTTCAGCACGGCGGACTTAAGTTTGAAGATATTGCTGACGGTGTGAGCACTGGGGCTGCCAAATACTTGTGATTCCAGCCCGTCTACGGCTTCGTCGATGGCATCCATGCAAGGCAGATAGTCGGCAGCCACTCCATCGCACAGCTCATAGAACAGATAATCCGGCCCACGGCGCGAATGGCGATCATCCCGTAAGCAACTGGTCCAGACTCGCTCTAGCGCTGCAATGGGTTCGTCGTGATAAGTGATGAGATAGTTCAGCCCGACAAAAGCATCCAATTCACTGGTGTCCACGTCACTAAGCTGTTTGTCAAATTGGACGGCATGGGTCACGACATAGATATAGTTATCCCACCCATCCACTTTGGGCACATGTGATTCGCTAATCACATCTTCGACCGCCAAGTGATGAAAATGAAAGACCGTGCTGAGCAGATACTCCAGCTTTTGACGGGTTTCGGGTGAGTCACTCTTTTTGGCGTCGTCAAAAATATCGATCCACAGCAAAGTGGGTTTGAGCTGCAGCAGTCCGGGCAGCGCTTCGACCGATATACCGTCATGGCAGCCATTGGTGTCTCGTTGGAGGATGCGAATCATGGTGACCATTAAACTATAGGTCTCCAACCATGAACAACCCTACCGATAATAAACAGACTTTGGCGACCCTGGCTGCCTATTTCCTCAAACTTGGGTTGATTGGGTTTGGCGGGCCGCCGGCGCACCTCGCCATGATGCGAAATGATTTGGTGGAGCGCAAGCGTTGGCTCAGCCCCGAACAATTTAATGAAGATCTGGCCACCGCTAATTTGTTGCCGGGGCCGACTTCAACCGAGATGGCGATTTATATCGGGCAACGGCTGGGTGGTGTGCCCGGCGCGATTGTGTCGGGGGTGTGCTTTATTCTGCCCGCTTTTCTGATCGTATTGTTGTTCTCAGTGCTGTATGTGCAGATGGGGCAGCTAACGCAGTTAGAAAGTTGGTTGTATGGCATTAAACCTGTCGCGCTGGCGCTGATTATTCACGGTGCGGTGCAATTGGCGCGTCCGCTGCTGTTGGGTTGGCGCGAATGGTCCGTGTTTTTACTGTCAATCCCAATAGTTTTTGTCGTGCGCATAGATATTTTGTTGATCTTTGTCTTGAGTGGACTCATCTTATGGGTGCTGTACCATGAGTTAGATGTGTCGAGGGTGTCGGCGGGATTTTTGGTGTCCGGCATGTCAGCGGTGTCGCAGGTGTCGGCTTGGGCCGTTTTTTGGACGTTTTTGAAGATTGGTGCGCTGATCTATGGCGGCGGGTTTGCCCTGATTGGTATCTTGCAACAGGAGTTGGTGCTGGGCAATGGCTGGCTGACCCAGCAGCAATTGATCGATGGGATTGCAATTGGGCAAGCCACGCCGGGGCCGGTGTTTACGACCGCTACATTCGTGGGTTATATCGTCGCGGGTTGGCTTGGCGCAGTGCTGGCGACGATTGGCATCTTTGCGCCGGCGTTTGTTTTTGTCATCGTCGAACATCGGCTGATGGGCTGGCTCAAGCGCGTTCCGGCGGTCAAAATCTTTTTGCGTGGGGTGAATCTTGCTGTGGTGGCAAGCATTATCGTGGCGGCCGGGCAATTGGGCCGCGCAGCGCTCATTGATGGGTTGAGCGTGCTGATCGCTTGTGCAACCTTGCTGGCGCTGTTTCGCTTCAAGATTGCAGCGCATTGGCTGATATTGGCCGGGGTGGGGATTGGAGTAGGACGATGGGTATGGGGACTGTAAGGCTGCGCGCTGCGATTGCCTTGTTGGTGACGATCATTCTTGGAGTGATCAGCCGCACCGTTGTGACCGGATTTGTGCTATTCGATAAATACCTGGGCGATGTCTTGTATACCGCCGCCATCTTTTGGTTGATCTGGCTGATATGGCCAAAATACTCCGCCCAGCAAATAGCGTTGCTCAGCTTTGGCCTATCGCTGGTGATTGAGATCTTTCAACTCACGGGCATTCCTTTGGCGATGCGTGAAAGTTCGTCGGTTTTCTTGCGGATAGTGTCGATTGCGCTGGGTAGTGAGTTCAGTTTGTGGGATGTGCTGGCGTATGGGGTGGGGGCATTAATTTGTGCGGGGATAAGACAATTCAATACAAGATCGCTGGATTACCCTTGGACTTGATAGCGTGGGCGTTATACGAGTAGTTGTTCATACCTTCCAGTCGGTCACGGAAGATTTGTGCAAAATTCAGATTATTTCGGCGCGAATTGCTGAGTCGGATGAGCAGGCTCAGTATTTGGAGATGCAAGATGAAAGCGAAGTATGACTTTTCAAAGGCTGCCCGTGGTAAGTTCTATCACCCAGACGCAAAATTTTCGTTTCCAATTTATCTCGATCCTGATGTCGAGGAATCACTCACCCAATTGGCAGAGCAAAAGAAAATGGATGTCCAGCAGCTTGTAAATGATTGGTTGCGTGCTAATTTAAAATTCGTGAATCAGTAATTTTGCCAATGCCGCACCAATCAACGCGGCGTGGCCACGCGCTGACGTGCTTGCGGCAACCCTATGTTCTGGCGCAGCCAAATGTGCAACAGGACATTCACCCACATTCGATACGGTCGCCACACCTCGGCGATCTGATTGACCTCAGCGTGAGATGGCAAATGATCCAGCTGGTAAGCTTTCTGCACCGCAGTTTGAGTCAGATCATCGCTGGTGATGTCGTCGACAATCCCCGCGCCGCGATGCAAGATGCCCTGGGCGAAAAACGGCCCGACCCCGGGCAGTGTCAGTAGTTTTTGCAACGCATCCTCAATCCGCAGTGATCTGAGATGTGCTCGATCCAGCCAACCCTCTAAAGCGGCGTGCGCGAGCGCCTGAAGACGCGCGACCTTCTGTAGATTCAAGCCGCGATACTCTCCGAGAGTTGTCAGCACCTGTGGTTTTGGGAAGGCGTGGAAAGTCTGGCCGTCCACAATAATCTTTTCACCCAAATCCTGTGCCATGTGCTGCATAAAGGTCTGGCGCTGCTTGATACTAATGCGATGGCCGATGATGAACCCCGCCGCCGCTTCGTACGGCGAATGAAATAACACGGGACGCAAATATTTGTATTGATTTTGAAGTGTGCCGAAGAAAGAATCATGTTGGCCAACGGCGGGCCAGTCTGTGCCATCGACATCGAGTGAAAGACAAGCGAGCGCTTGCTCACGCGCCTGTGCGGCAACCTCTGCTGTGCCGTACACTTCGCCTTGGATGCGCCCAGAACTATTTTGTTTCAACGTCACGACAACGGATTCGCGCCAGCCTTCAACGGGGAAAGCCATCACAATCGTGGTTGCGCTTGGGTCAAGGGTGAGCCAGTTGCCAAAGAATTTGTTTTGGTGTAACAAGTCAAATGGGCCGAGTGGTTGGAATTCGAATTTCATAGCGATAAGCTTATCTAACCGGTGTGACAACCGTATGGCAACAGCGCTGTGAGTTGGCACAAGATCGACCACATCTATACTTAGAACTTATCCCAAAACCCTATCCGGCGGCATCCTTCGACTTCGCTCAGGATGCTTCGACTTCGCTCAGGATGCTTCGACTTCGCTCAGGATACTTACATGTGAGTTTTGGGATAGGCTCTTAGTGGAATCGTCGCGAATACGCAAGCGTTTACCTGAAAACTGCGCCATAATCTATTTCAATGAGCGGTATAAAATTTGAGTGGGATCCAGTCAAAGCAGCAAAAAATGCTCGCAAGCATGGCGTTTCTTTTGAAGAAATTTATGAAAAAGGATGAACTGGATATCCCAGTCTACACACGCGAACAACTTGGCAAAGGTATTCGCGGCAAATACTTCAAGCAATATCACCAGGGCACAAATCTTGTGTTGCTTGAAGATGAAGTCGCGAAGGCATTTCCGAACGCCAATGCGGTTAATCAGGCGTTGCTTGGTCTGTTGTCCTTAACGCGCGAAACGGCGCGATTGACCTCGCGTTCTAACAAGCGCACAAACAAACCGCGTAGAGCGTAGCTCATCTGGAAAGTCCAGTATGCCGGTGAACATTCATATCTTTTGGGCTCCTCGCTGCTCGTCGGAATGACACATTTCCCGTTTTACTCAGGAGAGCCATTTTTATAAAGTGGATCTTCGAGGCGTAAATTTTTGCAATGTCAATTTAGCTAAAGCGTATCTACGTAAAGCAACTTCTGTATCAATCGCACAAATATTTATATTCCACAGTTGAGTTCCCCCACCGCACCTCCATCCCCTACAATGGCATACAGGATTTCACGCTCAACACCCCCATGAACTGGCTGAACGCAATTCAACTCAGGCTGACCCGCTTTGGCGCGACTGACGGAACAACCGACCCGATCCAGGATAGCCTCGCCCAGGCACGCATGGCGCGCACTTATTTTTATGAGCGTCTACGAGCGTTTCCGATGGGCATTCTCGAAAGTTGTGGCAGCGCTTTCTTTTTGTTGATCGCGGTGCAGCAATTGCAGGCCGGGCCGACTGCCAAAGCCTTGATTGCAGCGGGTGGCAACATCGGGATGTTGCTTTCGCCGTGGCTGGTCTTATTGGCCCAGCGCGGTAAACGTCCGTCTATGCAAACGGGTGCGCTGCTGATGGGGTTGGGCAGTTTGGTGCTGGGGTCGGCTGCCCTACTGCCCGATTTGTCTTTGTATGTGTTCGCCACCGTTGTGGCGATGGCCTGCACAAACGCGATCATCCCGTTAACAACTCAGGTGTATCAGGACAATTATCCGGCCCGCAAACGCGGTCGGTTGGTATCGCGCTCGGTCATGTTCCGGGTGCTGGCGTCTTCTTTGTTTGGCTGGCTGGCTGGGCGGTTGCTGACGGTCGATCCAGGGCTGTATCGGCTCATTATTGGGGTGGCGGCACTGTCAATGGCGACCATCGGCGTTTTTTTGTGGCATATCCCCTCACGCATCATCGCTTCGGAAGGCGAGAACGCCAACAGCCCGCTGCGCGTTTTCCACAGCATGCGCTTTCTGCGCACCGACAAACTCTTGCGGACGACCCTGGCCTCTTGGATGTTCATGGGGTTTGCCAACTTGATGATGGTGCCATTGCGGGTGGAGTATCTGGCCAATCCGCGTTACGGCATTGCGTTGCCGCCCGATCAAATTGCCTTATTGACGATCATCATTCCTTCGCTCACTCGCCTGTTACTTAGTCCGTTTTTTGGCTGGCTATTTGATCGGCTGAACTTCTTTGCGATTCGGGTGGCCCTGAATGTGGCTTTCGCCGTCAGTATTTTGGCGTTCTTTACCGGGACCAGTATGTTTGGGCTAGTGACTGGCGCGCTGGTCTTTGGTTTTGCGGTGGCGGGCGGCGATATTTTGTGGAGCCTGTGGGTGACTAAGTTTGCGCCGCCGGATCGGGTGGCGGACTATATGAGTGTGCATACCTTCTTTACCGGTATTCGTGGGGTGCTGGCCCCACTCTTTGCGTTTCAATTGGTCACTCAAGTGCCGGTCGCAACCATGGGCTTGATCTGTGCGGTGCTGATCGGCCTGGCTTCGCTGATTTTGGTCCCCGAGATTCGAGCCGGCGCAACTGTCCGAGACTAATGCTGCTGAGCACGTTGGCGTTTAGTTTGAGAGTGCTCCCGGCTTCGGCGGGAAATGGTGACTGCTCAGGCCTACTGAAATCCGCGAATCACACGAATCTTCGCGGATATTTTTCGCGAAGATTCGTGTGATTCGCGGAAAAGAATCAGAAATGGCCTCAGTAGTAACGCTTTCCTTCATAATGAAAGTATCCTGAGCGAATTTGATGCGGTTTATATCGAAGCTTAAGCTGCGATGACGAGCGCCTCCCCGAAGGGACTTCGCTCAGGATGGTTCGATTTCGCTCAGGATGGTTCGACATCGCTCGGGATGCTTCGACTTCGCTCGGGCCGCATGGGCCTCTTTGAGGAATGCTTATCGCAGATGGAAGTGCATCACGTTATCGCAGGTCAATGTCTGACGAGTGAGCGATATCAACGATATTGCCGGGGGCAAAGATATCGATAAAAGCGCGCAGGGAATCGCTGCGGGCGCGGGCGCTGAGATCGGGCGCAAAGAAGACATCCTCGGCATACGCCCCCATCTCTTGCACCACCCACGCATATCGATAGTAGCCCAGCGCCCGGTGGTCAATGGCCGCATCATCATTATCATACTTTTGCAAAAAGAACGCTGTCTGCTCAGCGCTGACCAAATTGCGCCCGATCCCTCCGATCACAAACATCAAGTCGCGCTCTTTCGGCGCCAGCATGGTTTCATCCCAGTCCACAATCCACATGTTCTGGGCGGCGTCGAGCAGCACATTCCAAGTGTGCAGATCGGCGTGGCATACGACCCGTGGCAGGGACGCCTGGCGCAATTGATTTCCAAGCCGGTCGGTCTTGTCGATGAGCGCGTGTATTTCGCTTTGCCGCATCTGCCAAAATTCGCTCAACTGACGCTGGATGGGGTCGGTGATCTGGGTGTTGGCGAGCTTGGCGAGTATCACTTCGAGATCGCGCAGCACCTGCCGTCGCGAGGGGATAAACGTTTCTTGCGGGACGATCTGCAGTATTTCCCCAGGGAGTTGACTTGAATGAATTTGGCGCAGCGTCGCCCCTAACGCGTGCCAGTGCTGTTTGGTTAGGCCCGCCTCTGTTGCGGTGCGGGCATCAATAAAGGGATACAGGCTCAAAACAAAATCGTTCAGGTGAACCCACAAGGTTTGGGTCTTCGTTGGCACTGGCGTAATAATGTGAGCAATCCCGTGTTCGTATAGGAAGCGTGGGATGACGATGCTCGGCGCGCTAAAACCCGAACGTGTCCGCACTTTGAGAAAATAATTTGTCCCATCGCTGGCAACAACGCGATACACAAACGATGCGGCGTCATTCCCAATCGGGAGAAAGGTCAGCGTCACGATCGACAAGTCATACTGAATTTGCAATGTCGCTTGGATGAGTGCATCGGGCAGTTTGGGGGATTCACGCATTGGGGAGTGACATTCATTTTAACCAAGACAAAGTCCACCTCACGCCAAGTTTGGGCCCGCAACAATTTGGCGCGCTATAGCTATGTCGGTAACTACTCAGCCTCAAACGTGTCATTCCTGAAGCGCCGCGCTGAGGAATCACTTATGCTTGACCATCTCACAACTATCGGCAGGCCAGAGCGGCCATCTTTGCCTGCCAAGGTCGTCATCCATGCTACACACAGGGGATTCTTCGGGCTGCGCCCTCAGAATGACATTTCGCTGAGTAGTTACGCATAATAAGCGATTCCTATTCGTTGACATCTATGTATTTACCTCACCACTTTGAAATCGCCGACTTGAATGAAATCGACACTTTCATTGCGGCCAACCCGTTTGGCGCGCTGGTGAATGTGGTCGAGGAGCTGCCGGTGGCGACCCACTTGCCATTGCAATGGATTGCACGCGACGAGGAGCGCTATGTGCATGGGCATATGGCGCGAGCCAATACGCAGTGGCGTAGTCTGTCGCCCGAACAGGAGGTGCTGGTGATGTTCACCGGGCCGCACGCTTATATTTCGCCACGCTGGTATACGCCGGGCAACCATGTGCCGACCTGGAATTACACCGCCGTGCATGTGTATGGCACACCGCGCCTGGTGACCGAGCCCGCTGAATTGCATGGCATGCTCAAGGAATTGGTGGATCGCTACGAGGCTGACACTGGCATTATTGAGCCTTACCGCATGGAGAATATGCCGGAAAATTACATTGCCAAACTCATGCAGGGTGTGGTGGCATTTGAGATCAAAGTAAATCGGATTGCGGCGAAATACAAACTCAGCCAGAACCGGCCGCTACAAGATGCGCAGCAGGTGATGGAGACGCTGGAGCAGCAGCCCGACGACACCAGCCGTGCTGTAGCGCAAATGATGCACCGCATTTACGACAAGGCAAGCACATCTCTATGACCCAGAGACAAAATATCTCCTCCGGCGCGAAGTGGGAAGACATCGTTGGTTACAGCCGGGCCGTGCGCATTGGCAATGTGATCGAAGTAGCCGGCACCACCGCCGTCGATGAAAACAACAATGTGGTCGGGCTAAATGATCCCGGCGCACAGACGCGTTTTATCTTGCAGAAGATCGAGAAAGCCCTGCACAGCGCAGGCGCGAACATGCGCGATGTCATCCGCACCCGCCTGTTTGTGACCGACATCTCGCGTTGGGAGGAAGTGGGTCGTGCCCACGGCGAGTTCTTCCGCGAGATCAAACCCGCCTCCACCCTGCTGCAAATCAGCGCGCTCATCAGCCCAGAAATGCTGGTGGAGATTGAAGTCACGGCGATTGTGTCTTAATGGCCCTGCCATTCATAATCCCAAGTCAGCACTGCTGCTCTGCCCAAACCTGCGCCTTTAGCGCCAATTCCGAAGCCAAGAAACAGTGTGTTTGCGACATGGCGGTTTCGGTGCGATTAAGCACATCTGCGATCAAATCGCGACTATATGGCAACTCGACGGCACTGCAATCGACATAGCGCACGCCCTGCTTATTCACCACAAATAGGTGGCTGCCGCCTGGCCGACCCTCAAGGTCGATGTATTTGCGCAGCTCCATATAGCCGTCGGTGCCCATGATGGTGAGGCGGCCATCGCCCCACACCGGCAATCCATCTGGGGTAAACCAATCCACCCGCAAGTAGCCGGCACCACCATTACCGCGCACCATCGCATCGCCAAAATCTTGTAATTCCGGATATTGCGGGTGATTCAGATTGCCCACCTGCGCGGCGATGATCTCGGCCTGAGTCGAACCGGTGAAGTATAAGAACTGATCAAACTGATGCGAGGCGATGTCACACAAGATGCCGCCATATTTCTCACGCTCAAAGAACCACGTCGGGCGTGAAGGCAGATTGGGACGGTGTGGCCCTAGCCCAATCGTCTGAATGACCCGGCCAATTTCGCCAGCGGCGATCAGCTCGCCAGCTTTGACACTGGCTTTATTTTCCAGCCGTTCGCTGTAGCAGATCGAGTAAATGCGTTGGGTCGTAGCTTGCACCCGGCGCACTTCGCCCAACTGGGCGAGGGTGGTGAAGCCGGGCTTGTCGCTCATGTAATCCTTGCCGTGCTGCATTACCCGCACGCCCAGGAGGGCACGTTCACACGGGATGTCTGCGCTCACCACCATATGAATGGACGGGTCGTCCAGGATTTCGGCTTCGCTGCGCACTGCTTTGGATTGGGGATACTTCCGCGCAAACTCCGCAGTCAGGGGCGAGGGGGTCGAGTAATACGATACCAGTGTCGCGCCCGCCGCCAGCAACGCATCGGTTTGGCCAAAGATGTGGCCGTGGTGAATGCCGATCACGGCAAAGTTAATCATGAGAGGAAGTGTGTCGTAAATCGACAATAGGGTCAATTGGGGAATCGGCGGCTAAGTTATCGCACAAGCGTTCGATTTTCAGTCGACTTCGGCGAATTTTCGGTCATAGACCAAGCGGAAAAGCCAGTTATCGAACGTGTTATCAAGCGCGGCTTGCTGGGTTTTGATAAACACTTTCACAGCTTCCCATTGTTGCCGGGCTTCGTCCTTGTGCTTATCAGCGCGTAATGCCAATGCCTGTGCCAACAGCGCACTGATCTCGCCGTGCACCTGCAGCAGCGACCAAGATTCATGCCAACATGTATTGCTCAGCGTGGCAACATGCTGTGCCACCACTGACTTGAAGCTGTCCACCACGGCTTGAATTTGGCGCAGCTTTTCGACAGCTTGTTCGTTCTGGTCTTTTTTCTCTCCGCGCAGATACACTGGGTCGAACAACTCGGTCAGCCGTTCAAGATACGCCCGCACTTGCATGCCATCCGGTCCATAGGCCGCGGCAAAGTAATCCTCAGCCATGGGCTCAAAGGCACGCGTGCGGTTCCAGAGCGTCCAACCCATGATCGTCATCGGCAACCCGGTCGGTAAGCTGGCCCGTTGCACTTGGCAACTGATGAAGCCATCCAGACCCAAGTCTTTGAGCAGTTGTATATCACGATGCAATACCTGCGCCGTCTGGGTATAGCCTGGATCGTTGACGTGATCCCACATCAAGTGATAGTCAAAGTCAAAGCTGTCGAGTGGCTGTGCAAGCTGTCCTTGCCACGCGCGCAAAAAAGAAATGTTCGCTTCCACGCTGCGTGGGAAGGTGAGCTTATTCAATACAAACGGTGGCAAAGCGGGCAAAGTCTGATCGGTGGCAAAGGCGTGGCTATATGTGCGGGTGATCGGCGCAAACATCAACAAGAAGCGGTCAGGGTTAGCCAACCGCTCGCGCACCGGCGGCCAGAGCAGGTCGAAGTAAATCAAGAATACAATGCGCGTGTCGAGCTGGCGCCGGGTCAATAGTTGGTCTAATTCGTTGAGCATCGTCACATAAAAATCCGATGGGCTGATATCGCGACACTGCTCGCATTCGCAGTGGTTGTTCCAACCATCGGCCAACCAGAAGTGGATGATGTCAATTTGCGGGTGAGCTTGCGCATAATCGGCAATGGCTTCGGTCACGCGGCGGCGGACTTCTATATTTGAATAGCACAAGTTGGTGTTCAGCGGTACACCGCCCCACAGCTCACGGGTGCCATTCACCTGAGCCAAATATTGTGCCGATTCAGCTGGCACTGGATCGGGCGGATAATCCCAGCCCAACCCGCGCATGCCAAAGGGCTCGCATGTCCAGCCATGTCCCACGGCTTGATATAGCAGCCCACGCTGCTTCGCTTCTGCCAAGACGTCTTTGACGATGGCTTGCGCATCCTCAACAGTGAAGGGTTGGCCCCGGCTCGTGGCGTAACGCTCGAAAAAGGTATACCCTTCTAGGAATTGCATGAAGTAAGTGTTCATGCCGACTTTGGGCAGCCAACGGATTATTTCCAAGACATGCTCTTTGCTGACTGCACCCTCGATGCACACGCCACGATGACGGTAGGATGGGGCTTCGCTCAGGCTTACGGCAGTCAAAGCAATATCTTCGATATGCGGAATATATTCGCTGTTTGGCGAGGGGCGCACCCAGCGGCAGCCCAACTCATGCAAATAGCGATACACCGCCAGAAGCACGCTGCGTAGGTTATTGCCCACAATAACGCCACGTGTGCCATGGGTTTGGATGGCGATGGCATCATCGAAGCGACTGTCCAGCACATCCGGCAGCATCACTTCTGGAAACTGATCCGCCAAACCCAGCCATAATGCGTTGACATCGGTTTCGTAATACTCGTGTCGTTCGATCTGACCGATCTGGCCAGTGGCTTGTTGCAGGGTTGTCAGTAGCTCTTGTGCCGCTAGACGTACGACAGGGGTTTCACTGATATAGATAATCTTAAACATAATCGGGTCCCCAGGCTAAGTTTGCACGCGCTGGGTGATTGCGGTAGGCTTTCACCGCTTTACCGCCTCATATTGTTCAGAGTTGCCTGCATTTTGTATCAATTTATCCCATTGTGCCCACTTATTTGGAAAATCTGGTGATTGATCGTATTGCTTTACTGACGGGCAGTAATCTCGCGAATTATTTGTGCCGGTGGTATGGCGGTAAGACCGCGGCGATCTTTAGAATCGCGGCAGTTTTACTGCGATAAACACCAATAATAAGCAACTGCTTTATAAAATCGCATACTTTCGAAATTATTGTCGTAGCCTATTTGGCTGATACAATTCCCCCGCTCAGAAAACTCATAGAGAAATCACGTTCCGTGAAGGGTGCGCGATTTGGGGCAACCCCTACGACTGGCCCTACTCCGCTGAGCGTCACATTTAGCAGCGCCGGGTCGTTTGATCCTGATGGACAAGCGCTGACCTATGAATGGGATTTTGGCGATGGCAGCATCTCGACGGATCAGAATCCGACCCATATTTTCACCACGCGTGGCAATCGGGTGGTCTCTCTTGTCGTGATGGATAGCTTGCGTGAACGCAGCGATGCTGCCCAAACAACGATCATGGTCGATAACCATGTGCCCACGCTCATGTTCAGTATGCCCACTAACAACTCAAACTACAAAGTAGGCGATACCATTGCGTTTAGCGGCAGCGCCAGTGATATCGAAGATGGTACGATCTCAAACTTGATCCAGTGGACTGTGCAATTGCATCATGGCAACCATGTGCACCCTAATTTCGTGATCTACAACGGTGCCAGCGGCAGCTTTGTAGTGCCAGATCATGGTGATGACAGTTGGTTGGAAATTTGTGCGGTGGCCTTTGATCTAAACAACACATCGAGTGGAACGCAGTGTCGCAATATGCTTCCACTTACAGCACAGTATCAATTGCGCACCCTGCCAAGCGGCCTATCGCTTACCTACGATAGTCTGTCGCAAAATACAACCTTTACGGTAACCTCAATCGTCAATTCATCACATCAGTTGAGTGCGCCAGAGACACAAGGTGCCTATCAATTCATAGGATGGTCTGATAGTGGGCCACGCTCGCGCAGCATCATAGTTCAATCTGGCGGGCAGGTCATCACTGCAATATACGATCTGATCGCCACCGCTACGCCCGTGCCAACTCTCACGCCACTACCGACCCACACGTCAGTGCCGTTACTCACCGCATCTCCTACCACCACACCCGTGTCCGCGCCGTCTGAAACACCCTTCCCAATACATCAGTTCCACCGCGACAGTACCGCCACCTGCACCCACCGCAGAACCCACTCAGGTTACACTACCTTCAGATGTGCCGCCAACGCCACAAGCCACATCTCCCATACTCAGCAGTCTACCGACCAGCACACCCAATGTTTTCATTACGCCTGAAATAGGAAGCAAACGAAGCTATGTTTATTTGGCAATCCTAACGCGCTAAATAAAACCAACAAGTCAAAACGGCTTTCAAGCAGCGCAAGAGCCACTGAAATACGATGTTTC
>JANMVQ010000064.1:0-14691 GCA_031392845.1 Chloroflexota bacterium
AAGCAGAAAGTGATGTCTCAATAGAACACCGATTACACGGATAAATACGGATTAGACAACAAAATATCTTTGCAAATCCGTATTTATCCGCGTAATCCGTGTTCTAAAGCAAGCACAATCTATTTGCGCGTAAGTCCTAATATTTTATTTCCTCGATACGTTTATTAGCGACAGGATATTCGTGAGATTATTGTGGCGCTATGACATTTGTCACACAGCATGTTTCGCGCTTCTACTACGACGCATGCTGGTGTTCACTTTCATATACCGCCAGACGCACCTTATCCCAGGCCTTTATAGTCTCGTTGTGCTCAGTGGCAAAAGCCTCTCCATCCGTTGCATCGCCAAACGCCACGATGTCTTTTTGCAGGCTGCTGCAGGTGTCTTTGCCCTGCACCAATACGTAGTGCGATTGCAGGGCGTCGATCCATTGCTGACTGCGATAGTCGTGAGCCCACCAAGCACTCACAGTTTGGTCGGGATGCTCCGCGTGAAAGGCGATCATGTCTGCGACGTTGTCGAATTTCCGAACATCGCCGCTTTTTAGCGTAGTCGCCGCGGCATAGCGGGTATCGACGATTACCATACCGCAATGGGCGCAAGTGTCGTAGCCGTAGTTGATCTCAGGCGCTTGCGGGCCAGTGTGGTTATTGCCGCAAGCCATCAACACCGCCGGTAAGCCGCATAACAGGTGCAATACCCGACGGCGGCTCAGAAATCTTTGCGAAGGAATCATCGTCTTCATAGGTACCCCTTTCGGTTGAATAACACAAATGCAGCGGCGTGGCTGGCAATTGCCCACGCTACCATCAGCCCGACCAGCAAGAAGGTGAGGCCGGAGCCAAATCGATATACGGCATATTGACCGGCTGCACCCAGCGAATCCAATGTGCTGCGTAGGCTATACACTGCGCCAAGTTTGAAAATCTGCAACGGGTTGCTCAACACCATGCCGAGCAGGGTCGCATCCGTCGGGCGCGCCGAGAGTGTCACCCCGATCAGCCCGAGGTCGCTCAGGAAAACCAGCCCTAACCAGACGATGAGGGCCGCCCCCAATGCCGTAGCCGCCTTGCGGGTCAGCACGCTAATGACAAAACCGATACCCAATGAGACCAATGCGAGTAACAAGCTATACCCCGCCAACGCCCATCGTCTTGCCCAGGAAGACTTCGAAGCGATTGACCGGCTGAGCCAGCAGATAAGCTAGTGTGCCGCGTTCGCGATCACTGGCCAGCGACACGGCACCGATGCTTAGCCCAAACAGCGCTACAAACAACAGCAGTGCGTTGATCAGACTTGCGGCGGTGCGGCGAATGCCACCGCATACAGCACCAGTCACTTATTGCGCAATGCATCTTGCAATTCGCGCTGGGCGATGATCCATTGTCACAAGCACGGCTCAAAATCAGCCCAATCGACCAAGTGCTGAATCCACACCTAGTCAGCTGACCGATTAAACATGGCCGCATAACTTTTGTTACAGTCTGTAATGACACTTAGAGTAACAATCGGTGACGAAAGGACGGCTTTGATTGAAATGGCCCGCACCCGAAACCAGCCAACTGATCCGGCACCAGCGAATGTGCCGCTGCCACAATCACTTAGATCGCCTGGATTGTTCCCAGCACCAGCAACGACACCGAGTGGCAGCGCGGACGATGAATCTTTTGAGATTGTTTTTGCGGAGGAACCCGAAAAGTGTGCGCCCAAAAAGCGAATACCTCATCCGAAAACCGCGAGTCGCCCTCGCCAGCCCAAACGTCTGCAAAAGGCCACTCCGATTTCGTCTTTGTAACGAGCGCTCTGCCTGCCACCCGCGAGAACGAGTCAGGCTTGCTGGTCACTGTCCCCTCGGCAGCGCTGCGCGAGCGCATGGTGCTGATTGCTGCCCAGCCCTATTTCGCCGCGCTCAACGAAGCCGATCTCGAATATCTTGCCGTGCGCATGAAGGAAGCTCACTTTAGCGCGGGCGAAACTATTTTCCTTGAGGGCGACCCTTGCTTGGGTCTCTATATTGTTTGCGAAGGCGAGGCGCGCATTTACAAGCTTTCGCCGGACGGGCGTGAACAGGTGTTGCATTACGTCAAGCCTGGCCAGTCATTTAATGAAGTGCCAGTGTTTGATGAGGGTCCGACGCCAGCCAACGTGATCGCACTGACAGCGTGCACTACATGGATCGTGCCGCACTCGCTCATCATCGAGTTCATGCGCACGCGCCCTGAGATGGCCATGACGATTATTCGCAACATCGGCCGTCGTCTACGTCATCTGGTCAGCCTAGCCGCTGATCTGTCATTGCGCACAGTGACCTATCGGTTGGCAAAGCTGTTGTTGGATACGGCGTCGAACGATCAACTGGAACGTGTGTTGACTCAGCAAGAGATGGCTTCCCAATTGGGTACGGTCCGTGAAGTCGTGGCGCGCTCCCTCAAACAATTGGAGAGATGCGGCTATGTCCGCATCGAGCGTGGGCGCATCGTCATCCTTGATCGGAAAGCGCTGGCGGAAATTGCGTGAGGTAGCGTTGGGCGTGATCGGCGGGCTACTTCTCGCCGACTTTGGCGACGATTGCGGAACATCGAGGGGGAATGATGACTGGACTTCTTTCGAAATTGCTCATAGCGAGGGCCGTGATTCGCTCCGTGATCGTGGGGGTACCGGCTATTAACTGCAAAGTAGTGCTTGAAACCAACGCGGGGTTAACAAAAAACAGTAGATGCCGCACCCAAAGTAAGACTGACGGACGTATCAGAATCGAGACACTTCATATGAGCAATAGCGCCTTAAAGGAAGCCCGTCGGGCACTGGGCAGCGAATGGTTGAAGAATCGACCGTCGTTGCTGGAACACGCTTACAGCGGTGCCAAAACTGTATTTGTGAAGCTCTACCCATTGCTGAAACACTTGAACTCACTTGTGGCAGAGCGCATCATGGTACATGCTGAGGAGATTAGCAAGGGCTGGGCGTTCAACTGTCAGATGTGCGGACAGTGCATTTTACATAGCACCGGCATGACTTGCCCCATGAATTGTCCGAAGAATCTGCGCAATGGCCCCTGTGGTGGGGTGCGGGCGAACGGCCATTGCGAGGTCGTCCCGGATGTCCCCTGCGTCTGGGTGCAGGCCTACGAACGCAGCCAGAAAATGAGACGTTATTTAAACGAGATGCAAATCGTGCAGCCACCTGTCAATCGAACACTGTACAACACGTCATCCTGGCTCAATATGGTGGAGCAACGCGATAGCATCACACCCAAAGGTTGGGCAATAGCCAGCCAGATCGCAATGAACGATAGCGATGGCGGTATTCAAATATGAGCAGTGCAGGACAGGGCATATCGCGACCCATGCGCGCCGGCAGCCGCTTGGAACGGGTATTGCGTTCAGGCCGTTTTGCAGTTACAGCCGAGTTGGATGCGCCGGACAGCGCCAACCCCGATGATGTGTATCACAACGCGCTTGTGTTAGCCGAATGCGACGCTATCAACGCCACGGACGGAGCCGGTGCCAACTGTCATATGAGCAGCTTGGGATGCTGTGCGCTGTTGACGCGGGCAGGCTACGAAACCGTACTGCAAATGGGCTGTCGCGATCGCAACCGCATTGCCATTCAAGGCGATCTCTTAGGCGCTGCGGCCATGGGAGTCAAGAACGTGCTGTGCATCACTGGAGACGATGTCTCAAATGGCGACCAGCCCGAGGCCAAGAGGGTGTTTGATCTTGATTCGATTCAATTGCTGCAGATTGTGCGCATGATGCGCGATAACGGTGTCTTGTTGAGTGGGCGTAAGTTATCCACTCCACCTCGTTTGTTTATTGGTGCCGTCGAGAATCCATTCGCTCCGCCCTTGGATTGGCGTCCGCAACGCTTGGCCAAGAAGATTGCGGCTGGTGCCGACTTTATCCAGACTCAGTATTGCTTTGATCTGCCTCGGCTGCAACAATTCATGCAACAGGTGCGCGATCTGGGCCTGCACCACAAGGTATTTATTCTTGCGGGTGTCGGGCCGCTACGCTCTGCAAAGGCCGCAGAATTCATGCGCACCAAAGTGCCTGGCGTATGGATTCCTGACGCATTAGTAGAGCGTATGGAGAAAACACCGAAGAATCGGCAAGCGGAAGAAGGCAAGCAGATTTGCATCGAAATCATCCAACAAGTGCGTAGCATCGAAGGTGTGCATGGGGTGCACGTTATGGCTTATCGCCAAGAAGAGGCGGTGGCCGAAATAATCAATCGCGCCGGACTACTCCCGCGCCGGGTTCAAGAGACACTGGAGAACAGGAGCGAGTAAATGGACACAATTCTTTCATCGCCGACAAAGACTGTGGTTATCGGGCTGGGACGACCCTTTGTCATCATTGGCGAACGTATTAATCCAACTGGCCGCAAGAAGCTGGGCGAAGAGATGGCCCAGGGAATTTTCGATCGTGTGCGCGCGGATGCCATCGCGCAGGTGGCGGCGGGCGCGCATATGCTGGATATAAACGCCGGCATCCCACTGGCCGATGAACCTGGCATTCTGGCCGAGGCCATCCGTGTCGTGCAATCGGTCACCGACGTGCCCATCTGCATCGATTCATCCGTCGTTGCAGCCCTCAAGGCTGGGTTGGCTGCTGTGCAAGGCAAAGCTCTGGTTAATTCTGTGACGGGCGAAGAGGAGCGACTGGAGAGCGTGCTGCCGATAGTGGCCGAATACAAAGCTGCGGTTATCGCCGTTACAAACGACGAGAGCGGGATTTCCTATGACCTAGAGGAGCGCTTTAAAGTCGCAAAGAAGATTGTGGAGCGTGCTGAAAAGTATGGTATCCCGCGCCACGATGTGGTGATTGACCCACTGGCCATGCCCGCTGGCGCAGTGCCACGTGCCGGTGCCACGCTGTACGGATTGGTTCGCAAAATTCGCGACGAGCTGGGCTGCAATACTGCCTGCGGTGCCAGCAATATTTCGTTTGGGCTCCCCAACCGCCCGGCTTTGAACGCAGCGTTCCTCAGTATGGCCATTGGCGCTGGCATGACCTGCGCGATCACCAACCCGCTTGAGTATGAGATCAAAATGAGTATTCTGGCCGCAAATTTATTGATGGGCTACGACGAAAATTGCATGGCGTGGATTCAATCCTACCGCGCGGCAACTGCGGCAAAAGGCAATCCGGCGCATCCCGTCGACTCCGCACGCACAGAACGCGCAGTGCGCCAGGCTGCCCGCAGAGACCAAGGCGCGTAATCGACGACTATGCCTGGAGTAGCCGCAAATGCTGAGCGTGTTCCGTCACGTTCAAAATCAGCCTTGCTCTCGCTGTTTCATACCTACTTGATACGTTCGGTGGGATGCGTCAACTAGTCACCTAGACAGTGAAGTACTCACCGCCGGGGGGATAGCACAAATGGGTTAAGTCGTTACCGTTGACAAAACCGAAGTGGTGCAGTCAGGAGGCAAATACGAATATGATCGATCTGCAACATCTGTTTAACGCCATTGTTGAGGGCGATAACAAAGCCGCTAGGGCGCTGGCCGAGCAAGCTATCGCGGCTGGCTCAGACCCAAAGGAATTGCTGGCGAAATATATGATTCCTGCGATGAACGAAGTGGGGCGCCTGTTCGAGGCCAACGAGTATTTCGTCCCGGAACTGGTGATCTCGGCTCGCGCGATGAAGTCTGCTCAGGAAGTGCTGCGCCCGCTGTTATTGGCGCGCGACGCCCAACCCTCGGGAAAGGTCTTGATCGGCACGGTGCGTGGCGACCTGCACGACATTGGCAAGAGCCTAGTCTCCACCATGCTCGAAGGGGGCGGCTTTGAGATTATCGACCTGGGCGTTGATGTGACACCGGCCCGCTTTGTGGAGGCCATCAACACGCATCAGCCGCAAATTGTTGCTCTTTCGGCGTTACTAACCACCACGATGGGCGCAATGAAGGCGACGATTGATCAAATGCGAACATCTGGTGTCCGCGATTCCGTCAAAGTCATGATCGGCGGCGCACCCATCACCCAGAAATTCGCAACTGATATCGGCGCAGATGGCTTTAGTGATAACGCGAGTGGGGCCGTGACGCTGGCGCGCTCATTATTGGTGGCTGGTCATTAGTGGTTGGTTGTTGGCTATTGGTCTTTACCAACCGCCGCTTTTATTACATATGAACGCACGCGAACGATTTACCGCCACGATGCACTACCAACCGCGCGACCGCAGCCCAATCATGGACTTCGGATTCTGGGATGAGACACTGGTGATCTGGCAGGATCAAGGCTATCCGGCAGGTGCTAATCCGGACATTTTCTTTGGCATGGACCCGCAGTGGTCGGAATGCGGTGGCATCGTCGGGTTATGGCCGCCTTTTCCGGAGTTGGTGCTCAAAAACCAGGGCGAAAACGAAGTTGCACAGCAGAGCGACGGTGTGATTGTGCAGCGTGGCAAGTTCATGGGTGCCATCCCGCGCCATATCGCGCACACGTTGGTGGATCGCGACTCGTGGGACAAATACTATAAGCCGCGCTTGCGGCCAGATGACCCGCTGAGATTCCCCAGCAATCATGCTTGGGAGATGCTGCTCGGTGAGTGGAAAGACCCCGATCGTGACTACCCGTTATTTATCCGCACCGGTTCGCTGTATGGCGTGGCCCGCAATTGGTTTGGTCTGGAACGTATCTCGGAAATCTTGTATGACGACAGACTGCTGTTTGAGGAGATTGTGGAGACGTTGGCCGATGTTGTGATTGCCGCGCTGGAAATGACACTTGGCGCAGGGGTGCGGCCTGAGGCTGCCTCAATGTGGGAGGACATGTGCTATAGCGGCGGTCCGTTGATTTCACCCAAGATATTCAAACAAGCATTGGTGCCGCACTACAAGCGTATCACCAGTGTGCTGAATAAGTATGGCGTCGACATTGTCTTTGTCGACTGCGATGGCAAGATCGACGCGCTTGCACCACTATGGTTGGAAGCAGGTGTGAACACCATGTTCCCCATCGAAGTGGGCAAGTGGCACGCTGATCCGGTAGCCTTCCGTCGACAATATGGCAAAGACATGCGGTTGATGGGCGGGGTGGGCAAACTCATTCTGGCCGAGTCGACTGATGCCATCGCCCGAGAAATCGACCGGCTGGCTCCGTTGGTTGAGGAAGGTGGCTTTATCCCCATGCCCGATCATCGCGTGCCCCCGATGTGCCCTTCAAGAACTATCTGTTTTATCTGGAGCGAGCCAAGCAGGTGTGGGGCAAAGGCTTGGCAAATGTTAAACCGACCGGCCAAGTCCCTGTCGCTGTGACGTAGTTCTCGTAGAGGGCAATATCAAACCATGCGTCTACGACTCATCAGCTGCGAAGTTTTTTACCGCGAGATGTGCGCAACTGTGGCGCGTTCGCCCAACCAGGTCGACATCTCATTTCTCCCCAAAGGTTTGCACGATATCGGCTGCGTGGGCATGCTGCAACGCGTGCAAGCTGCGTTGGATGAGGTTGATGAGCGCAACTATGATGCCGTGATCTTCGGCTACGGTTTGTGCAATAACGGGCTGTCTGGTTTGACCGCGCGCAACATTCCCATTGTGCTGCCTCGTGCGCACGATTGCATCACCCTGTTTCTTGGCAGCAGCCAGCGCTATTTAGATTACTTCAACAATAACCCCGGCGTGTATTTCAAGACCTCAGGCTGGATTGAGCGTGGCGAAGCAACTGGTGAACTCAGCCAGTTGTCCATTCGTCATAAGTTGGGGCTGGACAAAAACTATCAGGAGTTGGTCGAAAAATACGGCGAGGACAATGCCCAATATCTGTGGGAGACGTTGTACAACGATAAGAAGAATTACTCCCAATACACCTTCATCGAAATGGGGGTGGAGCCAGACAATCGTTTTGAACAGATGACCCGTGACGATGCTGCGCAGCGTGGATGGGGTTTCTCCAAGGTAAAAGGGGATATGAGCCTTATCCAGCGGCTAGTCGATGGGTTTTGGAATGATGATGAAGTGTTGGTGGTGCAGCCAGGTTGGCGGGTAGTCGCCGATGTCACTCATCGCATTATCGTCGCCGAACGAGGGGAGGGTGCCGCGCCCAACTCAGAGGAGGCCTAATTGTGAGTGCGATGAACAGCCGTGAGCGCGTGCAAGCAGCGATGCGCCGTCGCCAACCAGATCGCACGCCTTTTGATTTCGCGCTAGGATTTTCGCCATTCCAGCTTGAGCAGCTCAAACTACGCACCGGGGCCAGTGACCCCGATGACTATTTTGACACCGATCCATGACTGAGCACATGATCCTTCTAAAACCCACCAACGTACAAGTGCGTGCCACCGCTGGCACGTCTTTGCGTGACTTATTGTTTGAGCAGGGTGTGGAGTTCCCATGCGGTGGTCAGGGACGTTGTCGCGGTTGCAAGGTGCGCGTATTGCGGGGCGAGGCGACCATTACCGATGCGCAGCGTGCTCATCTGAATGAGTCGGAGCTCTTGCAAGGTTGGCGACTGGCCTGCCAGTGCACGCTCGACGATGATCTGGAGATCGAGTTGCGCCAGTGGGACGCCGCGATTCTGGGCAACGAATCCGCGTTTGTGTTTACACCGCGCGAGGGACTGGGCGTGGCTGTTGATTTGGGCACGACCACGGTGGTCGCCCAATTGCTCAACCTGAATACCAGTCAAGTACTGGCGGTGCGCAGTGCGTTGAACGCACAGGCCCGCTTTGGGGCCGACGTGATGAGCCGGGTCAGCCACGCCGTCGAAGCGCAGGGTCAGGCGGAGTTGACTCGCCTAATTCGCGAACAGATTGGCAAGCTTATTCGCGATCTGGTATTTGCCGGTCAAGTGGATGCAGTGCTGATTCGCGAGGTGGTGATAGTCGGCAACACAGTAATGCACCATCTCTTTTGCGGCATCGATCTGGAGCCAATGTCGCGCACTCCGTTCGAGCCTATTGACGATGGCCTGAAGACGTTCGAGGCGCAGGAGCTGGGTTGGCGTTTAGGCGACGGAGCAACCATATGTTTCCTGCCCTGCCTCGGCGGCTTTGTCGGCAGCGACATTTTGGCGGGCGTGATGGCCACTCAATTACACGAGAGCGCTGAACTGGTTGGCTTGGTCGACCTGGGCACGAATGGCGAAATGGTGATTGGGACACGGGATGGGCTGCTGTGTGCCTCGACTGCGGCTGGCCCGGCCTTTGAAGGCGCGCGTATCTCGATGGGCATGCGGGCGGCCAGTGGTGCGATTTCTGAAGTGCAACTTGATAGAGATCAAATAGGCCACGTGGTGTGCCGCGTGTTGGGCAGCGTGCTACCGACCGGCATCTGCGGCAGCGGATTGGTGGATGCGGTGGCGTGCGGTCTCGGCCTGAGTGTGATTGGCGCGAGCGGACGTTTGAATATGCATGCCAAGGGCGTTTCAAAGAACAGCGAGGCGCGTTGGCTGTTGCATGACCCAATAGTCATCACCCAGACCGATATCCGCCAGTTGCAATTGGCCAAGGGAGCGATTGCGGCGGGGATTCGCATTTTGTTGAACGAGCTGGGCGCACGTGACGAGGATTTGACCGAACTGTATCTAGCGGGTGCATTTGGCAACTACATCAACCGGGTCTCGGCGCATCGGATTGGCCTATTGCCAGTGTCACCAGAACGCACCCAATCCGTCGGTAATGCGGCATTACTGGGTGCCAAAATGGCGCTCTTCGCGGGGACTGATGCCGCGCTATACGATGCCATTCGGTGTAAGACGCGCCATGTGTCGCTCAATGAAGCGCCGGGCTTTATGGATATCTATGTAGAGGAAATGGGATTCCCATAACCTTGTCAATAAACGAGTCAAAACCATGAGTGATTTCACGTCACCGGATACGCCACGCGAGCGCTTTATCGCTGCGCTCGAACGCCGTCCGCTCACTGGGTTAGTTCCGCATTTCGAGCTGGTCTTCTTTCTGACCATGGAAGCGTTCGGCAAAGTGCATCCATCGCATCGGGCTTACACTCAGTGGAACCAGATGGAGGAGAAAGAGCGCGAGTTGCATCGGCGCGATATGGCCGACATTTATATAGCGACGGCTGAACGCTTTGGCCATAGCGCAATCTTTATTCACCCCAATCCGGATACAGTTGAGGAAACGGCACGTTTGATCGAACTTATCCGTGAGAAAAGTGGCAACCGCTACTACATTATGCGGCATGGCGATGCCACCTATAGCATTCCGGACGGCAATGGCATGCTGACGTTCGCGATGCGCATGGCCGATGAACCAGAGAAACTGCATGCTGACGCGCAGGCTAGGGTCGATGCCGCTCTATGTAAAGCTGAACAGTGGCAGAAGCAGGGCGGATTGGACGGCTTTGCACTATGTGCTGATTACTGCTTCAACACGGGTCCGTTTCTTGGCCCGCGCAAGTTTAGTGAATACATCACACCGTATCTGGCTAAGCTTACTAAGGCCTATCGCGACATGGGTTTTTATGTGATTAAACATACCGACGGCAACATCATGCCCATCATCGATCAGTTGGTGCAGACTCATCCACATGCGTTGCATTCACTCGATCCACAGGGTGGCGTGGATATCGTCGAGGTGAAGCGACGCTATGGCAAGGAACTATGCCTGATCGGCAACGTCAACTGTGGCCTGCTGGATACAGGAACAGATGAGGAAGTTGTTGAGTCCGTACGTTACTCATTGAAGAATGGCATGCCGGGTGGGGGCTACATTTTCTCCACCAGCAACTGTATCTACACTGGGATGCGCCTGTCCCGCTATGAATTGATGCTCGACACCTGGCGCCGGGAGGGAATCTACCGATGACGACAGTGGCAGCCACTCTGGATCTGGCATTTAAACCTGATGCGGCAGCAGCATGCAAACGAATGGAAGCATGGTGGGATGGCGCGATTCTGGATCGCCCTGCCATCCACCTGACCGCGCCGCGACCCAACCCCAGGCCATTGCCAGTGAAACAGCACACAACATTACGCGACCGGTGGATGGACAAAGAATATGTATTGGTATGCGCGGAGGTTGCCATCGCCAATACATACTGGGCAGGCGATGCCTTGCCGACCTTCTGGCCCAACTTGGGGCCGGAGGTGCTGACAGCGTGTATGGGTGCCGAGCTGGAGTTTGGCGAGAGTACCACCTGGTCCGTACCCAAACTGCACAACTGGGATGGCATCCCTGAGTTGAAAATCAACCCAGATAACATCTACACACGCACCCTGCTCGATCTGTTGCGCATGGCGACCCAGAAGGGCAAAGGCAAATATGTTGTGGGCCTGACAGACATCCACCCCGGCGCAGATTTGGCGGCCTCATTTCGTGATCCCCGCCAGCTAAACTTCGACTTGAAGGATGCCCCTGAGCAAGTGCATGCCCTCACCAAGCAGTTGCTCCCAACTTTCTTTGATTTCTATGAACTGCAACGGCAGATACTGCTTGAAGCGGGCCAGACATTGACGACGAGTTGGTTGCCTCTGTTTGACACAAAGGGCCGTTATTACATCCCATCGTGCGACTTCTCAATCATGATCTCGAACAAGATGTTCCGTGAGTTTTTTCTCCCGGAGATTCTGGCCGAAATCGAGTGGCTGGATCGATCCATCTATCACTTGGACGGCCCTGGCGCGTTGTGGCATCTGGACACACTCTTGGAGATCAAGAAGCTGGATGCCATCCAGTTTGTATATGGGGATGGGGCCGCGCCCGCCTCAGGCTGGATCGAGGTATATCAGAAGATCCAGAATGCCGGAAAGAAAATTCACGTCAGCATCACACCCGACGAACTGGATTTCTTTATGAACAATCTCAATCCCGAGGGCGTGATGCTCTCCATGTCCGCTGGATCAATCGAAGAGGCTGATGCAATTCTCATGAAAATCTCGTCTTGGACACGTAAACGGTGAAGATGCACACATGCGCAGTTGTAATACTGCTCCAACTGTCACTACCATTGCCAAATACCGGAAAATCTTAGTTCCATTGGATGGATCCGAATTGGCAGCTAGAGTACTCCCGCACGTTCAACTTCTTGCAGGTTGTGCCGACGCTGAAGTGATTTTGTTCCGCGCGTATGTCGAATCAAGTGAATATGGCGAATTGCAGCACACACGTGAATCAGCTCATGCTTACCTCAAGATCATTGCGGACAATATGAGCAAACACGTAACTATTCAGTCCAAATTTGGTTTTCGTCCGCGAATAACGCGAATTTACGCTAATCTTATTTGCGAAGATTAGCGTGATCAGCGGATTTTAATTGTGGCTGAATAGTTGCGCAAACACGGTATTCGAGTGCATGAATTGATTGAACAAGCTCGGGCAGCTGAAGGCATCTTGGATTGTGCCGAAACAACCCATGCTGACCAGTTAGTGGATTCAAGCTTCGCTGTAGCTGACCAATGCGTGACTGAGCTCTAAATTTGAGTCTAGACAAAAGGGTAACGCCGCGCCAGCGAAAGGGCGCGCTGAAACACGATAAAGCAGATAAAAAAGAAAATCGTGCGGAATTTACGGACTTAAGTAATCACGTTGGACTCGTGCGGGGGGATAATCACGCTAACAAACATGGTCAGAACACAACTCAATTGGCGCGTCGGTCACACCTCTGATCCGCAGCAACCTCCCACGAACCTTGTCCCCGCCAATGTCCCTGGCGCTGTGCAGCTGGATTGGGCGCGTGCCCAAGGCTGGCCGCAGCCGGAGTATGACACCGACGTTTCCAGATATAGGTGGATGGAAGATGTGTATTGGGTGTATCAGACGGAATTGCAAACCGAGGCGGTCTCTAAGACCGCCTCGGTTTACGCAAAACAACGTATTTTTTTCGTATGTAAAGGCGTGGATTATCAGTTTGAAGTGCGTCTGAATGGGAAAGTGCTGCACGCACAAGAAGGCATGTTCCGCGCGGTTGAGCTGGATCTCACGGACATCGCAAAATCCGGCGATGTGCTGGAAGTGTTGGTTTTCCCGGCACCTAAGAGCTGTGCCACACCGGTGGATCGCAATCAGGCCAACCAGAGCGTGAAGCCAGCGGTTAGCTACGGTTGGGATTTTCATCCGCGCTTGGTGCCGCTAGGGATTTGGGATGAGGCCTATTTGGAGACGCGGCCCGAATGTCATATTCGCTCGGCCGAGGTCAAATCCCACCTTGAGCCCAATTTTCAGCGCGCTGTTGTTGTGCTTGATGTAGCTCTGAGCCAAGTCGCTGTTGGTTTCAAAGGCCGCTGGCGAATATTAAGCCCAGATGGGCAGATTGTCGAGGAATTCGCATCTCCGATTAACGATACCCATCTACGTTTAGTCAAGACTATTTTCCAGCCAAAACTTTGGTGGCCCAATGGTCAGGGCGATCCGAATCTTTACACTTCGATCTTTGAAGTGTTGAACGCCAACAGCGAGGTCATTCACAATCGGGTGCGCAAATTTGGCTTGCGGCGGGTGCGCTTGGTCATGCATCCTACCCAGTGGCAAGAGCAAGAAGTGATGCAGTTCCCTAAAGGCCGCCACACTTCGCCTATTACGCTCGAGATCAATGGCCGCCGTGTGTTTGCCAAAGGCGCGAACTGGGTCAGCCCCAGTATGTTTCCTGGGACGATAGATAAGGAAACATACCGTCCCTTGCTCGACCGCGCCAAGCAGAGCAACTTTAATATCTTGCGCTGTTGGGGTGGGGCGATTGTGCAAAAAGAGGCATTCTTCGAGATGTGCGATGCGCGTGGTTTGATGATTTGGCAGGAGTTCACTCTAGCCTGCAACCGCTATGAGGGCAATCAGCCCTATTTGGATGTGCTCGATGCAGAATCGCGGGCAATCATCACGCGACTGCGCCAGCATGCATGTCTGGTGATGTGGTGCGGCGGCAACGAACTCTTTAACAATTGGTCGATGATGACGGATCAGGACTTGGCGCTGCGTTTGCTAAACAAGAATTGCTACGAATTAGATCGCGACACGCCCTTCTTGATGACCTCGCCGTCCATGGGTATGGCGCATGGCGGCTACTTCTTCCGTCGCCCGGATGGGGCCGAGGTGTATCAGTATTTCGCCGAGTCGCACAACACGGCCTACACCGAGTATGGTGTGACCGCGCCGGCCAATATCGACATTCTGCGCAAGATCATTCCCGCCGCAGAGCTATTCCCGCCCAAACTCGGCACGCAGTGGGAAGTGCGTCATGCGTTGGGTGCATGGGAACCCAGTTCATGGCTCGATCTGCCCACGATTGAGCATTACTTTGGCCCGCCGCAGACGCTGGAGCAACTGGTGGAGTGGGGACAGTGGTTGCAAAGCGAAGGCTACAAGGCCATCTTTGAGGAAGCCCGTCGCCAGAAGCCGGTGTGCGCGATGGCAATCAACTGGTGCCTAAACGAGCCTTGGCCCACTGCAGCCAATAACAGCTTGATCACATGGCCATGCGAGCCCAAGCCTGCTCTGCAATCGGTGGCGCAATCTTGCCGTCCGGTGCTGGCCAGCGCGCGCATCCCCAAGTTTTCGTGGCAAGCGGGCGAACACTTTGAGGTGCAACTCTTTGTAATGAATGATGGCGTGCAGCCCATCGACGCGATTGATATTGAGGCCACAATTACATGCGGTGAGCAGACCCTGACTTTGGGTCGTTGGCAGACTAACGAGACGTTAGTTGCCAATACCAACCTGCAAGGCCCCACTGTGAGTGTCACTTTGCCTGCACTGATGGGCTCAGTGTTGATCTTGACGCTGACATGG
>JANMVQ010000454.1:0-3215 GCA_031392845.1 Chloroflexota bacterium
CGTGCCCATCATGGTCGGGCTGATGCTGCTGGCCAGCAAAAAAGAAGTCATGGGGCCATTTACCTCCGGGCGCAAGACGCGCTGGTTTGGCTGGCTGGGCACGGGGGTGATGGCGGCGGCGGTGCTGATGATGGGGTGGGATTGGGTGCGGTAGCGATAGAGGTATACGTTCTCAAACTGCAAGTTCGAGGGCACTGTCAGCCCCACGCTTTGCAGCACCAGGCCTTCGTCAACTCGCCCCTGTGTACCCAGTCGCTGCGATTGGCATGGCGGCGATAAACCTCAAAACTCTTACCGTGCGGACCAACCAGCGCGCATTCTTCCAGCGCCCCGCCCATGCCACACACCCTGAAAACCTCCCCGCGCGAAAGAATTCATGGCGTTTAGGTTCATCAAGTTCCCACGCCGCGAATTCCTGCGCGGTCATTTTGTCAATGGCTTGCGGTATGCCCATGGGGCGGACTATGGCACTGGCGCGCCATAGCGTACACGTCGCGATCCATGGCGTACTAGCTTTCAGTTGGGGAATATCACGGTCGGCTTCATCTCGATGACGTTGTCGTAGGCGATCACGACGGGAACAATCGCCGCAGTACTTCCAACTGCGCTGGCTAGAAAATTGTTGTTGAAATACACGCTGTACAAATTGCCCACTCGGGTCATACGGTAAGTTCCGCAAAAACCCTTCGTAGTCATAACTGCGTTCGTGATGAATATCGGACCGCCGCCGGTTCCAACAGTGGCGTACAACTGTCCAGCCAAATTGAATTGTGTGTTGAAGGAGGCCATCTTTAAAGTAAAAGGGTTGTGACCACTTTGCGGCAAACCTGTAAAAGCGCCGTCTACCACAAACAATCCGATCGAATGACCGCTGAGCGGTGAATGGGAAATGCACGCCTCGGCGGAAAAGTCAATGTCACCCGTCGTTGATCGGTTATAGACTAACCAATCAATATCCGCCAGCTGGGTGGGACCCGGCGGTTGCCAACTGTCAAACGGGTTGCAATCGCCGTCCAAATCGTTCAAGTCAGCGGCAATGGTATCTCCAACGCTGTAAGTGTTGGTTGCTGTGTTGTAAGTCGCAGTGCCAAAACGGGTCCACCCACCCAGAACGGTACTTTGACCCTTGCAGGAGGTAGGGAAGTTGGACGGTGGTGCAGGTTGTGCAGTCACCGTTGTTGCTGTAACCGGCACCAGCTTGAACCCCCGAATATGTGGAAAGACGGAACTTCGTGACACCCGCATGGTGGTTGGGCCTGCTTGCAGCGTCACAGTGCCTTGGGAAAGAGTCTGTCGATTGGCCGGAAACCATCCGCCAGTAACAGCGGACATCGCTTCGATGAACTTGGCATTTCCGTTGAAGGCAATCGTGACGGGTCGGCTAACAGCCGCAGCATATTCTGCAAACAGCTCATAAGTGCCCGCCACCGGCACACTGAAGTCCCACTCGGCCGCGTTGGCCGCCTCGCCATAAGGCGGCGCGTTCGCCAAGGTGTCAGCGCCGTGGCCATTGGTGGACAGGGCTACGTTTGTGCCTCCTCGGACGAAGGCTGCGGCGGGGATGTCGATAATGGAAGTGGCAGCGCAGGTGCCGTTCATCAGCACTTGGCCTGCCTGGCAAAAAAGCAGAGCGGGCGGAGATATGCGCATTGCGTTGAGACATTTGCTAACCCCAACTTCCCCTTCTGCCAGCTTAAGGGATCGGCATACGGTTTCAATTCTGGCCCATTTGGTAGTCAGGCGATCAAGGCGCTTGAGGTGCTCCGTCGTAATCTGAGTGCGCCATGGCACTTCTATGCTGGTGGAAAATAGACTAGGAATAGCCGACTTAGCTTCGGCAATCTTTGGCTGTGTAAAAGTTGCAAGAGATCCGCTCATCCCGCCAGTGGTTGCCCAGGCCTGCGCCCCGATTGCAATGGGGTCGGTTAATGTGGAGTATTGGGTCAGTAGTTGTTCCATTACCTTGTTTCGCGCATTTGAAGCATTTACATCATTTGCCAGTGCGAATATATCAACGACTGCACTCGCGTCTTCGTACACCCATTTAAACAAGGTTTCAACCTCGGACTTGAGCGTTACAAACTGCACGCCTAAGACATTGGTGCATGCCCATTGATGGAATGTACAGAAAATAACGTCGCCAACTGCTACTTCAAGGACGTATGAGCTAGCACCCCAAGAGAAAGATTTCAATGCATCTGACCATGACCCATCCAGTGCCAAAGTTGGTATCGTAGACTCTTCGATTTTATCGATCACCACGTTCATCGCTGCGCCAATCAATAGTTCCAGTACATCACCCGATTTCATCTTTGGTGCATCAAGAATTGATTTGATTGCATCATCAGTAAATGAAGCAGCCATATCAGCAGCCACTGACTTCGATATGCCCGATGCCCTTAGCACCGTTGGGCCGACTCGTTCTATTAATATAGCAATAGCGTATTTATAGCCGCGTTCAATTGCTTGGCGCACCGCAGGTTCGAATGATCGGGTGTAGAGGCTGTTTCCAATCCCAACAAAGAGTTTGTTGTCCAGTTCAACTAAAATTTCTCTGGCAAGGGCGCGCGATTCAGGTGATGAGATTTTCACTAAGAAGGTTTCGTTAGAAACACAACGTGGATCTGACGCTGTGCAGTTCGCGTCTATGGACGCTAACGCTGCCGGTAGCGGGGCTAATGCGTTCGGGCCAGTGAGTGGCGTGCTGTTGAAGTTATTGGCGACAAACCTGGTTAAGTCGAGAATATTCTTGTCGATACCAGTCCCGTCGGCCTGAAACGGTTGGGTGATTGGATCGCCGAACAGAGGGCTATTGATGGCGTTCATAAGAGAAGCCAGCTTACCGTTTGCCTCAGTTAGACGAGTGGAATCACCTTTTGAGAAAACGAATATCGCCTCTGTCAGTGGCGATATATTGACAGTGCCTTCGGAAATTGAAAGTGACCGTAATACAAAGCTCGTCGTAGGCTCCTGTGCTTGAAATGTGCAAGGGAGTGCTGATTGAATAGACAGCGAATATGCGCCAGACGCGCTTGTAGGCAACGAAGTCTCTTTTTTGCCGTCGCTACACGTTGCCGTAACTCTCACATTCTGAAGAGCAGCGCCAATTGCAACGGTGCCACTAAAGGTCAAGGTTGGTGGTACGGTGCCATTAACGCGCCATGTGAGCTTGGTCAGATCAAACGGATAGGTTCGGTCATGCCGCAGCGTGATGG
>JANMVQ010000109.1:0-8173 GCA_031392845.1 Chloroflexota bacterium
GTGTGTCGCGTCAATACAAGACCCCGCGCATTCTTGATGAGCAGGTTACACTGCCTGATTACGTTGGGCCTATCCGACAGATTGCCGTCGTCGACTTGGGTCACGAAGAACCTATGCTCCTGCTGACCAATCAGCTCCGACGCTCTTCGCCAAAACTCATTGAACGATATGCGCGTCGCATGCTGATCGAAAACAACATTGAAGACGGGGTGAGCTTCTTTCATATTGACGCCTTGTCCAGTGCGGTGGCCTTGAAGGTCAACTGCGATTTACAACTCACCTTGATGGCCAGTAGTCTCTATCGCTATCTCGGTCAGCGCATCGCTAACGGCTATGAGTCGGTTAAGTCGCGCCATCTATTCCGCGATTTCATTGATGCCTCCGCCCTGATCGAAATTGATGAAGATTCCATCCTCGTGAACTTTCACAAGCGCGCCCACAACCCGCTTCTCCTCGGTGCTGGCTTCGATCACATTGACATCCCTATCCCTTGGCTTGGCAAGCGCCTACGCTTTCAGTTTGGTTGATCGATCATCCTGCAAACCCTTGTCATCATGGAAAGTGACATGGGTCTGCTTTCTTAGGCGATTACCCCGCCGTGGGAATCTAGGCTAGTGCAACGCGCTGCTCCACAACTGAATGGATTCGCCTGAATGGTTTGTGGAAGATAACCAGTTGGCACCTGGGTGCATGCAAATGATTGCGAGTTAGTTGCACCGAATCCCAAAAAGTTTTGATCGTTTAATCTCACTTGTTTGCATACCCAGCACATTTGATCTCAAGTAAGCCTTCACCAGACGACAATTGGCTCTTTTGTCCTACGAGGCTTGCATGGTTTCACCTACAGCGATCATCGCTCAGTAACCCTATGCTCATCTCTAACTCATGACATTTCGGAGGTAGAAATGAAAGAAATCAAAGATTCAAAAGAACGCAATAAGTTATCAGTCTGGTTCAGCGCAGCAGCGGTGTTGGCGCTGGCAGTGGGGTGTGCGGCACCGGCTGCATCACCCAAAGCAACCGTTCAGGCTGCTCAACCGCAAGCGGCTGCAAACCCTGCTCCGGCCAGCGGTGGCCCCAAAGTGAAGATTCGGTTGGCCACCTGGACGGGCGTAGAGGAAGCCAAAGAATTGCAGGCGGTGATTGACAAAGTGAATGCACAAGCAACCAGCTACGAAATTGTGCATGAACCGCAACCCGCCGACTATTACACCAAGATTCAGACCAACTTGGCCGGTGGCACCGCAGCAGATTTACTGTGGCTCTCGCAAGAAAACATCACCGGCTATGCCGATAAGGGCGTGTTGCTGGACATCAGCGACTATTTGAAGAACGATGTGCGCCCGGCGGCCAAGCTGGATGATTACTTCTCCAACATTCTGCAAACGGCCCAATACCAGAACAAGACCTATGGCCTGCCCTGGATCGCGCAGCCGGTGGTGTTGTTCTACAACCCCAAGATGTTTGCCGATGCCGGCGTGCAACCGCCCACCGACGCATGGACTTGGGATGACTTCAAGGCCGCCGCCGAGAAGCTGACCAAAGACACCAATGGCGATGGCAAGCCCGATCAGTTTGGGACGGCGTTTAATAGTTGGCCACCCATCCAAATGTTTATCTGGCAAGCTGGTGGCGAAGTGATGTCGGAGGACAAGACAAAATCGCCCATAGACAGCCCAGAGGCGCTGGCCGGGGCGCAGTTCTACAAAGACATCATTTACAACGCCAAGTATGCCGCTTCGCAAGAGGTCATCAAAGAGCAGGGCTTTGGCGAGTTGGCCAAGAACGGCAAAGTGGCGATGTTCTTCGGCGGCGCAGGTGATGACCTGGACTACGCGCACAGCAAAGATGCTCGCTTCGCCGAGATGAAAGTGTCGCTGGTGCCCAAAGGCCCGAAAAGCCGCGCCACGTTTGCGTGGACGGCGTCTACCGTCATCAACGCGGCTACCAAGAATCCGCAGGCTGCCTACGATGCATTGGTTGATCTTACCGAGGGCATTCAGCACTGGAAGATCGTCGCGCCGCGCAAGTCTTTGGCCAACGCCGAGACAATTGTCGCCAGCGTGCCACTCAAGAAAGACTCGGCAGCCATCATCATTCAAGCTATGCCCGATGCCCGCTCATTCCGCATTGTGCCACGCCAGAGCGAATGGGACACCGCGTTCTGGGAGCGGTTCCAAGACCCGCTCTTTCAAGGCAAAGGCACCGCTGCTGATTTGGCGAAGAGCGCTCGCACTGAGTTGGAAGTGACGTTGGGTAAATAGTCTTGCAAGAAATGAGATTCGCAGGGTAGCCGCACTCCTCCGTCTCCGCTCAGGAGTGCAGCTACCAAATTTGGTCATTTGAGCAACCATGTTAGAAACCTACACCCGCACCCTCTTGGACTATGCCGCTGTGGCCCTTGGCATGGCTGCGCTCATGTTTCTGACCTACCAGGTGCTGACGAAATTGCGCATGAAGCGCGAGGCCGCCACGGGCTATGCGCTCATCATGCCCTGGCTCTCGGGCTTTGTTATTTGGACGCTGTATCCTATTTTGGCCTCGCTGTATTACAGCTTCACCAGCTACAACATTTTTCAGCCGCCTAAGTGGGTTGGGTTAGACAACTACATTCGCTGGTTCACCAACGACCCCAGCTTTTGGCCTTCGTTGCGCCTTACCTTTTTGTATGGGCTGATTAGTTTGCCAATTGGCCTGATGCTTTCGTTAGGCGTTGCCATGTTATTGGCGCGCAAGGTGCGCGGGGTGGGCGTGTGGCGCACCATTTATTACTTGCCAGCCATTATTCCAACTGTCGCCACCATTTTGCTGTGGCGCTGGTTGCTCGGCACCAATGGGTTGTTCAACACCATCTTCTCTCCACTCTATCGCCTCATCGGCATCAGTAACCCCAGTTGGTTCGTGGATGAGCGGTATGCGCTACCTGGCCTCATCATCATGAGTTTGTGGGGCGTGTTTGGTGCCAACACCGTGATTCTGTTGGCCGGTCTCAAAAGTATTCCCCCGCAACTTTACGAAGTCGTAGACCTCGATGGCGGCGGGACATGGGCACGTTTGCGCTATGTCACCCTGCCCATGCTTAGCCCAACCCTGTTCTACACATTGGTGCTCGGCGTCATCGCTGCGGTCAAGACGTTCGAGCCCGGCATCTTTATCAAGTTAAACAGCACCGCCACCGGAACTTTTCTGCAAGTGCTGGTGTATGCCAACGCCTTCGCAGGCGGCAACTCACGCATGGGCTATGCCTCGGCATTGGGCTGGATCATGCTGGTCATCATTTTGATTCTGACTGTGCTGGTGTTTCGCAGCTCGGCCTTATGGGTGTATTACGAAGGCGAGCGCCAGTAACTTCTAGGTGCCAGGCACTTCGGCGATTCTGATCGCCAGTGCCTGGCACCTGAGCTTCTAAAAACCATGTCCACACTTTCTTCGTCCGTTCCAGTCCGGCCCGTGCGCGCTGCTGGAAAGTTTCGAATGTCGCGCAACTTCAACACAGCGGTGACGTATGTCTTGCTGGTCATCGGCGCGTTGGCCGTGTTTGTGCCGCTGTTTTGGATGATCTCGACCTCGCTCAAACGCGAGTCGGATTTATTTATCTTGCCGCAGCCGGTTTGGCCCAGTCAGCCACAGTGGCGCAACTATGTGGATGTGTGGCAGATTCAGCCCCTTACCCAGTTTTTCTTAAACACCATATTCACGACGGTGCTGGCGATGGGCGGTGAGATTGTGACGTGCGCCATCGTGGCGTATGGCTTTGCCCGCTTTCGCTTTCCGGGTCGCAACGTTTTGTTCATCATCATGCTGGGCACCATGATGTTGCCGGGAATTATTACCCTCATTCCCACCTTTCTGATCTGGCGCAGTCTGGGGCGTATTGATACGTATACCCCGCTCACGGTGGGTGCGCTATTTGCCTGGGGGCCAGCCTACATCTTCTTGCTACGCCAATTCTTCATGGGTGTGCCGCCGGAGATCGAAGAAGCCGCCGTGATTGACGGGGCCAACCCGCTGCAAATTTTCACGCAGGTCATGCTGCCGCTGGTGAAGCCTGCCTTGTTGGCGATTGCTGTGCTCAGCTTCACCGGCAACTGGAATAACTTTCAAGGGCCGCTCGTGTACATCAACACACCCGCAAAATATCCGGTCATTCTGGCGCTGTATTCCTTTTCTGAATCGCTATCCAAAGAAGCGCCCAAGTGGAATTACATGATGGCGATGACCGTCATCATGTCTTTGCCCATCGTCGCGCTCTATTTTTCGGCGCAGCGTTACTTTATCGAGGGGTTGACTGTGGGCAGCGTCAAAGGCTGATGACTTCAGTTAAGCAGTGTGAAGGGTTCGTACATGCAAAAATATCCAGTTGCACCTCTATGCGCTATCGCGCGCCAAGTGGGTCTGCGCATGGCGCTTGTCGCCTTGTTGATTTCAAGTTGCGCCTCGGTTCGGCCCGCTGTTGTTGGGCCATCCACGTTAACGGTCACTACAGCGAAGCCGACTGCATCTTCATCATCCACATCCAATCCGATGCGAGATGGCTTGGTCAACCTGGGACATCTCAATTTTTTAGCTGAAGAGGTTGAGATTAACAGCACGCCCATGCTGCTCACGCATATCTATGCGGAGGCACCGCGCTATGAATGGACCGATGCATCGGGCGAAGGCATTGCCGCGCTGGATGACACTGCCCGCGCGACGCTGGTCTACTTGGACTATTACCGAGCCACCCAAGACAAGCGCGCCTTACAACGCGCTCAGCGCGGCTTGAACTTTGTCCGCTACATGCAGGCCGACGACGACAGTGGCGAGTTCTATAACTTCGTGACTGACCGCGCAGGCACGATCAACCGCGCGGGCATCACCAGTTACAAAAGCTTGGATTGGTGGGCGATGCGTGGCTTATGGGCATTGGCGCGCGGCTACGCGGTCTTCAAGGAGATTGATCCAACCTACGCCGCTGAACTACGCCAAACGTATCTGCGCACCGAGCGTGCGTTACAAGCTTCGATCTTCAGCGACAGCGTGGGCAAGATGATTAAGGTGCATGGCTTCGACGTGCCAGCTTGGTTGCCGGGCGGGGCGGCTGATCGTCTAGGCATCGCCGTGTTGGCCTTGGCCGAATTCCAACAAGCCGAGCCAAATGACGACACGGCCAAGCTGCTGAAGACGCTGGCCGATGGCATCGCGGCTTTCCAATTGGGCGGGCCAGGCGAGTACCCTTTCGCCATGCACCCCGACACGACAAATGCGCCCGGCTTCTGGCACGCCTGGGGCAGCCATCAAGCGGCGGCTTTGGCGTTCGCGGGCCAGGTGATGAAGCGCCAAGCTTGGATTGACTCTGCCGCGCGTGAAGCGCGAACTTTTTTCGGCTGGCAACTTGCGGGCGGCTTGATGAAAGAGATTGGCACGCTGCCTGTGCGTGAGGGACAAATTGCTTACAGTGTGAACACGTTGGTGCAGGCCTTGATGAACTTGCACCGCGCCACACACGATGCCAGCTATGCCCGTATGGGTGGGCTGGTTGCCTCATGGTTCTTTGGCAATAACTTTGCACAGATGCCGATGTATGACCCACAGACCGGGCGCGGATTGGATGGCATTGATGCCGCGCTCAAGGTCAATCAGAACTCCGGCGCTGAATCTACGATTGAAGCCTTGATGGCATTGCAAGCTGTTACGTCCGTCCCGGAGGCTGCCCGCTATTTGCAATACAAGGCACAGAGCCACGAGACGGGCTGGAAAATAATCGAAGCCGAATCGGGCCAGGAGGTTGCAGGCAAGCCTGCCTACGGCCAACGCGGTTGGACGGGCGAGGCCAACATCAGCAACGGCCATTACTACGAGTTGCGACTGGGCGATGCGATTGAGATCACCTTTGATGCACCGGCCAATAATGATTACTGGCTGTATGTCTCGCACATGCGCCGCGCACTCCCCAAGCTGGAGTTGCGCGTCGAGGCCATCCCCGCGCAGCCCATCCAAGTGGATGCGCAGTTTGATGAGTGGGTGAATGCGCCCCAGGTCTTCGCCGATCAATCCGCACAAATAGTGCGCGGCGCACAAGCCTGGCGTGGGCCGCAGCAAGACAGTTTTGGTGTGCGCACGATGTGGGATCAAGACAAGCTATATCTCGCGGTTGCCGTGCGCGACTCGCTGGTGGGCGACGAAGGCACGACTGGGCCATCGGGCGAAGATGCCGTGTGGGTGTATCTGGATGGTCGCGGCACTGGGGCGCGGCTGAGCGCGAAGTTCACCTTAGGCCACACCAACAAAGGCGGGCAAGCTTGGGATTGGCACGCTGGGTTCTGGTTGCCCAAAGCAGAAGTGGCTTGGCGCAAAGTTGAAGGCGGTTACGCCTACGAAGCCGCCATCCCGTGGGCCAGCCTGGGCGTGCGTGATGCAAAGACCGGCCAGCGTTTGGGTATCGAGGTTGGCCGCGGCGTAGGCGGCAACTCGTTTATGGATTTGGGCGGGCGCGATCCTGATTCGGCCAACAACCTGGTGCCACTGATGCTGGTGGAACAGGCACAATCCGCCGTGGCTACATCTTCGGCACTTTCACCAACACAAATAACCCAAACAAATGATGTTGGTGCAGTCGCCTTCAACATCAGCATTAACACTGGTTCACCCTTCACAGTCTCGGAATCCGTTTCGCCGGACCGCGATTATCTATGGCTGGACCGCGTGAACGCCCAACCCATCTCATTAAAGGCGGGTAGCCATGTGCTGCGTGTGAGTTACATGGGCAGCAATGTTGAGCGGGCCGCGCTGGTGGATGCGTTCATGCTGGTGCCGCGCGTCCTCACGCGCCTATTCAATGGCCCGGACGGCAAATCACTTACCCTGCATTACGAGATGAGCAGCGGCGAGTTGACATGGAACGACAAATGAACAGGACAAACATGATTCAGACAGAAATACAGTATCAACTCCAGCGCCTTGGCGTCATCATGCGTGGCGAGATGGGCAACCCACATGAAGTGATGGGCGTGCTGAACCCGGCGGCGGCACGCGGGCCGGATGGCAAGCTATATTTGTTTGCCCGCACCGTGGCTGCCAATAATTATTCGCGCATCGGCATGGGCGAAGTGCTTTTCAACTAGCAGAGCGAACCGACGGATGTGTGGCGCATGGGCTATGCGTTGGAGCCGACAGAATCGTATGAGCAGAACCAGAAGACGTCCGGGTGCGAAGATCCGCGTATTACCTTTGTGGAGCCGCTGGGCTATTACGTAATGACCTACACGGCCTATGGCCCACTCGGCCCGCGCATTGCCATTGCCATTTCCAAAGACCTGATGACGTGGCAGCGCATGGGGCCAGCCAAGTTTGCCTTTATGCCCAGCTATCGGGTGGATTTTGATTTGTATGACAACAAAGATGCGTTTCTCTTCCCAAAACCGGTGCACGACCCGTACGGCGTATGGGCGCTGGCGATGATCCATCGGCCTTCGCATCGGCAGGGTTGTCTGCTCGGCATGCCGGTGGTGCCAGAAGGCATCAGCGAGGCGCGCGCCAGCATTTGGATTTCGTACTGCTCGCTGGAACCCGCCCAACGAGACGCGGCCAACTTGCGAGACTGGCGCGACCATTGCCTGCTGGCGACACCCAGCGCAGCCTGGGAAGAAGTGAAGATCGGCGGTGGCACGCCACCCGTGCAAACGCCGCAGGGCTGGTTGATGCTGTATCACGGCGTGTCTGGGCGCATCTTGCTCAATACCGATCATCAACCATACGTGAACTATTCTGCTGGGGTTTTGATCTTGGATACGGAAGAGCCGCGCAAAGTGATCTACCGATCCACTCAACCTATCTTGCAACCGTTGGTTACCGAAGAACGCCAGGGCATCGTGCCGAATGTGGTTTTCCCTACCGGGGTGGACTTGCACATGAATGCCGGTAAGCTTTCATATTTGGATGTGTATTACGGCATGGCCGATTCGTCCATTGGCGCGGCGCGTATGTGGTTGCCGTGATTCAGAGTGAAGAGAGTGAAGTGATCGATCCGATAGTGTTTGTCCTACGAAACAATGTAAGAAAGGCTGACAGCCAATGAAGTGAGTTGTAGCTAATGTGAGTGATGTGCTTTGAGAGTGGCTATACACGGGTCAAGCGCAGATTCCCCTCGATCGCAACAAACTTTCTGAAAACCAACCGCCAGGGCCACCGCCAT
>JANMVQ010000127.1:0-9442 GCA_031392845.1 Chloroflexota bacterium
TTGGCCTGATTACATAGTTCCACTCTCCATGGAACTTGTCTGGAATTAGCCGAATTTTCTATCTGTCATTGCTACAGTTACCCACATGGCGCTGCTTTACGCAGATCGATTTCAATCAGGTTATATTTGCGCGCTGCCTAACCACCTGGGCCAATGGGTTGCGCGATCTGCAATTTGCAGCCTGGTGGGGCGATGATGTCTTATTTGTTGATGGGGATCATTTGCTGGTGGCACGTGAACGTGAATCGAATAGTTATCTTCTTAGTCGATTACCTTCGGCCGTGGTTCGTTGCGCGGCATTTTTTGCGCTCTCACGCAATGGTCAAACGCTGGTGCGACGGGATCGGTGTGACCGATCTAATTCTATAGTGCAATGGATTGATACAAATAACGGCAATTTGCACACGGCCAAAATGAATTACTCGGCCACGGGCAATATAGCAGTGTCACCAGATGGGCAATGGATTGCCGTGATTGCCTGGCTACGCGGCTTGCCTGGCCCATCAGTCTTGGTGGGTAAGCTATTGCTGATCAACACGCGCACTAACAGCATGACCGAAGCTGGTGATGTTTCGGTGAACACTCGACTTAATTGGTATTAGTTTATTCCGCAGAAAACTTCATCTCCGGCATCGGCAAATGCTCGGTGCCTAGCTTCTTACGCAACATGAGAATCAACCCGCCTGCGTCGATGATGTCGGTGACAGACTGGGAAAGTGGCGGAAAAGAGAAAGTGCTGAGCGTTGAATCCTTAGTGCTTAGCACTTGAACAGTATTGGCTTCGAGATCGACTGTGACCTCGTCGCCCATTTTGATAGTATCAACCGCTTCAGAACAGACGACAGGCAACACGCCGTTGTTAACGCAATTACGGAAGAAGATGCGGGCAAACGACTTAGCAATGATTACCTTTACTCCGCAAATCTTGAAACACACCGCGGCTTGCTCGCGCGAAGAGCCGCAGCCAAAATTCTTGCCTGCCACCACAATATCACCCGGTTGCACGTTCTTCGCAAACTCTGGGTCCAAATCTTCGAGCGCGACTTTTTTGAAATCGGCGACATTGGTCATCGTGTAAGTGTATTTGCCGGGAAAGATGACATCCGTGTTAACGTCATCCCCGTATTTCCAGGTTTTGCCAGTGAGTTTCATATTAGATAGTAGAGATGCGAAATTTCGCGTCTCTACGCAATTTTACTTCTGCCGAGGATCGAGAGCATCGCGCAAGCCATCGCCAAAAAAAGTAAACGCCACAACGAAGATGGCGATCACGATTGCGGTGCATCCCATAAACCAGGGCTGGCTGGCAAAATTCGATCGGCCATCCAGCAACAAGCGGCCCCAACTGGCAATGAATATTTCGCTCAACCGAATGGCAGGTTTGAGTCCAATACCCAAAAAACCCAGCACCGTTTCAGTGAGCACAAATGAAGGGATGGCAAAAGCCGCCCACACAACAATGACACTCAGGCTATTGGGCAATACGTGGCGCATCATGATTTGCCAATTGGACAGCCCCAAACCGCGAGCGGCATCAATATAGTCGCGCCCCTTGATTGTGAGAGTTGAGCCACGGGTTAACCGAGCCAGACCGACCCATGAGATCAGGGCCAGCGACATCATGAAAAGCAATAACCCATTCCAAGTTTTGCCAAACACAGTATCGCCAAAGGCTACCTGAGCCAGAATTAAAAACAACACATCCGGAAAGGCATAAAACACATCGGTGACCCGCATCAACAGGTTATCGACCCAACCACCGGCCAGACCCGATACAAATCCAATCAAGCAGCCGAAAATCAAAATGAGGGCAACTGGCAGTAATCCCACCACCAATGAGGTGCGCGTGCCATAGATCAGCCGACTCAAGACATCGCGGCCATGATCATCGGTGCCAAGAATAAACCCAGGGTCAAATGTTTTGCCAGCCGGTGAAGCAGCCTGCCAGAACGGCGGAGAATAATCCTTGCCGCTGTGATCTTCAAGTGGATTTTGAGGCGAAATCAGCGGAGCCAAAATTGCGACCAGCACAAAGAAAACGATGATGCAAAAGCCTGCCACTGCTGCTTTGTTGCGTCGTAAACGTCGCCAAGCTTGGGCCCATTGGCTTTGTGAAGTATTCGCTAATGGGGCAGTTGTGCTGATAACAGATTTGCCTGAAAGGGTCGTTGTTTGTGCCATTATTCAATTCGAATGCGTGGATCGACCACGCCATACAACACATCCACCATTAGATTGGCAAACACGATGAGCACAGCGAACAGGAGGGTGGTACCCATGATCATCGAGTAGTCCCGGTTGCCAATCGCTCGCACAAAATCGCCGCTGATTCCGGGGAAGGTAAACATGAATTCAATGGTGATGCCGCCGACGATTAACCCGGCCAAGGCTGGGCCAAGAATCGTGATAAGGGGAATCAGTGCGTTGCGGAACATATGTCGCCATACCACCAGTTGCTCCTGTAGCCCTTTGGCGCGGGCGGTGCGAATGAAATCGAGCCGCATGATGTCCAGCACAGAGGCGCGCATATAGCGGGCGATGCGGGCCAACGTGCCTAAACCGAGCGAAAACGTCGGCAAAATCCAGACCGCCACCCCATCCCAGGAAGAAGCAACGACTGGAACCCAGCGCAACCATGCTGAAAAAACGACAATCAGCAAAATACCCATGACCAGGCTGGGCACCGCTACGCCGGTATTCGAAATAAAGGTGACGGCGTAATCAATGGGCTTGTTTTGGTTAAGGGCGGCGATAACCCCGGCTGGCACACCCAATGCCACGGCAAAGATCAGGGCATAGATCGCCATGCGCAGCGAATACCCAAACTTGGAATTCAGCACGCTTTGTTCTTCAGTGGGCGCGCCAAACAAAATGCCCTGCACCGTCTTGCCGCGCTGCTTGAACGAGGGGCCAAGATTGCCGCACACGGCCCCACAATTGAAGCTGCCCTCAGCGTCGAAGTCGCCTATCAAATATGAGGTGAACTGTCGCCACAATGGTTTATCCAGACCAAACTGTTGATCGAGGAGTTTGCGCATGGTGGCGGGCATCTCTTTGCCACGTTCGGCATCATCCGCGTCCCATGGGCCACCTGGCGCGGCATGCATAAACAGGAACGTAATCCCCGAGATGATCAACAACACGGGAATGGTCCACAGGAGTCGACGGACGATATATTCAATCATGAGGAGTTAATACATGCGAGGCGTGGAGCGTAAGGCGTAAGTGATGTGCAAAGACTGCGCCTCACGCCCTACGCTCCACACCTCACGCTTTAATGATCAGCCACTTCAAGTGTCAAAGGCACAACATCGCCTGCAAACAAGCCATCCTGGGGCGTAACCTTGTAGCCAGTCACCCAAGGCTTAACCAAATACGAGTTGACGTTGTTCCAGAAGAAGGCCACCGGCAGGTCAGTGACGAGTTGATCCTGAGCCTGCTGATATAGATCAGTACGTTTTTTGGCGTCCAGTTCGACATCTGCCTGCGCAATCAACTTGTCATAAGCTTCACCGACATAGCCAATGCGATTGGCAAATGTGGTTTTGCTCTGAAAGTACACGCTAAGCCAGTTCTGTTGATCCGGATAGTCGGCGCACCAACCGCCTAGGAACATCTGAAGACCACTTTTCTTATCTTTCTGTTCGGCAGTAAATGCGGTGGGTTCGACTGGGCGCAATTCAACTTTGATGCCCTGAAACACTTCTGTGAAGCGTGCCGCCAACCATTCATTGCGGGTGCGGTTGCGTGGGGTATCACCAAAAGTGAGGACAATGGGTGGCAAGCCAGCCACCGTCTTATATTTTGATTCGGCGATCAGTTTATTGGCCTGATCGGCATTAAAACCAAAACGGCTCTCGCCATCTTTGTAGCCGGGATAACCTTTGGGAATCCAGGTTAAAGTTGGGCTACCCAAACCTTTCAGCACATCCTTCACCCAGCGGGCGCGATCCAGTGAATAAGCAAAAGCTTGGCGTACTTTGGGATCGTCGAAGGGGGCCTTGAAGTTGCGAAATTGCAACGCTGTCGTGCAGGAGCCTGGGTTAATCAGTGCTTGCTTGCTCAGATCGGGGTCGTTTTGCACCGTTGCCAAGTCTTCTGCTGCCAGACCCACCACATCAAAGTCACCACTCTTATAGGCCTGGAAGGCAGCCGCAGTGTCGGTGACATAGCTGTATTCGATGCCATATTTGGCCTTGCCGCCATAGTAATTCTCGTTGGGGGCAAATTTGGCTTTGACGAAGGGCTCAAGCGAGTTCATTACGAAAGGCCCGTTACCCACCTGATACTTGGCGTAATTAAACCAGTCCTGATATTTGCCATTGTCGATGTTGGCTTCTTTGGCTGGGAAGGTGACCCACAGTGCCATGACGGTTGGCCAATAGGGCGCTGGCTTGCTCAATTTCATCTTGAGCGTCAGGCAGTCTTCCTGCTTATACCCGTCTGCACCCTCTTGACAGGGCTTGCCATCTGCGCCCAAGGCCTGTACGCTGGCGCGCACGGTGGCTTCAGCTTTGACCGCGTCGGCAGCGGCCTTTTTCTTCTTGGCCGCATCGGTCTCTTTGGAATCGTTGGCCGTGGCGTAGTTGTCCTGCCATTCTGGTGCGCCCGCTACCTCGTTGGTAACAGTGCCATATTCACCCGCCGTCTGCGGATTAATATTGCGAATGATGGAGTATTCAAAGCGCTTGGCATTTAACAATTCGCCATCGCTGTACTTCAGACCTTTGCGAATGGTGAATGTAAACTCGGTCGCGTCTTTGTTGACATCGTACTTCTCGGCGCTGCCGGGCACCGTTGCCAGCTTCTCATCGAACTTCATCAAGCCTTCGTAAATCAGCTTGAGATGCCCGATTTCGTTGACGAAAGAGGCCTTTTGTGGATCCAGGTTATCAGGGAAAGCACCGGTGTTGACTCGCAACACTTTGGTTTGCATAGCAACCGGTGCGGCTGGCGCAGCCGGTGCGGCTGCGCGTTGGGGTTGGCAAGCACTTAGCACAATTCCAGTCACGGCGACCAGACTGAGTGCTGTATATCTGCGTTGAGTCGAATTAACTGTCATATCTTCTCTCCTTTACTTGAAATCTAGAAAACCATCGCCATACAAGCATATTCGTACTGCTAACCAATTCGTCAGTTTCGATAATGCTTGAATAGTTAAATTGAATAGCCGATAGCAAAAATAAGCAAGACAACACTGGGAGCACAAATTTATCAACACTCCTACACTCTGCGGCGCGGGTCAAATGCGTCGCGTAGGCCATCGCCAATGAAATTGATAAATAAAACAGTCAGTGTAATAAAAATACCGGGGAAAAACCACATCCACCAAACCGGCGGGGTTTTCTGCATGTGATTGAGAGATTGACTGATCATGTTGCCCCAACTGGCCGTGGGTGGGTCCTGCACGCCCAGCCCCAGAAACGAGACATAGGCTTCCGAGGTAATGGCGTTGACCAGCCCTAGCGTGGCCGTCACAATGATCGGTGCAATCGTATTTGGAATCAAATGGGTGAACAAAATGCGCATGCGGTTTGCCCCCAACGCCTGAGATGCCGAAATGTAATCGCGCTCACGCAGGCTCAAAATGCTGGCGCGCACGATGCGAGCGCCATACATCCACGAGGTCAGGCCAATGACCAGGATGACGACGACAACGCTACCGCTGATGCCCCGACCAAAGAATTGAATCGATGAGGGCATTTTGGGCACCAGCAATTTACCAAGCACGATCAACAGAAATAGGCCTGGGATCGATAGAATCGCTTCGGTGAAGCGCATGAGGACAGTGTCGATCCACCCGCCCAAGTAACCGGATACACCGCCCACAACAATACCCACGATGGTGCCAAGTGTGAGTGAGAGCACTGCAATTGCCAATGAAATTTGGCCGCCATACAAAATACGTGCAAAAATGTCGCGGCCAATCTGATCTGTGCCAAACAAATGCGCAGGAGATTTTGCTGTTCCGGTCAGGCTTGGCCCAGCCAAAATGTTCTGCGGATCAGGCCGAACCGACTGGTCCACGGGCACCAGCAGCGAACCTACCACGATAAAAAAGGCGACAAACAGCAAGCCAATAGCGCCCATGACTGCGGCGCGGTGGCGCAGAAATCGTCGCCAAAGCAACTGATTCGGCGAGACTGACTTCAGCCTGGCTTCATCAAAGCGATTGGTTTTACCGTCGCTAGCGTCTATTGCAAGTGCCATTGTTTTTATTTCTAATTAAGTCTGATCCGTGGATCGAACACGGTGTAAACAACATCGGTCAGAATACTAAAAAGCACAACTGCTGCGGCCACTAGCATGAGAATACCCATAATGACTGGGTAATCACTTTTGCCTGCAAACTCTACAAACAAGCGCCCCATGCCTGCCCAGGAAAATACCTGCTCGGTGACGATGGCTCCGCCAAGCAGAAACGGTATATCCAAACCGACAACCGTGATAAATGGCAGCGCCGCGTTCTTGAGCGCGTGTCGGACGATGACCACTTTCTCCAGCAGCCCTTTGGCACGCGCGGTGCGGACATAATCTTGGCTCAGCACTTCTAGCATGGCACTCCGAACGTAGCGCGAGTAGCCGGCCACTTGAATAATGGTCAGGCTGGCGATTGGCAAGATCATATTACGGATCCATTCGCCAGGGTTCTTCTCATCCCATACTGCAGTCCCGGTTGGCAAATACGGCACCCAACCCCAGCCGGGTTGCCGGCTCAAGTCTTTCAATCCAACTGCAAAGATCAAAATCAGGCTGAGTGCAATAAAGAAGATGGGCATTGAGTAGCCTACAAACGAAATACCGGTCACCACATTATCAAACACCGAATACTGTTTCACCGCCTGGAGTACCCCAACTGTCAGGGAAATGAGCACAATCACCAATTCGGCTGCGCCCATCAAGATCAAAGTTTTTGGCAAGCGTGCGGCAATGATTTTGATGACGGGCTCCTTGGTCGTAAATGAAAACCCAAAATCACCCGTGGCGACTTTTTTCAACCAGCCCCAATATTGCACCGGCATGGGTTGATCCACGCCCAATTCGCGCGCGATGCGGTCGCGGTCTTCCTTCGAGATACGCGGATTATTTGTGTATTGCGAAATCGGGCTGCCTGCCAGCGTGGTCAGCCCATATGTCACAAATGAAATAATCAATAGGATGATCAAACCCTGTAGCATGCGGCGGAAAATGTAGGTGCTCATTTAAAGTATGAAGTTATGAAGTATCAAATATGAAGTGGTATACCCCATACACACTTCACACTTCATACTTCATACTTCTCAATTCATACTTATTGGGTCACATCCCACTCGTATGGGTTCCACACTTGGTCTGTCGTTGGGCCGGGCTTCAAGCCGGTCACACGCTTGGTGGAGGCGCTTACGCTCAAACGGGCATACATTGGGATGACATACGCCTTGTCGTACATCACCTTCTGCATCTGTCGAATGATGGCCAAGCGTTTGGCTGGATCGGCCACGCTGGCCTGCTCTTTCGAGAGCTTATCCAGCTCTTCATCCTCCAAACGATAGTAGTTGCCACCGTTGGCTTCGGCCGTCGGAATGCCGCTGATCATGAAGTTGTCGCCCGGATCGGGGTCGCCACCGTTGACAAATTGGGTGGTGTAACCACCCAACTCGTAGCCGCCGCTGGTTAGGGTGCCATTGTTGGCAAAGGTGTCAAAGAAAACGTCGCTCGGCTTGTTGTCCGGGGTGAATTCGATGCCGATGTCCTTGAGGTTTTGCTGCACAATGGCCTGCACATTGGCGCGCAACTGATTCGGCGTAGTAGTGCTGTGACGGAAGGACAATTTGGCATCTTTGCCACCGCATTTGCCGACACGAATGCCATCGGCGCTGGCCTTGTAACCAGCTTCATCCAGCAATGCTTTGGCCTTCTCTGGTTCAAATGGATATGGCTTCAGTTCTGGGTCTTCGAAGGCGCTGTTGGGCCACAGACCGGCTACGACTTTGGTCTTGCCAAATAGCAGCTTGTCCGCAATCGTAAAGCGGTCGATCCCATATAGGAACGCCTGGCGCACCTTTAGATCCTGAAATGGGCAGATTTTGTCTTTCTGATCGGCTGTTAATGCGGCGGGCCACTTGTTGCCCATATTGAACAGATAATGTTCAAATGCTGGGCCCGGTACCGCGAACAGATTCAGCTGATCCTTCAAGCCTTCAATATCGGGGATATTGGATTCGGCGAAGTCCACCCCGATATCGACATCACCAGCCCGCAGACCGGCCAGCAATGCATCACGATCGGGAACAATCTTGATAAAGATCTTATCCAGCTTGGGGCGACCGCGCCAATATAGGTCGTTGGCCTCCAGCACAATCCGGTCACCCTTCACCACTTCCGTTACTTTGAAGGGGCCGTGAGTCACCGTGCCCTTCAGCACCCAATCGCTGCCATCCAGCGTCTTCAGGTCCTTCAGCACATGCATGGGCATGAGTGAGCCCTGGGTGAACGAAAAGAGCAACTGCCAAGGTGCGTAAACTTCCTTGAAAGTAAAGACGGTCGTCAGCTCGTCCGGGGTTGCCACCTTGTCAATCTTGTCCCAGCCGCTTCGGCTGGTGATACCGGTGTTCTCCGGCTTCATGATCTGCTCGTAAGTAAACTTCAAGTCAGCAGAGGTGATTGGCTGACCATCGCTCCACTTTAAACCTTTCTTGAGTTTGATCGTAATGGTTTTGCCATCTGCCGAGACGCCGCCGTTCTTCGCGCTGGGCACCGCTTCTGCCAATTCCAGCACTGGTTGATCTTTGTCGTCATAGGTCCATAAATCGACGTTGACTAACATCGACGCCCACCAGGCAAAGGTTTGCACCGAGAAATAGGGCGACAGTGCACTTGGCTCCTGCTGGAAACCCAAGGTGACAGTTTTGCCACCGGCAGTTGCGGCAGGGGCTTCGGTCGGCTTCGGGGCATCGGTTGGCGCGGGTGCAGCGGTGGCTTTTTCGGCGGGTTTCTGCCCTGCCGGAGCGGCGGGGGCGGCTGCTGGGGCGGCGCAAGCGGCGAGCATCATCGATGCCGCAGCGACCAGTCCCAACAGATTGAGCAAACGTTTATTGATCATGCGTTTTCTCCTATCAGTCTTAATTAGCCTTGAATATTGAATTGTCAATTGTTCGGCCCGTGAGCTAGTGGGTGGGAATGTTCGAGCCGATTAGCTGGGATTATAGGGATGCAAGCGCTCGCGTCAATTCGTATCAAGGACAACAGGCCATAAATGTACCCAGCAATTCCGGCAGCTGCGCTTGCGCCTCTACGCATCGTTACTACAATCTACGCTTTATCTGCTCAGGTTATACATTATGTTGTTTAATGTTTGATGTTTGACATTTGATGTTTGATGTTTGACGTTTGACGTTTGACGCTTGACGTTTGACGTTTGACGTTTGACGTTTGACGTTTGACGTTTGACGTTTGACGATTG
>JANMVQ010000145.1:0-23347 GCA_031392845.1 Chloroflexota bacterium
GCGCCTCATTCAGCGAAGGCAACACGTGATTTGCCAAAGCCCGCACTTCGTCTGATGGCAGTTTGAGGTCGGGGATCATAATGACATGCATGGCGGCTGCGTGTGCCGAACGCACACCTGCTTCGGAGTCTTCGAATGCCACGCATTGGAGCGGTGACACACATAGACGGCGGGCGGCTTCCAGAAAGATGTCTGGCGCAGGTTTGCCGTGCGCGATTTCATCGCCGCCTACAAATAGATCGATTCGGTTGGTCCAGCCGACACGCTCCAAATGATGTGCAATGTTCTCGCACGCCGACGAGCTGGCGATGGCGCGTGGGATATGGTTGGCGTCCAACCAATCCAACAACTCGGATGCACCTGGTTTAATCGGCAAGCCGTTTTGCGCAATCTCTTCGTTCATGTAGCGGCGAGTACGGCGTGCCACTTCATCAATCGGGAAATCCGGGCCATAGTGGCCGAGCAGGAAGGCCCGCCAACCACGCTCACCATGGGACGGCAAGCCAACTGTGCCCAAATAAATTTCAGGGGTCATGGTGTAACCCATTTCTGCGCAGGCACGAATCTCACACTGCGAGCATAGATTTTCGGTGTCGAACAGTGTGCCATCCATATCGAAGATAACGGCCGTGAAGTTGAAAGTCATGGTCTATATCGTAATACGGAATTTTTAGAATCGCGGTTTGATATTATCCTTTTACATGCAAGATCATCCTCGCGCAGGCTACTTCATCAGTATTGGCGCTGCTCTATGCTGGGCATTGACCGGACCTGGCGTCAAATTCGTTCAAGACAACTTTGCACTTGCGCCGATTGCATTGGCATTCTGGCGCGTGGTGATCACATCAGTGACGTTGCTACTGGGGCTATGGCTAGTCCGACCAGATCTGTTGCGAGTCAATCGTGAGCAACTCAAGTTGCTGCTGCTCTCCGGTGTCATTGGGATTGGCATCTACCAGACAGCGTTTGTTTATTCGATTAAGTTAAATGGCGCAGCGATTGGCATCGTATTAGTGTATGTCTATCCGGTGTTTGTGGCTTTGGGTTCATACTTGTTTCTCAAAGAACGTCTCACAGGCTACCAACTCATCGCCATGCTCATTTCGCTGTTGGGTTGTGCCTTAATCGTGCAGTTATATGACCCCACTGCTTTGTTGCGAAACCCGCTCGGCGCACTTGTGGGTCTGGCCAGTGCTTTGCTGCAAGCACTGTATACGCTCCTCAGTCGACAACTCGCGCTTACTACTGGCGCCAACACCCATCCTGTCACCACATTGACCTATACGTTTGTGTTTGGCGGATGTACGCTGTTGCTTATTGCATTACTGAGCGCACGTCAGCCCGTATTTACCCAGATGAACTGGTCAGCCATCCCAGCCATTACAGTGTTGGCGCTTGGCCCGACTATGACCGGCTATGCGCTCTTTAATTGGGCGCTTAGCAAACTCTCCGGGCGCATCGTTAGCCTGATTGTGATTGCCGAGGTGCCGCTGGCCGCGCTGATCGGCGTGTTCTTTTTACATGAGTCACTTAGTGCTGTGCAAGTGATGGGAATCGGGTTGGTTTTAGCGGGGATTGCCCTTCCGAGCATCCAGTCGAAGTGATCTATAAAGATTTTTCAACGCAAATGCGCAAGGACGCAAAGGTTTTCTTTTCTCTGCGTCTTTGCGCCTCTGCGTTAAATAATGCAAGGGCTAAATACGTAACCGCGCAATAAGCGTCGCAATCGTTACGCCTAGACCATACAGCCCAATCAAACTGCCAATAATACCCAGACTGCCCGCAAGTAGCGACAAAAGCGCCGGAAGCAGCAGAAATGGCGCGGCCCCCACGCCTACACAAATGGCCGCCACCAACCAGATATATTGGCCGCGCACTTTGCCCATATTCTTAAGCGGAACACGAATTGCCTCGGCGATGATGCCGCCTGCGGCTGGCCCCACAAATGTCATCAATATGAATCCAAAAAAACCTACCTGTGACACAAAGCTGAGCGCGAAACCTGCCACGACCCCCAACACCAATGCAATGACACCTGCCACCACATAGTGTTGTGGGCCAGCGTTGTAAGAGGCAGCAATCCGCCCTTTCACATAGTTGGGGCAAACGTAACCCACTGGTGTTTGCTTTGCATCTTTGACCATCAGTGGGCGGACGCATTTGGCGCATTTTAGGGTGGTAGGGCCGCTGGCGCGATAGCCATACTCGCAGGGTTCATTGACTTGTGTATCTGGGACCATAGTTGTCGTTTTGTTCAGTAAGACTCGATCAGATAGACTTACATATAGACTTAACTGCAATGAAAGTGATTCTACAGCGCGTGACTCAAGCTTCGGTGAGTGTAGGCGAAGAAATTGTTGGACAAATCGATCAGGGGGTCGTACTACTGGTCGGCATCACCCATACTGACACCATGGCGCAAGCCGATTGGTTGGCGCAGAAGATCGCTGGTTTGCGCATTTTCCCGGCATTGGATGGGCCTTCGGGGTTTGACCGCTCGCTGCAAGAAGTCCACGGTGCGGCGCTGGTGATTTCGCAGTTCACCTTGTATGGTGAAGCCCGTAAAGGCCGCCGCCCCGACTTTGTTCTAGCAGCCCGGCCAGAGGTGGCCGCGCCACTCATTGAGCATTTTGTAGCTCAACTGCGCGCGCAAGGGTTAACCGTGCAAACCGGTATGTTCGGGGCCGACATGCAAGTGAGTCTGGTCAACGATGGGCCAGTCACACTTGTGCTTGAGCAACTGAATATGACTTAACGCAAAGACGCAAAGGCGCAGAGACACAAAGGTTTTCTTTTCTCTGCGTCCTTGCGCCTCTGCGTCTTTGCGTTAAAAAGCGCGATAGGCGACTAGCCCTTCTTCAACATCGGCAGATACATCTGCCGCAACCCCCCCAACGCAAACTCGGTCAGATGGCTGATCTGGAAAGTGATGCGGTTGTTGGCTGGGTCACGCGACACCACCGTAATCCCCACTCTTGACCAACCACTGGCTGCTTCGTCATAGAAATATAGCGTCAGCGCACCTTCGCCAATGCTGCCAATTTCTGCATCGGTATATTGCACCACCACGGTCACGGGTTGCTGGAAGACAAAGTCATCGACCAGCCCATTTTCGCGGTAAGCATTCAACGAGAAGCTGCGCCCTGCGAACTGAAAGGTACCCGGAGCGACTGGGCCGGCCTGATCGACATACACCAACTCAATCGTTCCTGTCACCGCGCCTGCAGGCACGTCCACAGTCACACTTCCACCGTCGGTGTCCACAAAGCTTAGCGAGCCACCTGTGGTTGAAATTGTGCCGGTCACCACTGACGACGACACCGCGACCACATTCACACTTCGCGTAACGGTTGCGGCGGGGTTGAACTGGTTATTGCCAGACTGGGCAGCCTGAATAGTGCACGTGCCCGCAGCTGTCGTGCTGGCTGCCGTTCCACTCACCGCACAGATCGAAGGGGTCAATGACGAGAAGCTCACCGTTAAACCAGAGGAAGCCGACGCGCTCAAGTTAATCGATGCACCCACTCCCACCGTTGCAGGCAGGGCACTGAAGCTGATCGTTTGATTCTGTTTGCTGGGGTCCGACACATTAAACGTCTGGGGTACATCCGGTGCAGGCGAATACACCGCATTGCCAACTTGAGTGGCGGTAATGGTGCAAGTTCCACTACTGCCAGTCAGTGTCACGACGCCATTATTCACCGTACACACACCCCCTGCTGTGAATGTCACCGACAAGTTTGATGTCGCAGTTGCGACCACTGTGAACTGCCCATCCGTCACGACCTTGTTGGCCAACGGCCCAAAGCTGATCGTCTGTGTGACTTTGCTGACCGTGAACGAACCCGTCGCACCGCCCGCCAGATATTTGCTGTCGCTGGCGACCGTCGCGGTGATCGCACAGGCACCGCTACCGGCCAGCGTCACCGTTGCGCCAGCAATTGCACATACACTGGCTGGGCCTGCACTAAATGTGGCTGGGCCAGTCGCCGAAAAAGTAGCGGTCGCGCTAAAGGGCACATCCGTGGTGACCTTGGGCAATAACGCACCCAACGTCACAAGCTGTGCCGCCTTGCTAACCACAATCGTTCCACTGATCGTTGCGGCAAAATAACTGCCATCTGCAGGTGCGGTGCCAGTGACCACACAGTTGCCAGCCGCCACCAGCGTGACCATATTGGCGGCAATCGTGCATACGTTGGCTGAGCCAGCGCTAAACGTAGCTGCCCCGCTGGATGAATAGGTTGCTGTCACAGTAAAGGGCCCATCGGTGGCCAACTTGCTAGCCGGTAGATTCAACACGATTGTCTGCGAAACTGCCGTGGTGAACTCATACGCACCAACGTCGACCTTTACCCCAAACGGACGGGTAATCCCTGCGATGTCTTTGGCCGGGGCGTTGGTGTTGGTGCCCGCGTCGATGGCCGGCGAACCCGTGCCTAGGTGAAAATCGTTGCTGGCAACCGCGACAAACTTGGGGTCGGCGGTCAGGTTGCCAGGGCCGACGACGCTGCCGTTGGCATCCATGCTGCTGCTAAACACGTTGTAGCTGGTCGAGATGACCGCCGCCGCCCCTACATCAGTCGAGTTGATGCCCTTGGTAGTGTGTCCGGCCAGAATGTTGTTAATCAACATGATGGTAGACGAGCAAGGGGTTCCTAGAGTAGAGCCAGCCACATTCACCGCGCGGTCGCCATTGGCATAGAACGTGTTATTCATCAACAAAATGGGCGAGGTTGTGCCCTCACCGCAACGCACACCAGTGCCTGTGCCGGGCACGGGCGTGCCACCAAAGTTGCGATAGATATTTTTCGCCAGCACATTGTTGACGATGGTGATTGGGTGATTGACCGCCGTACGGATTTCAATCGCACCGTCCACCGCGCCGCCGGGGTCGCTTTGTAGATTGCCGGTGATGAAATTGCTGTCGATGACGGTGCTGCCGCCATTTGTGCCAATCACCGCAATCGCTGAGCCAAATTCAGCCACATTAGCCGTAAAGGTGTTGGCTTTCACTGTGATGGTACTGCGCTCAGAGATTACCAGTGCGCCGCCGCCATCGTATATGCCAGAACGATTGTTGCTGAACAGGTTGCCCTGAATCGTGCCAGTAGAACTAAAGACACTCATACCACCACCCAGGCCCGTGTTACCAAAAGCAACGCTGTTATTTGCGAGCGTGTTGGTAAGAAAGCTGAATGAGCCAACTCTGTCAATACGCACACCGCCGCCATCGCTTCGCCCACTGTTGGACAAAATCTGGTTGGCAGAGATGGTCGCTATACCGGTCGTATTTAGGAACAACGCATTGACACTATGGCTATAAATTGTATTGCCAGTCAGCTGGGTGGAGGGCGAGCCGGTCACACGAATACCTCCACCGGCATTAGTTGAGGAAACTACATTGTTGTAAATGACGTTATTCTTGATCATGGTGATGCCACCGTTATCCACATCAACGCCACCGCCGTAGCCGGTGGGAGCTTCGTTGTGATGAATCTGGTTGCCGTCAAGTGTGCCGCCTGCACCCGTGTCAAAACGGACACCCCCGCCGCTGGCCCCGGCACCGTTGATCTTGTTGTAGGCAATCTCGTTGTTGCTGATCAAAAACTGCGATGGCCCGGTCGAGCCAATCCCAGCCCCACGCGCTGCGGTGTTCGACAAAATCTTGTTGGCTGAGATGGTCAGCGTGTTGGTTACGCCATTCACATAGATCGCCCCGCCCAGTTCGGCAGCGGTGTTGCTTTGAAACGTATTGCTCAAAATAACGCCGGTGCTGATCAGCTTGCTCACCGCAATTGCGCCGCCATTCGCACCGGTGTTGCCCGTAAACGTGTTGCTCATCACGGTGAAGATGGATTGGCCATCCAGCCAGATTGCCGCACCATCGGTGGTCGATGTGTTGTTCTGAAAAGTGTTGTCGCTGAAGGTGGCACCGGCGCTACTTGCCACCCGCACGGCAGAGCGCAAATTGCCCTGGATGATGTTGTTGGTGATATTGACAAGCGCCCCATCCACCTTAAGTGCGCTGCCGATGGGGAAACCGCCCAGGGTTGCCTTATTGGTCAATAACTTGTTGTTCACAATATTGACAGTGCCAAGCGACACGGCAAAATTCGGATCTACATTGACCCAAACCCCACTTCCGCCATCGGAATCGCCATTTTGAATGGTGAACCCGCTGATCGTTGCGCCAGCTTCGATTTGGAACAGGCGTTTGTTGTTGGCCCCATCCAAAATAGTGGTGGCCGCACCTACACCTTGAATCGTCAGACTTTCAGTCACCACAATGGGTGCGGCAGGGGTATAGGTGCCTGCTGCGACATTAATCGTATCCCCATCTACACCAACCACGACGGCTCGTTGAATGGTCAGACAAGGCGCGGTAATTGCGCAAGTGGAACTCAAGTCACTGCCAGACGTTGATACATAAAGCAGCTCTGGTGCTTCTGGTGCAGCGATTGCCACATTTGGCAAACTGAGCGCCAGTACAGCTGCTGCTGCGCTGGCTGTACCCACGGCCGTTGCAATAACGGCACGTAAAAATCTTCGGGGATCGTTCATTTATTTTTTCTCCTGTGTTTGTCATTTGGAAATATTGCCCCCCACGACATCACACTTCTATCGAAGTAGATCTAAGAACCTATCTCTAAACTGATGTGTAAGCATCCTGAGCGAAGTCGAAGGATGCGGACGTGAACGGTTTAGAGATAGGTTCTAAGCAAACAAGCTCGGCAAGAATAGTTTGTTTTTCGCCAAGCGAACTACAAATTCGATGACAACCGGTGTGGCTGGATTGTAGTTTGTATCGCCTGCTTGGGTCACATCCAATTTGCATGTGCCAGGGCCCACTGGGGTGACAATTGTGCCGGAGATGCTACACACCGCTGGCGTGCGCGTAGCATAGCTCACCGGTAGATTAGAAGATGCACTAGCAAACAGTTGAATCGGCTCTATTCCAACAAATGTATCCAGGACCGGTTGAATCGTAATCGACTGAGTTTGCTTTAATATATTTATCACCGCAAAGTCGATTGTTACTAGCCCGGCCGGAGCATACATGCTGTTGCCAGCTTGGGTTGCGGTGATCGTGCATACCCCCGTGATCTGCTGCAGCACAATCTGATCGCCAAAGATCTCGCAAACGCCACTCGCTTGAAAGCTGACTGGCAAGCCCGAACTGGCAGTAGCCACCACCGTAAAGGGTAGGTCCGTGATCAATTTATTTGGGATGGGTTCAAGGGTGATCGCCTGGCTGATGGCCTGAATCAAAAATGTCCGAGACACCGTTACCGCTGCAAGATAGGTGGCATCGCCGCTCTGGTGTGCAGTCACGGTGCATTCGCCGGCGACGCCAAGCAGTGTCACTGTTCTTGCGCTGATCGAACAATCGCCGCTCAGAGTCAACGTGACCGACAAATTTGAGGTGGTGTTGACAACCACATCGAAGGGTTGATCGGTGACCAGTTTATCTGAGATTGGATCCAGATTAATCAATTGGCTTTGTTTTACGATTGAGAGGGTGCGTGTGACTGATGGAGCCGCCACGAAGTTGCCGTTACCTGCTTGCGCCGCCACCACCCGGCATGCGCCAGCGACACGTGTCAGTGTCAAAGTGCTTCCACTGACCGTGCAAATGCCTATGTCCAACGAGCTAAACGTCACTCCCAATCCCGATGAGGCCGTGGCAACCAAGGGGCTGGGCGCATCGGTGGTAAACATTGTTGCTGTAGGTGTAAAGCTAATCGTCTGGGTTTGCCGCACACTGAATGAACGGGTGACCAGCCCCGCCGCACTGTACGTGGCGTTGCCCGTTTGTGTTGCGCTGAGGCTGCATGTCCCCGCAACAGCACCGACAATCACCTGATTGCCTGTCACGCTGCATGCGCCGCTGCTGGTCAGGTTGACGACCAACCCAGATGAGGCAGTGGGCGTAATCAGAAACACATCCCCAGCCAGCTTATCGGCAATTGGGCCAAAACTAATGCTTTGCGCAACCAACGTCACCTGAAACGGCCGGGCGACTGGTGTGGCCGCAGTATAAGAACCATTGCCCGGTTGTGTAGTTGTGATGGTGCAACTGCCTGCAATGCCGCTCAAAGTTACTGTGGCTTGGGTGTTATTCACCGGTGCCACGCTACAAACTCCACTCGACGCAAATGCAATCGCCAAGCCTGACGAGGCGCTGGCGTTCACCACGAAGGGTGCATTGGTAGCGGGGCGATCTGGCAATGGATTCGGATTAAAAGTGATGGTTTGGGCTTGTTGGGACACGTTGAATTCGTGCGCGCCGATATCAATGCCGCTGCCCTGTGGTCGCGGACTACCAAAGTAGTCGGTACTGGGCGCACCAATGCTTGTCCCTGTATCCAAAGCAGGCGAGCCATTGCTCAACCTAAAGTCATCGGTCGCGAATGACACATACAAAGGGTTAGATGTCAAACCCGTGGTGGCGGTACACCCACTGCCACCGTTGAAAAAGAACAGATTGTTGGTCAGGGTGTAGGGGCCATTTGTCAGCGCACACCCACCGTGGTGACTCACGATATTGTTCACCAAACGGATGTTCTGCCCCCCGACGGCAGGATACGCCGAAATGCCAACGCCTGCATTGTTGACAAGCGTATTATTGGTGAGCGTGAATCCCCCTGTGTTTTGGGCATTCACACCATAATCATCGTTTTTGTAGATGAAGTTGTTCAATAATGATATGACCGAGGTAGTGGCACTAGTACCACCGCGAATATATACACCTGCGGTCGCACTGCTCGATGTATTGCCATAAATAAGATTGCTATTTACGATGACGTTCTGCGCATCTTCGATCGCCATGCCAGCCCCATCCCGTGCTTGATTGCCGTAAATCTGGTTGTTGCGAATTACCAATGGCCCAGGCATGGCCACCATGCCGATCCCACCGCCACCATGCCCAGTGGCGCGATTGTTATAGATCAGGTTATTGGCGATCAGGCCACTGCCTACGCCATTCTGGCCAATCTCACCGAGGTTTATCCCGCCGCCACCATCGGCGCTGCCATTAGCAATATTGTCCGCGATTATGTTATTTGTAATCGTAAAGACGGTCTGGCGAATGATCCAAATGCCCGCACCGCCGCGATCTGAACGATTCTTCACAATGGTATTGCCTTCGATAATGGCGTAAGGCGCATTGTCTACTTTGATCGCAACACTGGCGTTGTTTTCCCAGCGATTGTTGATAATCTGCGCCGAAGCCTCGACCAATTCCATGCCGCCACCCAGCGTGCTGGAGAATTGATTCAGCGGGTTGATATACGTGGTGTTGCTAAGAATCTGGTTGCCGCTAATGACAGAAGTGCTACCAAATTGCACACGCAGGGCTGCCCCATAGCCATCGGGTGCCAGAATCGTATTGGAGTAAATCTGGTTATTCAACACTTGCGAGAGCGAGCCGAAGTTCAATAGCAAGCCACCCCCGTCGCTATCAAATGTGACCGAATTGTCGGTATTAGTGACCGTTTTGTTGTAGGCGATCTCATTGCCGCTAATTGAAATCAGCTTGTTGCTTAGATTAATGTTGTCCATAGCGCCACCGCCCCAAATCCCTGCGCCCTGTTTGGCCGTGTTGCTATATACCTTGTTGCTATTTATCGATGCGACAGAATCCACCACAAAAATACCGCCGCCGCGCCGGTTGGCGGTGTTGTTGATGACCGTGTTATTGGCAATAGTCACATTGGAATTGCTACGCACCAACACACCACCGCCGTGGCTGGATGGGCTGCCGCAGCTGTAGGTGTGATCGTCGGCAACACCCGACAGACTGGCGTAGCCGTTGGTAATCGTAAAACCATCGACGGTCGATTGGCTACCCGTAAAGCAAATCGCTGTATTGAGGTTTTGGCCGTCAATCACAGTGACATTCGAGCTAGGGTTGCGCGTGTTAAACCCGGCATCCCAACCCCCCTGAAGGGTCAGATTTTTACCGATCACCGACACATTTTCGGCGTATGTTCCTGCAGCCACGGCAATCTCTTCGCCGTTAGTGGCGACATTCACCGCACGTTGAATGGTGCGGCAGGGACTGCCAGACGATGTGCAGGTGTTACTACTAGGATTAGAATCGCTGCCAGCAATCGATACATAACGTGTTGGAGCGGATATGGCGGCGATAGCCGGTTGTGTGAGCAGCACAAGCGGTGCAATTGCAAGAGCTGCAACAAATCCACCCCTCAGCCAAATAATCTTGCCGAGAGCATGCGCTGCAAAGCCAGAAGTGAGCATGATTCCTCCGAGATGAACTGTGATGCAAGTGACATGAACAACAGGTTTATTCCCTTGTAAGACACAATTGACTTTACTGTTGCGGAGATGCATTCAACGTATACAAAAACAAGCCAAAATGGTTCTCCCAAGCCTAATCTATACAACTTTAGTATAACAGACTAAATGCGTAAAATTGCTATCAATCGACGTAAATCGCAATACGTCTTTTTGCCTAGAAGCTTTCAACAAACCAGACACAATGCGTCATTTGGAAATATCATGGGCTTGTTCCGCGTGTTTCCGAGGTTTCCCAGGGGTGCAGTCCGAATTACAAATAGACCGGGGGGGTTTATGCGCTATGTTTACTTGGGGAATCTATAAGTATTCAGTTCTCACTTCGCACACCTCAGAAGGATAGTGTAATCTTCAGCCCATGAATATCGACACCCTAGCCGTGCACTTGGGCCGTGAGATCGAGGCCTACACCGGCGCAGTCACCCCATCGATTACGCTGGCGACTACCTTTCAGCGTGCTACAGATGGCACTTTCCCCGAAGGCAAAGATGTCTATACCCGCGCTTCTAACCCCAACCGCAACGCGCTGGAACGCACGGTGGCTGCCTTGGAAAATGGCACTGTCGGTATCGCATTTGGCTCTGGCATGGCGGCGGCCAACGCCCTGCTGATGGCGCTGGGCAGTGGCGATCACATCCTCCTGCCGGATGACCTGTATCACGGCGTGCGCTATGCCTCGCAAGACGTCTTTGCACGCTGGGGGTTGCAGACTTCGTTTGTGGATATGACCGATGCCAACAACATTACCAATGCATTGCGGCCCAACACCAAGTTGGTTTGGGTGGAGACCCCCTCAAATCCGTTGCTAAAAATCGCGGATATTCGCCGTGCGTCTGAGTTGGCCCATCAGGCCGGCGCGCTGTGCGTGTGCGATAACACCTGGGCCACCCCCATCTTGTCGCGCCCGCTCGATCTAGGGTGCGATGTGGTCTGGCACTCTACGACCAAATACTTCGGCGGCCACAGCGATGTGTTAGGCGGTATCGTGGTGGCCCGCGATGAAAACGGTGAATTTATACAGCGAGTGCGCCAGTATCAAATGCTGGGCGGCGGAGTTCCCTCGCCTTTTGATTGTTGGCTGCTCTCGCGCAGCATTCCTACTATGCCGCATCGGGTGCGAATTGCCACCGCGACCGCTAATAAGATCGCGCAATTCCTAAATAATGATTCACGCGTGAGCGCGGTGCATTACCCCGGTTTGCCCAGCCATCCCGGTCATGTTATTGCCAAGGCGCAAATGTGTGATTGGGGCGCGATGCTGTCATTCGAAGTAGCGGGCGGTCAACCCGCTGCGCTCGCGATCACTGGCAAAATCAAGGTGTTTACCCATGCCACCAGCCTTGGCGGCGTCGAAAGCTTGCTCGAACACCGCGCCTCTGGCGAAGGCCCTATCAGTCGCACCCCGCCCGGTTTGCTGCGTGTCTCCATTGGGCTGGAAAGTGCCGAGGATCTGATTGCGGATTTGGATCAGGCGCTCGGATAAGAAAAAAGGAAAATTCAAAAGGCAAAATTATAAAAGGCCGCCCAGTGATGGTTTTTATAATTTTGCCTTTTGAATTTTTAATTTCCTTAGCCCGTGGCTGCTAGCGGATTCCCCAAGGTCACCCGCCGCACCCCTTCGCGCAGCACAGTCACATTGAAGTTGAAAATCATGCCCAACTTGCAGCCAGTCATACGCAGGAAGGACATCATCTGAATCTCATGCACGTCGGTCAGGTCATCGACCGCTTTTAGGCTACAAATGATGCGCCGCCCGGCATATAGATCGACTAGACCTTCGCCAACCGGCATGCCTCGATACATCAAATTGACCGGGACCTGCCGCATAAACGGCACACCCCGAAAACCCAGTTCAATACACATTGCATCTAAATAGACGGTTTCTTGAAAACCTGGGCCAAGATACTGATGCACGGTGGTCGCAGCTTCTACAAGCTCGGCAGCGAGTGCGTTTAGTTCTGAATCGGGGTCCGCATTGCGCGTGGGACTTAGCGGCATATAAGGTTGTTCTCCTGTGCAAAGGGCAATGAATTAGTCTTAATTATATCAGGCCGCCTTAAATCGCAACAATCCGAACTACTCGCACTCCAAATTCACTTTTCTACACAACAAACGGCCGGGCTTGCGCGACTGGCTCTAGCGCCAGCCGGATGCACAAATCGGCCATATGTTCCACGCACCAGCGGTGATAATCTTGACCACACGAGTTCACATCCATATCCGGCGCAGGGTTCATGAAATCGATGGCGTAGGGCACACCATCGCGGAAGGCCCACTCAATCGTGTTCATGTCGTAGCCCAATGCGCGGACGATGTTTAGCGAATCGCGCACCACGCGTTCGTGGGTGGCTGCATCCAGATCGGGCAGCAAGTATTGGCGGCGGGCTGGGTCGTAGGTCATTATTTTTACCTCAGACTGGCCTAGGCACATACAGCGTAAATAGTTGTCGAAATGGATAAACTCTTGCAGCACCATCGTCAAAAGCCCGCTGTCGTTGTAGGCTGTCCACAGTTCATCGAACGAGTTCACAATATAGACATTCTTCCAGCCGCCGCCATGTGCGTCTTTCAGAACAACGGGGAAACCACCGAGATACTCGACGTGTTCCTCCCACGGCACTGGATACTTCAGGTTGCGCAAGCTCTCGTTGTGGACAATGCCGGGGACGTAATTGCGGTTGGGCAACACCACTGTTTTGGGGCTGGCCACGCCCAACTGGGTGATCAAAGATGCGCCAAAGAATTTGTCATCTGCGGTCCACATGAATGGGTTATTGATGACATAGCTGCCGCGCAACATGGCGTGTTTGAGATACGACCGGTAATACGGCACCTCATGCGAGATACGATCCACATACACTGCGTGCTCTGGTGCTTCGTCCATATGTGTGCCGCCCAGCCGCGCAAATTCTGCGACTACGCCCTGCCCGCGCCGGTTGACCTCCTCGATAAACGCTGGTGGCCAACTCCACTCGCGACCTACGATTACGCCGATTTTTTTCATCATGATCCCCCAAAATCTCTCAATCTCTCAATCTCTTAATCATTCCCGCCCACATACAACTGCATCATCTTTTGCCAATATGGCCAGTCGTGACTCCAGCCATCCCACAGACGCAAGGCATTGCCAATATCTTTGCGCCACAGAATTGCCGACAGCCTCTCCGACTCGCCACGTAGCGCATCATCGCGGCCGGTGGCAATAATAATATTCAGTCGCTGCAACGCGTTCAGCCGCGCCGAGTCGCCACCCTCATGCTGCATGAAATCCATCGGATTGTTGAAATACACATTGTCGTCGCTATAACCGCCAGTGAAACGCTTGATGTCAAACATGCCACTCAACGCAATCAAGCGGTTAAACAAATAGGGATAGCGAAACGTGACACACGCCGCATGATAGGCCCCAAAACTGGCCCCAACTGCCATCAGAAATGGATTGTCGTTCTTCTCTTGTGAGAGCGGCAACACTTCGTTCACCAGATAGTTCAAGTATTGCGTTTGGCGCCAGGCGCGCTGGCCCGGGTGTGCGCCGTAGTTATACCAACTCTCAGCATCCACGCTATCGACGCAATAAATTTGCAGCCAACCTCGCTCAAGTGGTTCGCCGAGTGCGTGCATCATGCCGCGGTCTTCCCACTCGTAATATTTGCCCCGTGAGGTCGGGAAAACCAACATCCGTGCGCCATGGTGGCCGAAGATGAGCAACTCCATCTCGCGGTTCAACGACGGGCTGTGCCATTTGTGATACTCGCGGTGCATGGGTGGGGATTGTAGCTTGGGCTTGGCTTGGTATGAGCAAGAGGGTGCATTTTCTGACCCGTAGACCCATGCGTTCTGGACAAGACTGTGGGTTTTCGTGAGTCGTGTGTCGTATGTTGATGAGACGAAGGGTAAAATCTCATGAGCTTATCCGTCCGTCCGTTAACAATACAAATCATGCACCCTTGGAAAATCCGTTCTCGTCGTACCGCGTTGCAACAACCGCCGTGGATCACTGTTGAGCTACATGAGGTGGAATTGCCCAATGGCACAGTCATCCCGGAGTGGGCCTGGGTGATCACGCCGGATTTTGTGAACGTCATTGCGCTAACTGAAGACAAACAGGTGCTGTGCTTCCGCCAAAACAAATACGCCATCGATGGCTTGTCCTACGCCCCAGTCGGCGGCTACATTGAGCCGGGCGAAGATCCGCTGGTTGCGGCGCAGCGCGAGTTGCATGAAGAAACGGGCTACGCCGCTGCGGATTGGCACTTCCTGGGCAAATACGCCGCCGATGGCAATCGCGGGTCCGGCAGCGGTCATCTTTATCTCGCACTTGGTGCAAGCAAGGTCGCTGAGATTCACGCCGATGACTTGGAAGAGATGCAACTTCTGACGCTCAATCTGGACGATTTCGAGCGCGAATTGCTGGCGGGTGAGTTCAAGCTGCTGCCGTGGGCAGCCAATGCGGCATTGGCGCTGCTATATATCCGGAGTGCTAAACTTAAAATATGAGTCAGCGACAAAAGATTTTGTTGAAAATACTTCGTGGCACATCTGACAAAAATCTTGATTTTGCCGATCTCAGATTGCTGCTTATTTCGCTGGGTTTCGGTGAACGTGTTCGCGGAAGCCATCACATTTATACGAAAGCTGATGTCATAGAGATTTTGAACTTGCAGCCTAATGGTCATTTGGCTAAACCATACCAAGTGAAGCAAGTTCGAGAAATTGTGTTGAAATACAAATTGGCGGAGGACGATGATGCAAACGAATAATCAGTATGAAGTTATTATTTACTGGAGCAAAGACGATGATGCTTTTATTGCAGAAGTGCCAGAGCTTCCAGGATGCGCAGCTGATGGCAAAACGCGCAGCGAGGCGCTAACGAATGTTGAATTGATTATTCAGGAATGGATTGAAACAGCACTGTCGTTAGGTCGATCTATTCCTGAACCGCGCGGACGACTGGTTTTTGCATGATCAGCGAAAGAAATCCACCCGTCAAGGTGGATTTCTTTTTGCTTGTCATCACTTTGTCAAACTTTTATCAACTGATTTCCGCAACTGCAACGATACTTGGGGCGTCTGTGAGTTGAGCCCTCAGTTCAGTGTGCTTATAGTGCGAAAAGTTTGAAGGCTGGCTCAAATCACCTGGAGATAAGTATGAATCGATTAAATCTACAACGCGCCGTTTCGGCCAGTTTGTTGCTAGCAGTGTTGCTATCAGCGTGTTCATCTGCACCCGTGGTAACCCCAACCGCGCTGCCTGTACCGACCCAAACACCCATCCCACCGACGCCAACAGCGTTGCCGCCCAAACTCAATGTGCCATACAAGCCGGTGCCGCAGAACGAGCTGTCGCCGGTGATCGTGCAACGCTCGCCGGAGAATGGCGAACGACTCAACCCAGATGGCAGCATCGACGTGATGTTTGACCGTGCGATGGATCAGGCCTCGGTCGCCGCCGCTCTGATCACCCAGCCTAAGATCGACGGCGCAATCACCTGGAAGGACAAACGCACGCTGAGCTTTAAGCCGCGCGCCAAATTGCCGCGCAATAGCGTGTTCGATGTAGCCATCACCCAAGATGCCAAATCGACAGAGGGTGCACAGCTGGGTGCGCCGTATCAATTTAGATTAACAACTGAGGGCAACCTCGAAGTGGGGCAGACGATCCCGGCCAATGGCGCCAGCGAAATTGACCCCAACACCATTGTCACGGTGCTGTTCAACCGCCCGGTTGTGCCACTGACCACCCTCAACGAGCAAAAGACACTGCCGCAACCATTGAGCTGCACCCCCGCCTTACAAGGCACGCAGGAATGGCTGAACACTTCGATCCTCGTGTTCCGCCCCAGCCAACCCTTGCCCGGTGGCCAGAATTACAGTTGCCAAGTGGATGGCGCATTGGTCGACACAGTCGGCAACCCGATGGCGAGTTCATACACGTTTGCGTTTAGCACCGCCTCGCCCAAAGTCGTCGGCATTGATTACACCAAGCAAACGTCTTCGTACGGGCCTATTTATCGACCCATGATCAGTGACTCGGGCAACGCCAGCGCTGTTGCGCCGACCGGACTACCCGAAGGCGCAGCGCGTATCGACACCGGGCTCGTCATTCGCTTCAACCAAGCAGTGGATGCAGCGTCGGCGCAGGCGGCATTCTCGCTGGTCAGCGGGCGCATTGGTGGGCAGGCCGTGGCAGGCAGCATCGTCATCAGCGGCAATCTGCTGGTCTTTACGCCGACCGCCCCACTAAATTTCGACACGTCCTACATCGTGCGCGTTCAGCCGGGCGTACTGAGCGCCTCGGGTGGCGTGGCCTCCAAAGACAATTTTGAGACGCGCTTCAAAACCGTGCCATTGCCGCGTATTGTCGGCACACAACCCAACGATGGCCAAATCAACGCCGATCCGTATACGGCGTTTGTGATTCAGTTCAACACCGATATCGACCCAGCCACGGTAATGGCGCATCTGTCGATGACACCGGCTTTCTCGCCCACCCAGGTCTACACGTATTTCGATAGCTATCAGCACAACTTCGTCTTAAATTTTGGGGCACAGCCCTCGACTGAGTACGTCGTCAACATCACGCCGGGTATCGCAGACCCGTATGGCAACACCATCGATCAAGCGCTAACCGTGAAATTCAAGACGGCCGACGCGCCGCCGTATTTCAATCTGTCCATGCCATACGGCGCTGCCACCTTCAATGCCTACCAGCCGGTGCAAATTGTGGCCAGCGCACTCAATATCTCGCGCATTGATTTCTCGCTGTATAAGTTGGCAGAGATCAACGAATTTGCGCGCATGCAGTTTCAATATGATCAACCGGTAGACGAGAAGCTCCTGTTCCGCCGCTTTACGCAGCAGTTTGAAGCCAAGCGCAATGGTCAAGTGCGTGCACTCGTCAATATGGGCGAAGGCGATGGCAAACTGGCCCCGGGCATGTATCTGCTGACCGCTACATCGCCGGATCTGCCCACCGATCAGCGGCGCTTCCCACAGCGGGCCTTTCTGTTTGTCTCGGAGATTAATCTAACCTTGAAGAACGAGCCCAGTGGCGCACTGATCTGGGCCACCGATCTGCAATCCGGCCAAGCCGTCGGCGATTTAGCGATTGATGTGTACGGCTTGGAATACAAGTCGAATGCGCAGACATTTACACTCTTGGGCAGCACGGCTACAGGCGGCGATGGCGTGGCCAAGTTCACCAACACAGCCCAGCCCGATGCCAACAACAATCGCGTGCAACCGACCTTCGCCATCGCGCGTGGCCGCTTTAGCGCGGTGTCGGCGGATTGGGGCAACGGCGTGCGCATCTTCGACTTCGGCATGGGCTATGCGGAAAATCAGTACGCCAGCGCCGACAGTCCGTTGCGGGCCTACATTTATACCGATCGGCCGATTTATCGCCCGGCCCAAAAAGTGTATCTGCGCGGCATTGTGCGCACAGACGACGACGCGCAATATGGTCTGCCCGCTTCCGGCACACCAGTGCAAGTGCGGGTAAGCGATCCGCAAGGGCGCGAGATCGTCAATAAGCCGCTGACCTTGGATGAATACGGCGCATTCAGCTTGGACGTCGATGTAGCTGAGGGCTCGCCGCTGGGCAGCTATAGCGTGCAGGTCGATGCGCAGATCAACCCCAATACCAACCGCACGATTGCCTTCAGCAACTTCACCGTGTCCGCCTACCGCCCACCTGACTACGAGGTGACTGTGGCAGCCACCCCAACCGAGACCGTGCGCGGCACAACCTTGAACGCGACCGCTTCGGCCAAGTATCTCAGTGGGGGCGCGCTGCGCAATGCCAGTCTGAGCTGGAACGCCCTGGTGCGCAGCACAGAATTCCGCCCGCCACAGTTGGACGAGTTTAGTTTTACTGATTCGGACAATCCATGGGGTTGCTTTGACTGCTGGTACATCCAGCGCAACGAGCCGCCGCCTCAGCCGATTGCCCAAGGCAATGGCGTGACTGACAACAACGGCAACTTCCAAATTAGCATTCCGATTACGACCGAGATACGCAACTATGCCGGTCAGTTGATCAGTGGCCCAGTCTCGATCAGCATCGAGGCCAATGCCAGCGGGGCAGACAATCAGATCATCGCTGGCCGCACCAGCGTGACCGTGCATCCAGCCGATTACTATCTTGGCATTGCGACCAATCAGTACGTTATTGAAGAGAACAAGACCTTTACCATTTCCACGGTGGCTGTGGATTGGAACGGCGCCCGCCTCAGCGGCAAATCCGTCCAAATCAGCCTGTATCGGCGCGAATGGGACAGCAAATTTGTCACCGATGAATTTGGCGGTGGGCGCTGGGAGAGCAGTGTCAAAGATGAATTGATTACTCAGACCCAAGGTACCAGCGGCGAGCTCGGCCTGTTGAACGTGCCCATCAGCGTGACCCAAGCCGGCAGCTATCGTATCGTCGCTCGAGGCGCGGATAGCGCGGGGCGAGTCGTGCAGTCCAGCCGTTTTGTGTGGGCTACTGGCAACGGATATGTGTCGTGGTTCCGCGACAATAACGACCGGGTCAACCTGGTCGCCAACAAGAGCACTTACCTGCCCGGCGAAACTGCCGATATCTTGATTCCCTCGCCCTTTATCGACACGAATCTCAAAGAGCATTTGGCGCTCGTCACGGTCGAGCGCGGCCATGTGCGCCGCAGCGAAGTGGTGAAGATTAACAGCAGCAGTTTTGTCTATCATTTGCCGCTCGATATAACGGATGTGCCGAACGTGTATGTCTCGGTCGTGTTGTTCAAGGGCGCAGGGCAACCCCCCACACCTAGCCCCTCCCCCCAAGTTGGAGAGGAGAATAGAAATCGGGCCGACTTTAAAGTGGGCTACATCGGTTTGAAAGTCGAGCCAGTGAAGCAAATCTTCAAGATCACACTGACGCCGGATCGCAAGTTGGCTCAGCCGGGCGAGACAGTAAGCTACAACGTGTTGGCGACCGATGCCGATGGCAAGCCGGTACAGGGGCAGTTCTCCATCGACCTGGTGGACAAAGGCATCTTGAACCTGCTGCCGCGCACACCGGGCGAGATCGTGCAGGCGTTCTACGGTCTGCGCGGTTCACAGGTGAATACTGCAGTTGGATTGAGCGTGTCTGGCAACCGTATCACTGCGGACGAGTTAAATCAGGCGCGTGCACAAGGCGGCGGCCTACTGGCTGCAACGGATGGTGTGGCTAGGGAGGCATTGAGCACAGCCGCGCCCGCTGCCCCAGCCGCCGCACCTAAGGCCGAAGCTGCTGACCATAGCGCAATTGCTGCATCCCAACAGCTGGCGACACCACAAATCCGGCAGAACTTTGCCGACACTGCCTTCTGGTCGGCGGCGATTACGACCAACGCCGAAGGCAAAACCAGCATTAGCATCCCGCTGCCCGATAACCTGACCACCTGGGTCATGCGTGCGGTCGGCGTGGATGGGCAGACGCGGGTGGGCGAAGCCACCGTCGATGTGGTGGCGACCAAGCCATTGTTGATTCGCCCAGTTGCCCCGCGCTTCTTGGTGGTCAACGATGTGGTGGAGTTGGGCGCAGTGGTGAACAACAACACGGACGTGGCACAGGAAGCAGAGGTGTCGCTGAGAGGAGAGGGTGTCAGTAGCGTCGAGAGTGTCGGGGGTGTCGGTGTCGCGCTGACGCAGACGGTGACGGTTCCGGCGCAGGGCGAAATTCGCGCCAACTGGACGGTGAGTGTGACCGATGCTGCGCAGGCCGACCTGGTCTTTACGGTGCAATCGAAAGACGGCCAATATGCTGACGCGGCCAAACCGCGTTTGAGCACAGCGCCTAATGGCGGCCTCAAGATCAACCGCTGGAGCGCGCCGGAGGTGATCGGCACAGCGGGTGATTTGACGGAGGAAGGCTCGCGCACCGAAGTGGTGGCGCTGCCGTCTGCGCTGGACAACACCCAAGGCGCGCTGACTGTGCGGCTCGATCCATCGCTGGCGGCGTCGATGCAGGCGGGTTTGACGTATCTTGAAACTTTCCCGTATGAATGCGCCGAGCAGGTGGTGAGCAAGTTCCTGCCCAATGTATTGACCTATCGTGCCATGCAAGAGCTGGGTCTAAAGAATGGCGAGCTCGAAGAAAAACTGCCCGGCTTGGTGCGTGACAGCTTGAGCCGCTTATATGAGCTGCAACATAGCGACGGCGGCTGGGGCTGGTGGCGCGACGACGAGAGCAATGCCCATATCAGCGCCTATGTCGTCTTCGGCATGCTCAAGGCGCGCGCCGCGGGCTTTGAGGTGAACAACGACTCATTGCAACGCGGCATCCAGTTTCTACAAGGCACGCTTAAGAGCGTTTCACCCACGTCGGCTTTTTATGCGCTGAACGAAGAAGTTTATAAGCTGTATGTGCTGGGTGAGGCCGACCAACCCAACCCAGAGAAGCTGGGTGAGTTGTATAACGCCCGTGACAACATGAGCCATTTCGCCAGGGCCATGTTGGCACTGGCATTGGCGCGGGTTGAGGCAAAAGATGCCCGTATCCAGACCCTGTTCGCCGATCTGAACGGTGCGGTGATCCAGAGCGCAACCGGTGCGCACTGGGAAGAGAAGAATGTGGACTGGTGGGCAATGAATAGCGACACGCGCAGTACTGCTATCGTGTTAGACGCGCTGACGCAGCTTGACCCCAGCAACAAACTTTTGCCCAATGTGGTGCGTTGGCTAATGGTGGCCCGCACCGCCGATGGTTTCTGGCGCAGCACGCAAGAAACCGCTTGGTCGCTGATTGCGCTGACGGATTGGATGAAGGCGACCAACGAATTGAAGGGCAACTATGAGTTTGGGGCGTTCCTAAACGACAAGGCGATTGCACAGGGTCAGGCGTCGCCCGCGACGATTACGCAGACGACCCTCATTACGCTGCCGGTGGCAGTGCTCTTGCAGGATGTCGGCAACAAGCTGACGATTGCGCGTGGCGCGGGCGAGGGTCGCTTGTATTACACCGCGCATCTCAAGGCGTATTTGCCGGTGCCGTCGATCAAGGCCGCCGACCGGGGCATCGCGGTGCAGCGGCGCTATACGCTGGCCAATTGCACACTCGGTGTTGAGAAGTGTCCCGAGGTGTCAAGTGTCAAAGTTGGGGATGTAATTCGGGTGAGCCTGACGCTGATTGTGCCAAGCGATCTGCATTATCTGCAACTCGAAGACCCGCTGCCCGCTGGGGCCGAGGCGGTGGACACTGGCTTGGCGACCACATCGCAGCTTGCTGCTGGCGCTGTGCTTAATCAATCTTCCGCCGTTAGTGGTCGGTCGTCCTATTGGTGGTGGTGGAACTGGTATAGCCGCAGCGAACTGCGCGACGACCGGGTGGCGCTGTTTGCCACAAACCTGCCCAAAGGCACGTATGAGTACAGCTACACCATGCGGGCGACCAGTGTCGGGCGCTTCAACGTGATTCCAGCGTTTGTAAATGAGCAGTACTTCCCCGAGGTGTTTGGGCGGAGTGAAGGGCGGTTGTTGGTGGTAGAGAAGTAGCGTAGAGCGAAGAGTAACTGATGAAGGCAGTGGGCAGAAGGCAGAAACCGATATCGAAGGATTCTGCTCTCTGCTCTCTGTTTTCTACAACGGCTTATTCAAGAGCGACGCTGCGAAGGAAAATCTTATAAAACCGACACGATACCCAGCATAATCAGCACAATGCAAATAATCTGTCGAAACAAATGTTTGGGGATGAAAGAACTGGCCCACAAGCCGATGAAGGTGCCGATCAGCACCATCGGAATTGACCAGGCGTAGAGCAGCAGCACATGGCTGGTCCAGAACCCGGCCAGGGCGTGACTGGTCAGAATAAAGATATTGTTGACGAAGAAGAAGCTTTGCAGAGTAGAGCGGAACTCGTCAGCTGGCCAGCGGCGCAATGTGCCAAAGACCACTAGCGGCGGGCCACCTGTGCCATACGCGCTGCCCAGCACCCCGCCTATAAAACCGAATCCGTAACCCCAACGTCCATCTCGTAGATAGGGCAGTTTTGGCGAGAACAGGCTATAGCAGCCAAAAACTATCAGGAACCACCCAAGAAAAGCTTTGGCGGTGGGCGCAGGCACGGCCTTAATCAGCAGCAAGCCCAACGGCACGCCCAGTGCCCCGCCGACAATCAGGTTGCGCGCCAATCGGAAATCCACCGTACGCCAATTGCGCAGCAATAAGATGATGCTGAGGCTCATGCCAAACATCGCCGCCAAGGCACTGGCTTCTTGCACCCCCAACAGCGACATTAGAATCGGCGTGGCCAGCAGCGCATCGCCAAAACCAATGGTTGCGCGGATAAATGAGGCCAGCAGAATGATGGCGAGAATCGGCAAGATTGGCACGAGAATACGCCAGATATCCAACTAGATCGTCCCGTTCTCTTCGTAACGAAATAGCCAGGCGGAGGCGTACTCGGTGAAACGGTCCTGCAGAATGGCGCTGCGAATCTCGCGCATGAGTTGCAACAGAAAATGCAGGTTGTGCAGACTCATAAGATACAGGCCTAGCATCTCTTCCACATGCAGTAGATGACGAATGTAGGCCTTGGTGAAGGTGCGGCAGGTATAGCAGGCGCATTCAGCATCGATAGGGCGCTCGTCTTCTTCGAAAATCTTATTGCGCATGTTGATGCGACCATCATGGGTGAAGGCTGCGCCGTGTCGAGCCAGTCGGGTAGGCAACACACAATCGAACATATCGATGCCGCGCGCCACCCCACGGATGAGGTCGCGCGGGTCGCCTACACCCATCAGATAGCGCGGTTTGTCCTTGGGCAGTGCCGCGTCCATCCATTCGACTACCTGATACATATTTTCTTTGGACTCGCCCACCGCCAAGCCGCCAATCGCATAGCCGGGCAAGCCCAACCCGGTGACAAAGCGGGCCGATTGTTCGCGCAGATCGCGGAAAATGCCCCCCTGCGCGATGCCAAATAGCGCTTGATCGGTCACATGCGCATCGCGGCAACGCTGGGCCCAGGCATGCGTGCGTTTCAGCGAGATCAAGTTGTAGTCATAGTCGTTGGGCGGCGGACACT
>JANMVQ010000165.1:0-9962 GCA_031392845.1 Chloroflexota bacterium
GCTGAACGATGTGCTGCGCGAGATCAACAAATCGGCTGCCGTGCCCGTGCCAACCGGTGCGGGTAAGGGTCGGTCATTGGTAAGCCTCAAGAATTGGGTGGCTACAGGATTACGGCTGCGCCCATTTGGGGCGATTGCGAATGCCATCAAGCCGCGCCGCGAATGACCGCTGTGCGAATATGAACGAGATACCGAGGCCAATATGTAGCGCGCGCTGGCCAATAACTTGGATGACGAGCCACTGCGCGAGAGCTTTGCCAAATCGAACGGGTTGTGTCTGTCGCACTTTCGCGTGGCGATGAGCGGTCTGAGCGAGGTTAAGCCCGAGTTGCTGGCCGTGCTGACCGAGATTCAACTGACCCTCATGACCCGCTTGCGCGACGAGCTGGCCGACTATATCCATAAGAGTAACGGCTCGTATGATTACACCAGTATGGGTGAAGAGTCAGACGCGCCGCTGCGGGCAGTGCGGATGGTGTCTGGGCGAGTACTGAATCGGGATGGGCGGCTGTAGAGCTGATAAAACGGTTCTTGCGTGCGAATTTTTTTAACGCAGAGGCGCAAAGACGCTGAGACGCAGAGTTTTTATTTCTTTGCGTCTTTGCGTTAACCCCTCTGCAACTGTGGTCTAATTTTAAGTGTGATGCAGCCAGCGTTTTTTATTCGTGAAATTCCGGTCTACGGGGATGTGCTTTTGTCGCCGATGGATGGGTTTTCCGATTTGCCATTTCGATCTATCTGCCGGGAGTTTGGCAGCGCGATGAGCTATACCGAATTTACCGCCTCGGAGGCGATTGTGCGCGAAGTGGCTGGAGCATTACGCCAATTAGATTATTTGCCTCATGAGAAGCCGCAAATGAGCTTCCAGATTTTTGACGCAAGCGAGGATCGGATTGTTGAGGCGGCGATTAAGATTGAGGCACTCGGGTATTTGGAGAATGGCGGCATCGTGGACCTCAATATGGGTTGCTCGGTGAGCGGGGTGAGCGGACGGGGCGCGGGCGCGGGCCTGTTGCGCGAGCCAGACAAGATCGGACGCATCTTCAACCGCATGAGCAAATCCGTACGTAGCCCGGTTACTGGCAAGATTCGCTTGGGCTGGGATAGCACTACTCGAAATTACGTGCAGGTCGCCAAAGTTTTGGAAGACAATGGCGCGAGTCTGGTAGCCGTGCACGGGCGCACCAAAGAAATGGCTTATAAAGGCGTGGCGGACTGGGACGCGATTGCCGAGGTGAAGGCCGCAGTCAAAATCCCGGTAATTGGTAACGGCGATGTGAAGTGCGTGGCCGATATTGAGCGCATCAAGCGCGTCACCGGCTGCGATGGAGTGATGATCGGGCGAGCAGCGATTGGCAATCCGTGGATTTTTCAGCGCAAAGATCGTGAGCAGGTGACGCTGGAAGACACGCTTGTGCTGATGCGCCGCCACTTGCAGGTCATGTTGGATTATTACGGCGCGCGCGGCCTGATTTTATTTCGCAAGCATGCGGTGCGTTATATCCACGGCGTGCCCGGGGCCGGTGCCCTGCGCCACGCCTTGGTAACTGCGGAAACCTCGGAGCGGTTTATCGATTTGTTGCATGAGGTTGAACAGCAAGTGGCGCAGGGTGATCTTTTGCTTGAGACTGAGGCGAGTGCAGAAGTTCAAGCCCAATTGCAAGCCGCAGAATCGTGCGAACTGGTAGTGCACGGTTTGCAATCCACCTAAAACACACGCACAAGTGTGCCATCGGTGCGTTTGGCGGCGTAGCTAAATCCCAATAAGTTGGGATTGACTGTCGGCATGGTCCAGCGGAATACCCATTTTGCATCTTCAGGCAGCATATTGACACAGCCGTGGCTACGCGGATTGCCGTAATCGTTGTGCCAGTAGGCGCCATGAAATGCAATGCCACTGGCGGTGAAATACGACACCCAACTTACACCCGGCAGGTTATAGCGATCAGTATCGCCCACGCCACCGGTCATACGCTGACCCGCGATTTTCATATAAATGCGGTGGCTTCCGGGAATAGTCCGAAAACTGCGTAATGCGCCGCCCACCCGAAATGTTGCGCCCGTGGCAACCCGAGCGGTGAACACTGGTTTGTCATCTTCGTAAGCGGTGGCAATTTGTTTGGTGAGATCTACATCGATACGCTTTGCAGCCATCGGCACATCAGGCGAGATCGGTGTAAATTCTTCCGCTGAAATCGGCCGCACCTGTGCCGCGGCCATAAAGTAGCCACCGCCGCCATTGCCATCGCGGATGCGATAGTAAGGCGTGCCATCAGCGCCGGCCACGATTTCGTTCATTCGCAGCACGCAGCCGTAGTAATAGCGATCCACCACGCCGGCTTTGGGGTCGGGTCGCACGCGCACTTCAGCACTGGGAACGGTAATCTCCCCCCAAATACCCGCTGGATCAACTGAAGGTAGCGGCTGATTTATGGTGTCTTCGCTGGGTTGTACCATGGAGGAATGAATCCAGCCATCGGCTGTTTGATACCAGATAGGATTGTAGGCAGTCGGGCCATCGCCAATCACTTCGCCTAACGTGGGCACTACTTCGCCCCACTTTAACGCACGCACCAGTTCGGCATTAACGCTGGGTAGTGCACGAATGCTGGCATTGTTGCGCAGCGCACGACCAAAGGGCCGCCGGGTGGGTTCGATGGTCAGCGTGTTGGGGAGGACAGGTTTGGCTTGCGCCCAGACGGGAGTGGCACGGATCAAAATAAAAGGGGTGGCAGTCAGCAGACCACTACCAACCTTTAAGAGTTGGCGTCGGGTAATTTTTTTGTGGGGCATAGGTGTAGTTGATTTGCTTGTATCGCTCATTTCGTTCACTTTGCTGGGTGGATTTTCCTGCTCTGCTCTTCTTCTCGGTCTATTAGGCTAGGAAATGATAACGTAAAATGATAACGTGATGGTAAATGTGCTGTTATCGGATGAGTCCCGCAAATTGCGTCAGCCGTTTTCGTTTCCGGGTGCGGCCCGCCGCAAGACAGGGGTGCTATGTGTGCACGGGTTTACGGGTGATCCATCGGAGATGCGTCCACTGGGAGATTATTTGGCCCAGCGCGGATATCGGGTGGAAGGGATTTTGCTGCCGGGGCATGGCGGTGATCGCGACGAGTTGAAAGGAGTGAAGTGGCACGATTGGGTCGAAGCCACTCGCAATGCATTGCTGATGCTGCGCAGTGAGTGCGAACAGGTATTTATCGTAGGCGAATCGATGGGCGGCCTTATCGCACTGCATTTGGGCACGCGTTATTTTCATCTGGTGGATGGGGTGGTCACGCTGGCCGCACCCTCCGCAGTGAACGATGCGCGCACACGATTGGTGCGCTTTGCCAAGTATGTGATCCCATATTTCTATCCGCTCAAAGATACTGACTTTCGTGATCCAGTTGTACGGCGCGAGATGGCCCAACGCATGCAAGCTGCCTTGAATCTGGACGATCCCAAAGTCGTGAAAGCAATCAAAGAAAGCACACGCATCCCGCTGGAAGCCATTCATGAGTTGGTAACGTTTAACGCGCAAGTGCTGAAAGAGTTGCCATCTTTATACATCCCTGTGATTTTTATGCAGGGTAAAAAGGACCAGACCATTGCGCCAAATAGCGCGCATGTGCTGGCCTCATTGGTGGCCTCTAAGGACAAGCAGGTACTCTGGTTAAATAACAGTGGGCATGTTCTACCGCGCGCTCTAGACAAAGACATAGTGTTTTATGTGACCGAGCAGTTTATCCAGAAACACCCGATTAACAATGGGGTGTTGTCGGCGAAGAGAGTTGAGAGTTAGGAATTGAGAATTAAGAATGCAGAATGAAGAAATGAGCCGAAGGTGTCGAAGGGCTCAGCATGACAAAGTCAATCTTGCCAGAGCCGGGAGAGCTAGAATTGAGAAATGCAATGTCAAACCGAACTACAGACTTTGATTAAGGCAGTTGTGCTGGCGCTCTCGGGCTGGATGTTCTATGCCAAGATCAGCGATGGCACGCTTAATTTTTATATCAATCAGCGCTTTTCGTGGCTGTCGTTTGTGGCGGTGCTGTTGTTTATGGTGCTAGCGCTGACTGTGCTGTATCGCTTGCTGGAACGTCGTGTCACCAGCGATGCTGTGCCGACGATGACACCGGCTACGACCCATAATGCTAGCCTGTCTCCGCTGAGTCTGGTGATTTTGGCATTGCCGGCGCTGCTGGGCTTGTTGGTGCCGGCTCGTCCATTGGGGGCCAGCGCTATCAACAGCAAAGGGATTGGGCTAATCGCGCCGGATGGCCCGCAAACGGTAACGCAAGTACGCCGCCCGAATAACGGCACACGCAATATTCTGGACTGGTTGCGCGAGTTTCAACATGAGGCTGATCCGGTTGCAGCGTTCAAGGGACAATCCGTGGATGTGGTTGGCTTTGTCTACCGTGATGGGCGCGCCGGAGAGAACCAATTCTGGGTGTCGCGTTTTGCGGTGAGTTGCTGTGTGGCTGATGCTGCTGCGCTGGGATTGCTAGTGCAGACCGATCAGGCCAAATCGCTACAGACTGATACCTGGGTGCGCATAACCGGCAAAATCAGTGCCGCCCAGTTTGCGGGTGAGATGCTACCCGCTATTACTCCCGACAAGATCGAACCGGTCGAACAGCCAAAGCATCCCTATTTATATCCATAGACCAACACTTCTAACAAATGAACCTCCAACAGCTCTCTGCACACTTCCAAGCCAAATTTGGCTACGCTCCCACGTTTATTGCGCGCGCACCTGGACGCGTGAATTTGATTGGCGAGCATACTGATTACAACGACGGCTATGTGTTGCCTATGGCGATTGATCGCGCGGTAATGATTGTGGGCGCGGCGCGCGCTGATCGGAAGGTACGGCTGGACGCAGTCAATCTAGATCAAGTTGATGAATTTTCGCTGGATCAGATTGCGCCATCCCAAGCGCATACCTGGAGCAACTATGTGCGTGGGGTGGCCGTTGCCATGCAAAAAGATGGTCAGACACTGGTTGGGTTTGACGGTGTGTTGTGGGGCGATGTGCCGATCAGCAGCGGCCTCTCTTCGTCGGCAGCGACCGAGATGGCGACTACACGTGCGTTCGCCGCGGCGGCCAATCAGCAAGTGAATGGCGTTCGGGCGGCCCAATTGGGCCAACGCGCCGAGATCGATTTTGTGGGCGTGAACTGCGGCATCATGGATCAGTTCATCAGCTCACTGGGCAAAGCTGGCTATGCACTGTTTATCGATTGTCGTTCGCTGGAGTATGACCTGGTGGCCTTGCCGCAGGGCGTAACGGTGCTGGTGGTTGACACCAAAGCCCCGCGCACGCTGGCGGGCAGCGCCTATAACGAGCGGGTGCGTGAGTGCGCCGAGGGTGCGGCAGCATTAGGCGTAAAGTCGTTGCGCGATGTGAGTGTGGCCGACTTTGAGCAGAATAAGTCAAAGCTGACAGCGCTTATTGCCCGTCGCTGCGCCCATATCGTCTATGAGAACCAGCGCGTGTTGGATGCGGTGCAGGCCGCGCGCGCGGGCGATGCAGCGAGATTGGGCCAGCTAATGAACGAAAGTCATGATAGCCTGCGCGATTTGTATTCGGTCAGCAGCAAAGAGCTAGACACGGTCGTGGAGATTGCGCGGGCGCACCCCGCTGTCTACGGCGCTCGTATGACTGGCGCGGGTTTTGGCGGCTGCGCGATTGCGCTGGTGCAAAACGATCAGGCTGCGGCGCTACAGGCGGTGATGGCCAAGGAATACCCGGCTCGCACCGGTCGCACGCCCAGTATCTATGCGTGTGTGCCGAGTGATGGGGCGGGTTGGAAATCTTTGTGAAGCTGGTGCGGTGCGTCACGATATTTCGCAAACATTTGTTCGATTTTATATTACACTATAACCATAATGAAAGGTGAAATTCCAGAGCATTTGCACGCTAATCAGTGGAGTAATATCCCAAACTGCAAATTCTATGGCAAATTCGCCGAAATATTGCAAGATTCGGATGTTAGAAATATTGCCCACTATGCTCGTCGTAGTCATGAGCAAATAGGTTGGGATGGCATGCTAGCAATTGGCGGGAAGCCCACTGCGTATTTTAAGCAGGTCGCCAAAGCTGACATAACTAAAGAGGCTACCTTACATAGGCAATTATGGAACCAAAGTATTGCTAATGTGTTAATCGTGAGTGATGCTGCTAATGTTCGAATATATTCGTCGTTATCTTTACCTAGAGAAACCTCGATTGAAGAGCATGGAGATGAACGTTTAGTAGAAAGCTTAAGTTTGATTGACTTTGTGCTACAAACTCGCAGTTTTGCATTGGAATTGGAATCAGGACAGTACTATGAACGGCATCGCCGTTCATTTACTGCAACCAAATCACTTGATTCTGTGTTATTGCGGAATCTTAAGGCAACAAGAGATAGGCTTGTATCTCTAGAAAATCGGTTGAAGCCTGAGCAAGCTCACACATTGCTCGGGCGCATGCTGTTCATATGCTACTTGCGGGATCGCGGGATTATTTCGGGCGATTTTTTTGCAAAATCTGATGCACCTAGCAATATAGATTCACTGTATAAATTATTTACTTTATGTGAGCCAGGAGAGGCATGTAAAATTTTTCAACGCCTTTCGCATAATTTGCATGATGATTTTAATGGAAGTCTATTTAGCCATGCGAATCACGCTGGTGCGCTAAATTTGCGCGATGAACATATTCCTATCTTGGATAGTTTTTTAAGTGGGGATGATGTAAATTCAGGGCAATTGGCTCTTGGCTTTCCAGCCTATGACTTTAGCCTTATTCCTATTGAGACTATAAGTGCTATCTACGAAGACTTTCTTTCAGCAGAAGGCCAGGATCAAAAGCGTGGCTCTGGTGCCTATTACACCCCTATCCATTTGGCTGAGCTGACTGTCGATATTGCTACAGCGGGCTGGTCTACCCTAATTGATAAGCGGATTTTAGACCCTGCTTGTGGATCTGGCATATTTCTTGTAACTCTTTTTAACCGAATGGCGGAAGAATGGCGTTGGCGCAATCCAAAGTCATCGCTGCGTGTGAGAGCACAAAAACTAACAGATTTTCTAAAGCATAATTTATTCGGAGTTGATATCAATGAAACTGCCTGCCGAATTACAGCATTTAGCTTGTACATCGCTTTGCTAGATCAGTTTCAGCCTCGCGATATTGAAGAGTTAAAGAGTCGACTTGCCATAAAAGGCGAAAAGTTGTTGCCACGACTTGTTGCAGAGATATCCACACAGGGAAGTTTGCCACTCACAGTAGCCAATTTTTTCGATTCGAGACTTGATACCCCCAAAAACTTGAACGGGTTTGACTTAATTATTGGTAATCCGCCTTGGGTGGGACGAAATCAAACCGCTGATCCAGTAATGTCAAGCTGGCTTTTTGATGATGATCGTAATCCCTATTTGACGAATAGTTCTACAAAAGCGGCTATACGTAAAGCAATATTTCTGCCTCAGAATCAATCGGCCCACGCATTTATGTGGAAAGCGCCTTTACATGCTAAAGCGAATCAAGGTCGTGTATGCATGATTGTTCCATCAAAATCCTGGCTAAATGAATCTACCAATAAATTCCAAAGTTTATGGGCAAAATCCTTCACCATTGAGCAATTGTGGGAATTGGCTGATCATCGTTTTGTCCTATTTGACAATGCAGATAGCCCCTCTAGCATTGTGCGCTATTCTCCAAACAAGCCCAACGACGATGATTGCATTGAGTATTTTGCCCCCAAAGTTTCGCGCGTTGACCCAAAAGGTGCAATCGTTGTCGTAGATAGCATTGATGTCAAAATGCTGTCAGTGAAGCAACTGCAGAATGCCGCAGATGCAGATGAAGCCCCAATATTCTGGAAAAAACGTTTATGGGGATCAGAAGGTGATTCGCGGCTTTTGGATCGCCTGCGCCGGATGCCAACGCTTGGACAACTAGCGGGTGAGCCAACTGAAAACTGGCCGAAGGATGGTCCGCGCTGGATTAAGGGACAAGGCTTCAAACCGCACTACTCTAATCAGGATCGTCGTATCAAAGGTCTCGCTTTAGCTTCTGATGAAGCAAAATCATATCCTCGTTGGTGGACTGATGACAGTTTATTTGTTTCAGCAAAGAATAAAGCCGTAGATTTGTTCTTATTGCCGGATACCGAGGTTACTCCTATTGGATCAATACCAGCACGACTGCATCGGTCTCCTGATAAACGGTTATTTCAACCACCACTAGTGGTCATAAATCAGGGCTTTGATCGCGCCGCCTATAGTGATTTTGATGTTCTGTTTCAACACTCATTGCAGTCCATCAAAGGTCCGCCAAAAGATAGTGATCTGCTGATGTTTCTTACTGGCGTTTTGAATACAGCTCTTCCGCGCTACTTTATGTTTCATACATCATCCAATTGGGGTGTAGAGCGCGATAAGGTTCATTTTGCCGAATTGTTGCGATTACCGTTTGCTCTTCCAGAACAAACACGCAACCCTGTTCATTCTTGGAAAATTGTGCGTGGTGTTGTAGCGCGTATTCGGCAAGCAATGAAGGCAGATTTTCTAAGTCGCGCAAATGAGATTGAGCAAACAAAACACGAAATAGAGAAACTAGTATTCGATTATTACAATATTTCTTCGCAGGAGAAAATGCTCATCGATGACACCATCAAGGTTGCGATCCCAAGTTCGACACCAAGTTCAATCAGTTGGGACAAATCGATTTCGTCTTTGCGCCTGTCAACCAAAGACGAAAGAGCAGAGTATGCGAAACTACTCTGTGTTTCTCTAAATAAATGGATTGCGATTGACAAGCGCGTTTTTTGCGTAAAAACTTACTTGTCAGCCAAAGCTGGGTTTGCAGTAGTTGTCTTGAGCCTGTCATCGCAGTTTTCTATAGAAGAAATCGAGGCCCCGAATCAAGTAGAGCAATTGATTGGGACAATTTCAGTTCAAATTGAAGATAGGACACCGACAATAGTGATTCAAAGGGGGTTGATTCACTTTGAAGGTGAAAGTGTGTATCTGTTTAAGCCGCTAAAACTTCGCCATTGGTTAAATTCAACTGCATTGGCTGATGCAAATACAATATTTTCATCTTTGGCAATGAATCAATAGGCAAATACGTGTTATGTCTCCCACTGGAACCCCTTCTACCCTTCGTCAAGCACTCCAATTCCCTGATGGGTTTATACGCGAAATTGTTGACTTAATTGCAGATGTATGGGCCAGTATTGTCTTTCCAAAAGTAGCGAATACTGAAGTCCCAATGACCAATTTACTGCATGAAAAGTTAATAGAGGAGTATGCAATTCGAGGTTTGCCTTGGCATATCTCGCTTGAGCAACCGGAAGTAGACACTGCTACTGGTTCTGCACCCGGTCGTACAGATATTCGGTTTTTTCACCGCGATATAAAAGGCCAAAGAGTATTTTTTGTTGTTGAGGCTAAACGGCTTAACATAGTCAATGGCAATAAGACAACTTCAAACGCCACTGCTTATGTGGACGAAGGCATGTTCAGATTTGTCAATGGGCATTACAGCAAGCATCTCCCATCAGGTGCAATGCTTGGTTATGTAATGAATGGAAACATCCCTTCTGCACGAGACAAAGTGAGTGCCAAAATTAAACAACACAGTGCGAGTCTGTTATGTGAAAGTATTCCCGTTATCGTAGATTGCCCAGAAGTGATGCCAGCTAACCTTGGCGGTCTGACGCGACATGACCGATTGGCCGTACAAGGCGGTAGCTTTACGATTTATCATCTGTTTCTTGCTGTCGAAGCGAAGCATTTCAACTGAATTCGTTTATGGGTAGATTCGGTTTATCAAGCGCGGAAACGGACTCGCCTCCCGAATATGCTCCATCCCGCAGATCCAGGTGACGGTGCGCTCCAAGCCCATGCCAAAGCCACTGTGGGGGACGCTGCCGTATTTGCGTAGGTCGATATACCAGGTGTACGCCTCGCGCGGC
>JANMVQ010000229.1:0-11705 GCA_031392845.1 Chloroflexota bacterium
TCCTGAAAATCCGCGTCCCATTCCTGTGCGAATCCTTTATCGCTCATATTCATGGGCTATAAACCCAGCCTATAAATAAATGACCGAACACAACCCAATTGCCAAGTATGCCCAGACGCCCGCCTTGCGAATGCATTACACCGAATGGTCGCAGCAAGGCACGTCAATTCTGCTGCTGCATGGCCTCAGCTCCACGCTGCATATCTGGGATCTGGTCGCGCCGAAGCTGGCCGACATTGGCCGCGTGATCGCGCTCGATCAGCGCGGGCATGGTCTGACCACCCAACCCGACGAAGGCTATGATCTTGACACCAGCAGCGCCGATGTGTTGGCCTTTACCCAAGCCATCGGCATACGCGAGCCCTTCTGGTTGATCGGACATTCATGGGGCGCAGGCGTGGCGCTCAACACCGCTACGCGCCATTCAGACCAAGTGCGCGGGTTGGTGTTGGTAGATGGCGGTGCGACGGATATGAAGCACTGGCTGCCGACTTGGGCCGAGGCCGAAGCGCGCCTCACCCCGCCCTCGCTCAGCCATTTCAGCCTAGAGGAGTTGCGCACGGGTATGCGTGAACACTGGCTACAACCCGCCTGGTCGCCCGAAGTGGAAGCGGCAGCCCTGCACGGTTTTGGCGAAGATGAGCACGGAAAAGTGCAGCGCCGGCTTACCCTGAAAAATCACATGCAGATCGCGCATTCATTGTGGCAATTCACGCCTGCGGAGCACTTTCCGCGTGTGACCTGCCCTACCCTCATCTGTCCTGCCCGCGGTAGCGACCCTGAACGCGACGGCATGCGTACCGAACAAATTAATCTCGCTGCCTCGCAGTTGGCCCATGTACGCTGTGCAGTTCAATGGTTCGATAACACCATCCACGACATCCCGTGGCACCGACCGGCAGAACTTGCGGTGGCGATAAAAACTTTCATTCGAAATTGAAAATTAGAAAGGCAAAATTAAAAAGAGTTGCGCAATAGATCCTTTTAATTTTGAATTTTGCTTTTTTAATTTCTTCAAAAAGATGCATCACCTAAACGAAACTTCCGGCACACTTACCCTAATGGGTTCGGGCGAAATGACGGCTGGGATGGCCGAGGCGCATCGGCGGGTGATGCGGTTGATCACAGACGGCCCAGTGAAGCCGGTGTTTATCGATACGCCCGCGGGTTTCGAACTAAACGTTGCAGCCATTGCTGAGAAGGCCAAGGAATATTTCCGCGAGCAATTTAGCCTTGATCTGGCGATTGCATCGTTCCCACATGCGGCCAGCGCCACGCCCTTAACCATGGAAATGGCCATGCGCGAATTGCGGGCGGCCAATTACTTATTCTCCGGCCCTGGCAGCCCGACGTATGCCGTGCGCAATTGGCGCGGCACGCCGATCTTTGAGACGATGGCGGGCAAATTGGCATCCGGTGCGCATGTGGTTCTGGCCAGCGCGGCTACCTTGGCGATGGGGCGCTTTACCATCCCGGTCTACGAAATTTACAAAGTCGGCGAAGACCCCCATTGGATCGACGGCCTGGATCTGCTTGGTCGCTACAGCCTCGATCTGGCCATCGCCCCGCATTGGAACAACACCAGCGGCGGCAGCCACGATACCAGCCATTGCTTTATTGGTCAGTCTCGCTTCGAACAATTATTGGAGCAGTTGCCGGAATCGACCGTGGTGCTGGGAATCGACGAATATACCGCCTGCACGCTGGATTTGCACAACTTCAATGTGCGAGTGAGCGGCGCGGGCAGTGTGACGGTGAAACGGCGCAATAACGAGCTCACCTTTGCCAGCGGGGCGACCTTCTCGTTTGATGTGCTGCGCAGCGACCCTCCGCGTGCCGCAACGGCCACTCACACGCTAACGGACGCCACGCTAGCAGCCTTCCGGCAGGCCCTGCGTGACCATATCCCCGCTGTATCAGTTGGCTACGTGCATGGCTTGATCGAGCTGTTGCGAGCGCTACGCGAAAGTCATCAACCCAATCCGCAGCAACTGGTCTATATCGAAACCATCACCCGCGAGATGCTGGCCCAACTGGCAATCTGGCTAGAAAGCCATGCGCATGCAGAGACGGCCAACACTTCTGCAAAACCCACTGGCCCCGACAGCGATGCCTTGCTGACCATGCTGATTGGCCTGCGTAAAGAGATGCGCGCCACCAAACAATATGCGCTGGCGGACAGCCTGCGCGATCAGCTCACCCAACTCAATGTCGAACTGATGGACGGACCCGCGGGGACGACCTGGCGAACGAAGATTGGAGAATGAGTCACGAGTCATAAGTTGTGACTCATGACGTTCGACGTTTGACGTTTGACGTTTAACGCCTCACATTGCCGCATAAAATACTCCCTATTCATGACAACTGTAATCAAAGTCGGCGGCTCGGCCGGCATCAACTACGACCTGGTGTGTGACGACATTGCCCTTTTGGTGAAGGACGGCCAGCAAGTCATTTTGATTCACGGCGGCAGCGACGAAACCAACAAGATTTCGACACAGCTGGGCAAGCCACCGCGTATCTTAACCTCGCCGCAAGGCTACACCAGCCGCTATACAGATAGCGAAACGCTGGATATTTTCTCTATGGTTTATGCTGGCAAAATGAACACCCGCATTGTCGAGCGCCTGCAAAAACGGGGCGTTAATGCGGTTGGTCTAAGCGGCGTGGATGGGCGTTTGCTAGAAGGTCCGCGCAAAACCAGCGTGCGGGCCGTAATCGATGGCAAGCAAATATTGGTGCGTGATGATTTCACCGGCAAGGTCGAGAAAGTGAACGCTGGATTAATCAATTTATTGCTAGGTGCGGGCTACACCCCGGTCATTTGCCCACCCGCCATCAGCACCGATGGCGAAGCGATCAACGTGGATGGCGACCGGGCCGCAGCAATGATCGCCAGCGCGGTGGGGGCCAAGCAACTGATAATCTTGTCCAATGTGCCAGGGCTGTTGCGCAGTTTCCCCGACGAGAGCAGTCTCATCGCGCACATCGCTTACTCCGATCTAGATCAGGCGCTTGGTTTTGCCGAAGGCCGCATGAAGAAAAAAGTGCTGGGTGCCAGCGAAGCCATCGCAGCAGGTGTTGAGCAAGTGGTGTTTGGGGACGCACGCATTTCGCGGCCAGTTTATTGCGCGATGTCAGGACAGGGAACTGTCATCAGCCGTTAGTTGTAGTAATTGTCACCGTTCAATAGCCAAGTATGAATCAGACCCTTGGCTGAGAAAGATCTAGCTCTTTAGCGCCGATCAAAATCCAGATTTAGCCTAGAAACAAATCAGACTTTAATATGAATTTACAACCAAAGACGTAGTTACACAGGCAAAAAGTCTCATTACAATATTGCAATGATGGTGGCAAGGAAATTTATTACAACCCTCTTCATTGCAGCGGCGGCATTTATGCAGGTCGCGTGTCAATCCGCGGACGATCCCACCATCAACACCAATCTTGAGTCGGCTCAAACGACGCGGACAGATACAAAGGCGCAAATCCCAGCCGAGTGCACCCAAGAGTCCATAACCGTCATGACTGTTGCACCCTATCAGGATAACAACAACCGTTGGTGGATGATTGGTCAAGTCCAGAATACGCTGACCGAAGATATGTCGTTCACATCGCTGTGCATCCATATGGAGTCACCCAGCCAGGACGAGTACGAAGTTTGGCTACTAGACACCACAGTTCGAGCCAGCGAAATTGCGCCATTCCGAGCACTGATCAACAGCCCGCATGTCTCCAACAAAACCCGTTTCAAGGTGACTGCGCACGCCGCCGATCCCAGCATCACCATGAATGTCGGCAGCGACGCGTTGGGTTATCGCGACATGAAATCCAGTGGCGTTCACGTGACCCAAGGGCAAGCGGGGTTGCAGTTCAATGGAAAGCTGACCAATACCGGCAAGATCAGTGCCAATAACATTCGTGTGGTCATCGCAATCTTTGATAAAGCCAATCAGCTCATTGGGGTGGCCGACGGCAGTGTGCCAGAGTTGGTTGAAGTGGAATCGCTCAAGCCAGGTGCAGAAGTTGGCTTTACAGCTTCGACCAGTTACCTAACCGGAAAAATGGAACGCTACGAAGTGGCAATCATTGAAGGCCGCTCTATCGAAGCAGTCCGCGGGTTTCAGAAGTAATCATGCTGGTCTTAATCAGCTTGAGGACAGTGGGCAGCAACATCAACATGTCGCTGGCCAGCAAACCCGCATCGCCATATTGATCCGACCACATCTGACCGGCGCTCCCATGCACATACGCCCCACACATGGCTGCGTCGATCGGGGCTAGGCCCTGCGCCAGTAACCCACCGATACAGCCCGACAACACATCCCCGGTTCCGGCGACTGCCAATGCGGGGTTGGCAAATGGCAAAATGGCAGGTGTAGTGGAGGGTGCCGCAATGATCGTTTCAGCGCCTTTTAGCACCAAGATACAGCCCCACATTTGTGCATAGTAAGTCGCATGTAACAACCGGTTGGCCTGCAACTCGGAGAGGCTTTGCCCAGTCAGACGAGACATTTCGCCCAGATGGGGTGTCAACACGGTGCCATTTGGCAATTGCGGCGCATCCATCGGAGCCAACATATTCAGTGCATCAGCATCCAATACGTGTGGGGTTTGTAATGGCTCGCGCATATATTCTGTCAACAATTTGCGCGCCGAGTCCGATTGGCTCATGCCAGGGCCAAGCACGACTGCTTTGACATTATCCAAGGCATGACATTCGGCTGCCTCAAAATGCAAAAAAGTGGCTTCTGGACACATGCCTGCCACAATTGGTTTAATGTCGTCGGGCACACACAGCGTGACGAGTCCGGCTCCAACCCGATAGGCCGCAATCCCTGCCAGCGCTGCCGCGCCAATAAAATTGGAACTACCCCCAATCACCAAAACCCGACCGTGACTGCCCTTGTTGGCATCCGCACGGCGCACCGGCAAACGTTTACGAACGTCATCAATGCTGACTTGAAATGCCATAAATTTAATGTCCCCCGTTTCCTCGGTTTTTCCCGTTATTTTGCACGCGCATTTAGCCAGGCCAATATATCCGCCGTGACAATTTTCTTTTCCGGAGAATTTAGCATCTCATGATAGCCACCATAATAGACCTTGTGCATCTTATCCATCGAGCGAGCAGTGTAATACAAGTACTCGCTGCCTTTGGGATCGGTCAGTTGATCTTCGGTGCCATGAAACACCAAAAATGGCACTTCGATCTCGATCAGTTGGGGTTGCAACGCCTCGACCGCCTGGCGAATCTCGACGCCGGTACGCACCGGCATGCCGCCATGGTAGACCAGCGGGTCGGCGGTGTATTTGTCGACTTCGTATTCGTCTTTAGAAAGAACACTGGCATCGACCTTGATCGTTTGCATCTTGGGGCGCACCGCATTGACAATGCCTGATAGCGCCAACAAGATCGGTGAGACATTGGCGGGCATACGTAACAGTGCGCTGCTAAAGATCACCCCGGCGATAGGGATCACCGTCGTCATATCCTCTTGCACTTCTTCAGTAAACGGCTTTAAGGATATTGCAAGGGCCACTCGATTGATCTGATCCTTGTGTTTGATGAGATATGACGCCAGTACCAGACCGCCCATGCTATGCCCCAAAATAAAGATAGGCATATCGCCAGCGCTTTCATACACCCGCACCATAGCCCGCTCAAAATCGCTTACGTACTCATCCCAGGAATCGATGTAGGCGCGTATGCCGCCGGATTTGCCGTGCCCGCGCTGATCGTAGGCGTAGACCGCAAACCCGTTATTGATCAACTGCAAGGCCAATGGCCGATAGCGGCCACTGTGCTCGCCAAAACCATGCACAATCACAATCGTCGCTTTGGCCTGGATGCTGTCGCCGTTTGCCCCACCCGGTGGCAGCCAAACCTGTTCATACAGCTTGAGATCATCGTTGATCTCGAATTCGCCTTCGATATGCTGAAATTCCTGCTGGTGATCCGCCAATTGCGATTTGTCGACTATCTGCTCGGCAGCAGGGCTTGAGGTATTTGGGAGGTCAAGTGGATCAGGGTCGTTGGATATTGCAGTCATAACGTTATTACTCGCTCCAGCTTAAATTTGACCCAATTATAGGAGGATCGGATGTGAAATGGGTGTTCTTTTCTAAAGAAGGCAAACGCGCTGGACATGCGAAACGTTGGTATTTGGGTGGATCGAATGCCCTACAAAACAATGATTGCGATACTCGCCGATAAATGCCGCGACACAGCAATAAACACGTGCAATAGAAGCCCGCTTAACCTGGCAGAACAAAGCATATTAAGGGTGAATCTGAACCCTGACCCAATCCCCGGCAGACTGAGGCAACCAAAAACGCTCTGAAACATAATTGAGCTGAGCCCGGTTGAAGCGATACAGTGCCCAGCGGAACGGCCCTTTGCTAAAATCAGCGGGGGCCACCCACCATGTGGTGCTGGATGTGGTACTGGATAAGATCAGCACGCTCTGCCAGCCCTCCACATCGTGCCATTCACCCTTCGGCCCCTGCCATTGCACCAGCGCCTTAAGATTCAGCATCTTTACGTCGGTGATCACTACATCCAACTGAATGTGCCCGCCGGGATCAACAACCTTGGGGCTATCAGCCACTACAACTATTGTCGGTGTGGCCACCGGCAAAGGTGGGACAGTCGTTGGCAAAGGCAAGGGGATTACTGTAGGTCGAGTCTCGTCAAGACTCCGTATCGAAATAGCACTGTTGTTGGCCGATGCGGTCCCCAAGGCCAGCAATGAAATAAAAACGAAGACACTGCACAGCGCCATGGTCAACCTGACGCAATTCTTGGAAATAATTCGTGGGCTCATCATGCATTGCAGTATTGATATATTCAACACAGATGGCATCCATCAATTGAAGGAGACCGGGCTGCACTTTAGTTAGAGCAGCTTAGTGCTAATCATCCCTCGCGCAACCCATCCCCCAAAAACGATACGCCCAGAACCAGCATCGACAACACCAAGCTGGGCCATAAGACCTGCGTCCAGTTGAGGGTGATGTAGCTGAAGCCCTCCACGATCATTTTGCCCAGGCTGGTTTGGGGCGGCTGGGCAGATAGGCCGAGTAAGCCCAAGGTAGCCTCGCCCACAATGACCCCGGCCACATCCAGCGTGGCGCTGACGATGATGAGATTGGCCAGGTTGGGCAGGATATGCCGCAGCAACACGTCGCGCTGGCTCGCGCCCAAGGCACGCGTGCTTTCGACAAAGGGGCGTTCACGCAGGGCCAGGGTTTGCCCACGCACATAACGAGCCATCAGCGGCCAGCCCACCAGGGCCAAACTCCCTGAGACCAACAACAGTCGCCCGATGCCGTTGCCCCATCCACCCACTGCGGCGCCAAATACAGCCGAGATCAAAATGGCCAGCAACAACCCCGGAAAGGCAAACAGCATGTCAGCCACCCGCGCCACGACAAAGTCGATCCAACCGCCGAAGTAGCCGGCCAGCAACCCCAGTCCTGCACCCACGACCACATTAAAGGTCTCCACGGCAACGGCGACTAACAGCGAAACGCGCAAGCCAACCATCAGTCGGGCCAACGTATCGCGGCCAAGATCATCGGTGCCTAATAGATGTTGGGAGGATGGGAAAGCACGCAAATTATCAACATCTTGTTTGACCGGGTCGGTTTGATAGAGTAAAGGCCCCAGCACAGCCAGCAGCATCAGCGCGGCCAAAATCACGGCACTAAGCACGGTCGCGAATTGAAGTTTACGAAAACGACGCAGCATGATGGGTTTAGGAAGCACGGATGCGCGGATCGAGCAGGGTATAGGCTACATCGGTGAATAAATTCATGATGACGACCACCAGCGCGAGTAGCAGGGTAGTGCTTTGAATCACTGGATAATCGCGCGTGCCGATGGCCGCGATCGCAAAATTGGCGATGCCCGGCACGCGGAAGACATTCTCCACCGCAAACGAACCCACAACCACAAAAGCAACCGAGGGCCCAAGCACAGTAACAATTGGGATCAGTGCATTGCGCAGGGCATGCCGGATCAACACCCGCGTGGCACCGGCACCCTTGGCTCGCGCTGTGCGTATATAGTCCTGCCCCAGCACTTCGAGCATCGAAGAACGGGTCAGCCGGGCAAGGTAGCCGGTAGTTGTCGCGGCCAACACCAGTACGGGCAACACCCAATGCTCTGGTCGGCCCCAGCCCGACGTAGGCAAGCTCGGGAATTTATTCTGAAACAAGATCACTTGCAGGGTTTGCAGCACCCCGGCGATGACAAAGCCCGGCACTGAGAAAATCAGTAGCATCAACGCCATACCCAGTTGGTCGAACAGACCGTTGGTGCGCACGGCAGCCAAAACCCCCAGCGGGACGCCGATCAGCAGACTCAGCATCAGCGCCACCAGACCCAACGTGGCCGAGATCGGCACGCCCTGCCGGATCATCTCCCAGACGGGTCGCCCAGCATAACGATACGACTTGCCCAGATCACCGTGCAGTACCCCCGCGATGTAATTGAAATACTGCTCTGGCCACGGACGATCCAAGCCATATTCATGACGCAGCTGTTCATATAGCTTGGGGTCGCGCTTCTGCCCCAACATCGCCTGGACCGGATCCCCCGGCGCAAGATAGCCCACAACAAAGGTGAGAAAGGTGATGCTGAACAGCACGAAGATCAGGCTGAGCAGACGGCGGATTATGTAGGTGAACACAGTAGCAGGCGAACAGTATGGTGAAGTGTCACAAGTGTCGGAGTGTCTGAAGTGTCATGCAAGCTCGACACTATAGACACTCTTGACACTGACGACACTTCTCCCTTTTTTCTTCTACTGCGCCAAACCGCGCACCGCCGACCAATCCGGGATGACGATACCGGCGCCGGTGAAGACCAAGCCAGTGACGTAAGGTTTGACCATAGCATTGGCGTTAGGCGAGAACAGCGGCAGCCAGCCGACTTCAGTGACGGCGATTTGCTCGGCCTTGTTGTAAGCGTCGAGGCGTTTCTTGGCGTCCTGCACTTCCACATCGGCGGCGTCGACCAGTTTGTCGAACTCGGCATTCGAGTAGTGGCCGTTGTTATTGCCGACATCGGTGCGTAACTGCTGGCTGATCCAATTCTGGGGATCTGGATAATCGGCCCCCCACACGCTGTAATAAGCCTGCAGACCGTCCTCAGGTTTGTTATACGTATCGGTCAGTTTCTGGCTGAACGTTTGTAATTCCAGCGGTTCCAGTGCGACAGCAATGCCGAGGTTTTCCTTCCATTGTTGTTGCAAGAACTCAAGGACTTTGGCGTTGTCACCCTCGGTGCCATAGGAGATGGTCACCTTGGCGTCGGGAGCAAACTTGGCGTCGGCCAATAGTTGTTTGGCTTTGGCCGCATCAAACGACAAGCCCTCAACCTTTAGCTCGCTGCCGGGGATGCCGCCGGGCAGGATGCGATCCTGCGCCCGCACGCTGGATTCGCCCAGCAACTTAATCAGCTTGCTCTTGTCGATGCCTTGGGCGAAGGCTTGACGCACTTTTACATCGTTAAACGGCGCAATCTTGGCGTTGAAACCCAAATAGCGTACGACAAATTGGGGAGCACTCCGAAAATCAGGCAGGTCTTTGACTTGTGGCACAAACTGGCCGGGGATGGGGTTCTGGCCAAACGAGCCAATCACATCGACTGCGCCAGTCTGATAGTCGTTAAAGGCCGTCGTGCTGCCCTGATCCCCACCATAGAACACCAGATGCACTTCTTTGAGCTGATTCGGCGCACCCGGCCAGTAATGCGAATTCGGGGTCAACACTAGCTTCTGATTGTGCTGCCACTCTTTCAAAGCAAAGGGACCAGTGCCGATGGGCTTCTCATACCACTTTTCACCACCCTCGGTCACGTTCTTTTTGCTTAGGATATAACCCGTAATAAAGTTGAGTTGATACAGAAAATAGGCACTGGGATTCTTAAGGGTGATTTGCAAGGTCTGCGCATCGAGTGCTTTGACGCCTTCAAGCTTGTCGCTCTTACCCGCGTTGAAGTCCTCGGCCCCCAGAATATTGCTGAGGTAGTAGCCGCCATTGCCGCCGCCGACCTTCGGATCAAGTGAACGAATGATAGAGAAGGCGGCATCGTCAGCCGTAACCGGGCTGCCATCGCTAAAGACGAGTCCTGGGCGCAATTTGAAGGTATAGACCTTGGTATCGGCGCTGACTGTCCAGCTCTGCGCGCCATCAGGAATGACCCGCAGTTGGGCATCGAGTTGAATCAGCCCGCGGAAGATCAGACCCGTGCTAAATACGACCGGTGAGTCGCCAGCTTTGGCGGGGTCGAGTGTGCTGGGCTCACCGATGCCTTCGAGCGCCCAGCGCAGCACCTGGCTGCCGGTCGGTGGGGTGGCCGTTACGACCTTCTCCACAGTGCGAGCGGTTGGCAACTGCCCGGCACACGCAGCAAGCGTGGCACCGGAGGCTGCTAGCACGGACAAACGAACGAATTGGCGGCGATTGAAAATATGAGACATGGGCTCCTCTTGAGAGTGAACTTCGAAAGATCATCTTACATGAGAGCAATGAGCGGAAACGGAATGCTAGCAAAGGCAGTGACGCTATCGATTATCGTCCTACAACTTCGGCGTGCGGTAAAGCACCTTGCCCCGCACGGTGATCTCGGTGTCGACCAGATAGGGCTGCAGGCCTTCAGTGTTGACACTCATGCCCAGACCGGGTTGATCCGGCACATGTACATAGCCATCGGCATCTCGCTCAATATGATTGTGGGTGATGTCGAGCGCCAGCGATTTGGGCTCGACCGGATACTCACAAATAACATGATCGCGCAGCCCAACGAACGGTTGTAATGAAGCGCTGAGCGCAAGATGCGAGGTAAAGGTGTGGTTAACGTAAGTGATGCCACGTGCGACAGCGGCGTCAGCCACTTGCTTGGCCACACTGATACCGCCGATTCGCCCAGCATCGATCTGGACAAAGCCCAAACCAGCATGATCAAGCATATGCTCGGCCATAAAGTAATTGTGGCAACCCTCGCCACCAGCGAGTTTGACGCTACCGGACTTGTCGGAGATAGCCTTGTAGGCCTTATGCGCACCGCTGACGAAAGGCTCTTCTAACCACGTTGTGTTGCACTGCTTGAGAACATCGAGCCGTTGCTCGGCCTTGGCCACATCATCGATCCAGACGGTGCCGACATCGATCAGCAGCACGCCATCCGGGCCGATGCCCTCGCGAGCGGCCAGAACGTGCTCAATGTCGGTTTGCACATCGCCTTTGCCAAACGGACCCCAGCCGAACTTTACAGCGCGATAGCCTTGCTGTAAGACATGCCGACCTTTTTCTAGTGTTTCCTGAGGCGTATCACCAAACAGTTGCGAGGCATACGGTAGTTTTGAATAAACAGTCTTATAACCCAGCAACTTATAAACGGGTTCATTTAGATGTTTGCCAAGCAAATCCCACAGCGCCATGTCGATGCCTGACAGGGTGTGATCCGCTTGCGCCATGTCGAGGCTGTTCTCGCGCACCCGATTGCCAATGCGGATGATATCGGCGGCACTGTCAACGTTCTGCCCAAGCACTGAAGCCGACACTGGTTTACAGGCGCTGTGCGACATCGGCGCGACCAGACTGGCAATCGATACTAACGGCGAGGTTTCGCACTCGCCCCACCCTACCAACCCGTTTGAGGTGCGCACCCGCACCAACAGCGCATCCTGGCTGCC
>JANMVQ010000241.1:0-20378 GCA_031392845.1 Chloroflexota bacterium
GTTCTGGCGGAAAAGGCAAGCGTCCTGATTGTTGCAACAATCAGGACGCTTGCCAGTTTGAGCACTTTTATCGATTTAGCCAAGCGCAGAGTGGGACTCCTTCAACTGTGGCCAATTGAATCTAGGTTCCAGATGCACAACGGAGTGCGTCTGAAGTGAACTGTCGCCGAAAGGCTGACCTATCTAAGCATTTCTGAGCATGCAGATCAGCGCGGCACTTGTGAGCGAAAGAAAAGCGGCAAAGCAATCAAGGCGATTACAAAAATCGCGGCTGCGGTCAAAATCACAGAACTCATTGATAAAAGATCCTCCTCATGTCGATCCCCCTCCAATGCCTTTGTGTTATCTAATTGGATTCTAAGTAGTTCTGGGGCAATTGTCAATACCACAATTTGCCTAGCGCGTGTAGGTGTATGCCCTACGCATTGCCCCTTTACGACCTACTCCTGTCCTTAAGGTCCTTCGCTCCTTGCTCCTCACCTACGCCATCGCCTTCATAAACTCATCGAACAAATAATTCGCGTCGTGCGGGCCGGGCGAGGCCTCGGGGTGATATTGCACGCTAAACGCGTTCAGTTGTTTGGCACGCAAACCCTCGACGCAACGGTCATTCAAATTGATGTGCGTCACTTCAATCCCGGCGGGGAGGCTATCCGCCTGCACCGCAAAGCCGTGATTGTGACTGCTGATCTCAACGCCAGCCGTGTCGCTAAATTGCACTGGTTGGTTGCCGCCGCGATGACCAAACTTCATCTTATAAGTCTGGCCGCCCAGCGCCAGTCCCATTATTTGATGGCCCAGGCAAATCCCAAAGATCGGCTTTTTGCCCAACAGCTCGCGGGTGGCAGCCACGGCATACGTGCAGGCGGCTGGGTCGCCCGGGCCGTTAGACAGAAAAACCCCGTCTGGGTTCAGCGCCAGCACATCTTTGGCCGAAGTAGTGGCTGGCACCACAGTCACCCGGCAGCCACGGGTGCTGAGCAGCCGCAAAATATTGCGCTTAATGCCAAAGTCATACGCCACAATGTGCAATTGGCGCGCGTTTTGCGGCATGGGGTTGGCCTTCTCCGGATACCACTGGTGGTCTACGCTCTCGGTCCAACGATAAGGCTCAGCGCAAGTGACTTCCTTGGCCAGATCAAGATTATTCATGTCGCGGCTGCCGCGCGCCATCTCGATCAGCCGTTCGGGCGCGATGTCGCCAGAAGAGAGGGCCGCCCGTTGTGCACCAACCGTGCGGATATGCCGCACTAGCGCACGCGTACTTAGGCCAGTGATGCTCACCACATCGCGTTCACGCAAATAATCATCTAATGATTGACGCGCTCGATAGTTGCTGGTCAGTGAGCTGAGCTCACGTACTGCAAACCCAGCCACCCAGGCCCGGTTGGATTCGTCATCGTCGGGGTTGCACCCGACGTTGCCGATCTGCGAGGCGGTCATCACCACAATTTGCCCGTGATACGACGGATCAGTGATGACTTCCTGATACCCGGTCATGGATGTATTAAAAACAATTTCGCCGGTGGTGTCGCCAAGCTTGCCAAAACCAAATCCGGGCCATATTGTACCGTCTTCGAGCGCCAATAATGCTGCGGGTCTCTTCTCACTCATGTTTATTATTTATGGATTATAGAGGATCGGTATGCATTTCAACCAACAGCGCGTCTCATTGCCTCCCATATACGGCTACAAACACCACCCCAAACTCCGGGTGCTTGCTGATCCCAAAACCCACCTCGTCTAAATCGCCGGACAACACCTGTGGCCGATGCCACGGATCGGTGACCCAGAAATCGAACACGTCTTGCACTGAGTTGAAGTAGCCCCAGTTCTCGCATACCAGATTGCTGATGTAGCCGGCGCGCGCGGCACGTGTGGCAACAAGCTCGCCATTCGGCCCCTGATGTCCGGCAAAACCCAATCGCATTAATTCGGTCGCGGGTTTGCTGGCCAGATAATCGGCCTGTTGGTGAGCCGCCCGTTGCAGCGTCAATGACATGTGGTATGCGGGCAAGCCAAGTTCGGCCCGCGCCTGGTTGTGCAGATCGAGCAGTTGGGTGCGAACATCGCTGGTTGCCTCGGCACTGTCCGAATCTGAGTAAATCGGCGCGGGCGTCTTGGTCGGCTCGATCGGAGTACTTGTCGCCCCCGCAGTCGCCGTTGGTTCAAATGGCCTGGATGTGACGCCTATGACCATCGCGATGCGTTGTACTCCGCTTGCTGAGTTAGCCGTTGGCAAGACCCGCGATGGCGACGTCGCCAGGATGCGCACGACGATCAGCGACTGCGGCGCGCGCATCTGTGGATCTGGTGCACCTGCCAACGCCGCACAACGAACCAGCAGTAGCGGGGGCACGAGAAGGGTGAGGATAATGAAGCGTCGCATCTGGTGTTCTCCTGTATGAACGCCCACCCCACTTTCCCTCGTTCAAGCGGGGTGGGCCTGGGTTATGTGGCCGACCTCACACCGTGCAAATGTCTTTGGTGAGAGGTGGGTTTGCCCGGTCAAAATACGTTCCGTCGGCGAGGATACGTTGCGCAGCAACAGGCTGCAGCGGGATGATGATCAGGTTGTTCCAAGAGTCCAGCTTGAGGTAGCTGTTGCGCATGTCGTCTGTGGCCGTGCTGGCCACGTCGGCACGCCCGCCCTTGCCCCAGTGCATGGCATGGTGCGCCCACCCCACGAACAAGATGGGATGCTTGCCGTCGTCCGTCCTTTGCAACGATGCATCCACCCAGTTCTTGCGCACGTAATCATGGTGGTATGAACCGATGACCTGGTTCACCGCCCACGCTGTGCCGGTATTGCCAACCCGTTTCAATTCCATCACGACACCTTCCCAGTCGTGTCGGTGGCCGGCCGTGCCACCGGCGAGGGCAAAGCCGTCTTTCATGAAATACAGCCAGTAGCCGAATCGAAGAGTATTCGGGGTGCACAGGCGCGGATCGACATAGGTCACCATCTGGTCAAGCCGCTCGGTGTTGGTGCAGCCGGCCTGGCCAGGAACGGGCCAGGCCTTCAGCGCAGCGCCCGGGTTGGGCACGAACTTGCTGTCGTAGGCCGGGGCTGGCAAACAGGTGGTGTGGCTGAGTGCCCGGGCAAACCTAAAGTTGGGCGCGACTTCCTGGATCAGGTTCGTCCACTGTGCCTGATAGGCCGGGTTAGGTTTGAGATACAGTTGGTTGATCGCACTAATCACGGCTTCGTCGATGGTGATTGTTGCGCCCTGACTTGGGATCAGTGCTTGAGCGGGCAAGGTAATCAGCGATTGGACGGCGATCAACACCGCCGTTGCGACGATGAACCGACACCGCGTAAATCCCTTGTGTTCCGAACGTGATCGGTTGTGATTGGTATTCATGAGATTGCTCCTTGTTATTAGATTGCTTGTTTATTTGGTTGAACTGTCACTTCCACCAGTCGTGCTGTGCATTGTGTTCGACCTCGATCAAGGCTTGCCGCTCGACCAACTGGCGATACCACTTCCGCTTGGCGATGTGCTTCTCGCGTTCCTCAGCAGGCAAATGGGCGATGGATGCCAGGAAGGTTTGCTCTTCATCGGCCGCGGTGGCCTGCGCGCTTTGCTCGCGCTGAGTGGCCTCAATGGCCTTGCCCTGTTGTCGGGCGCTCCGGCTTGCCGTCGTCCGCCATCCAAAGATGGACTTGAGTGTGCCTGTCAATGTCAACATGGTGTGTTCCTCTAAAGCGCATCTCCGCGCACCTGTTTCGCCGCCAACGCATTGACGCTGCGACGGAAGAAATAGGCCAACAGGAATGACTGGACCGGTGTCGTAATGAAGAACATCGCCCAGGCCGCGGTCAGACCGCCGCCAAATAGCGCCAGCCAGGCCGCCGCAAGCATCACCGTGATCCACACCCCCGCTCCACTTACGATCAGCGGGATGCGGGTGTTGCCAGCTCCCCGCAACGCCCCGGATTGCACAATGATGACCGCCCAGATGGCCTGTTGCAGCCCCACCGCCCGCAGCGTGCCCGTGCCGACATCAATGACACCTTGATCGCTCGTGAAGAGTGCCATCACCTGTGGCGCAAAGATCAGCAGCGCTAGGCCGATGAGGGCCATCCAGATCACGGCGTAGATCGTTGCAATCCGCGCGGCCTGCGATCCTTCGCGGATTTGGCGCGCGCCAACGCTCTGACCCACTAATGTTGTCGCCGCAATGGCGAAGCCGAAGCCCGGCAGGAACGACAACGACATCGCGATCAACGCGATGCGCTGTGCGGCCAGGGTATCCGTGCCTAATTGGGCGACGATCAGTGTGAGCGCCGTGAGGCCTGACGCGATCAGGAGCTGCTCCAGCGCCGCGGGCATACCGATGGCGAGCACTTGTCGCACGACCGTGAAATCCGGCCACCAGTCTTCTTTGTCGCGAGCCTGCTCTGAGCGGAGCCGAAGGGTCACGCCATCGCGCCCACGCCACAACACGGCCAACAGAATCACAAGCGCGATGGCACGCGAGATGAATGTGGCCCATGCGCTGCCGACCGCGCCCAGCTCTGGCAAACCCAATTGCCCGTAGATCAGCGCCCAGGCCAGGACGATGTTGATGAGGTTGGCGATCAGCGTTGCGATCATCGGTGAGCGCGTGTCGCCGATGCCGCGCAGCGCGCCGCCGCTGATGAACAGCGCGACCAGGACGACGATCGTGCCCATCGTCACGTCCATGTAACTCACGCCAATTTGGACGACGGCTGGTTCCGTGCTGAATAGGCGGATGATTGGCCCGGACAGAAGCAGGCCGCCGATGGCGAGCGGAATCGAGACGATCACACTCCACGCCAGTGACTGCCGCACCAGTGTGGCAGCGCGCATCTTGTCCGCGCCACCGAAGGCCTGTGCCACCAACACCGACGTGCCAATTGACAGCGCACTGAGCGCCGCCATCAGGAATCCTTGCATCTGCAGCGCCGCGCCGACGCCGGCGACTGCAATCGCGCCGAGCGCCAGATGCGACACCAGCCAGGTGTCCACGATGCCGAGCGTGGTTTCGAGGAAGTTTTCGGCGATGACCGGCCAGGCCAGCCCCCACACGCGGCGCTGCATCCCGCCTGCGCCGAGAATACTTGTAGTGGTATCGAGACTTTTTTTAATCGTTGTCATCATTCACATCCTTATCGTGGGCGATACGACAGGGAACGCCCTATCCGGCCGAATCGTGAGCTCAGGCTGATGTCAGGACACTTTTTGAATTTGCGCCTTGTCCTAGTCGGCGCAGGTGGGCACTTATCCTGATTCGCTAACCACCACGTAGTCCGTGTAGATGGTCGGCGCACCGATCCCGGAGGCGAGCTTCTCCCACTCCGCGAGCACAGGAAAGATGGCATCCTTGTGAGCTTTTATGAACCGTAGGGCCTCGTCTGAGGGTTGATCTGGAGTCGGGTTAAACCGATCGCGAATCTCAATACTCTCGAACTCAAGCATCAATAGATACCTCCCCTCCCTGTCGCCACGATCACCTTTGAGAAGATACACTTTGTCACCTGGGAAATGAGGGAGAGGAATCACTTTTTCGTGAAAGAACTTCTCGAAATCTTCCCCTTTGATGCCTGGGCGCAGTCCGACCATGTGCATTCCGAATACCTTCGCCATTTCAATTTCTCCTTATTAAGTCGATTGATTGTTAGGCCGTACCCAAAGATACGGCCTGCGTGCCATAGAGCTGCGAGTAGGATTTAGGCGCCAGCCTGCTCGGGCGTGGGGATGATGCCAAGCTGTTGCATCAGGCTGAGGTTGTCGTAGGCGAGCCAGCACTCCACGATCTTGCCGTTGGCGAACCGGCATAGCTCCAAGCCACTCATCGTGATGTGCTTCCCGGTGGGCGGGAGGCCAGACAAGTCGCCTGTATGCGTGGCGTGGTAAGTCCAGCGTTTGGTGACTGTATCCCCCTCAGCCAACAGCTCGTCAATCGTGATCTGCAAGTCCGGGCAGCCAGCGAGGAACGCACGCAACACCGTCTTGAGTCCATCTCGGTTGCGCACCTGTGGGGAAGCGGCATCATGATGCACGTAGGTGTCCGCGAAGAATTGTTCAGCGCTCTCCACGTCGCCCTGGTTATAGAATGTCTCGGTCATGCGGCGGATAATGGCTTTGTTTTGTTCTACAGTTGTCATTTCAATTTCTCCTTATCGAGTTGATCGTGATCGGTTGATCGGTTGATTAATTGATATCGGGGTTGAGCTTCTGTTTTCATAGTTTCATAGGGTGGCTCCTTTCACGGCTCCTTGTTGTTCCACCAATCCTGTTGCTTAGGTGACTTGGGGCCGTCCCCATACTTGTATTCGTCGGGGATGAAAATCTTGCCGACTTTGGTAATGTCGAACATCATGTTCTGCACATCTTTAGGCAGCGTCGGTGGACGATCAATATGTGTGTTGTCCAGACGAGGCACACCCCAGCACCCTTTGAAATCCAGCCACCTATCGGCTTCGAGGTTGTAGTCGAGGATGACCAACTGATTGGGGTTGTTCGGGTTGTTGTATGGCACCCATTCCACAACGGTGAATGGTCTCGGCGACATGTCGTAGGCGACCAACCCATCCACCGTAGTCGTGTCAGCGGCTTTCAGCCAGCCGATGGGCACCAGCCCCGGCGGCTTGATGATGTCACCTGTACCGAACGTGTCTTCGGTCCAATAGCAGGCGTGGCTGTTCAGCGCCGACAGCACGACCGGATGTGTGTCATCCACCAGCGGCGGTTTTTCCACCCACACGCTGCCATGATGTTGGCTGTAGAAGACGCCCAGCATGCGTTGCCCCGAAGGGTCGAGACGAACGGTGATGTGCTCCCAATCGGCCTCGTGTCGGCCAAAACGCGACCATTCGAAATTACGCTTCTTGGTAGATAAACCGCTCAGCACGCCGACACGGAACGTCTGATACATCTGGAACGGGTAGAACAAGATGTATTTGATATCAGTGTGCGTGCTGGTACGAAACGTCTTCACATACACCGGCGCATTGGTTTTGCCGACGTTTGGCTGTCCAGATGGCACGATGGCTGCACCGGTCTCGAAATTGTTGGACGCCGTGGGGAACTGCCCGTTTGCGAATTCCAGGTAGTTGCCGGCATCGTTGTATTGCTGCAAGGTTGCTGCCGTCACGGTCGTCGCCAATGGAATGCCGCCTTGATTCATCAAGAATACCGTCTTGAAGTAACCCTCGACTGAATCAGGATGGCTCTTGTCGTAGGGGTGCAGAAAGATTTTGGGGGCGAACTTGCGGATAATCGCCGGATCAACTGCTTTCGTCGCCCACAAGAGACCCTGGTTGTCGTTCGGGCTGCTGCCTTTGTAGATGCCAAAGTTGCCGTCGTTTTCGACTGTGGCAAAGAACTGGCCGCCGCCGGGCACGGTTGCCATCGTGCACCACACACCGCCGTGATTGTCCTGAGGCCCTGTGCCTTTATAGACGCACAAGTTGCCATCGCTTTGCATGATGGCAAAGAACCGCCCGCCGGGTGCAAGCGCCTGTGTCCCCCAAATCCATCCGCTAGGGCCATAAACGCACAAATTGCCGTCACCCTGCATTGCCAGCCTGTATTGCCCGTTCGGCGAAACGAGATAGTCGTCCACACTCAGGAACTGATCGTTCGTCAGGAAAGATCCTTTGCTAGCCATGATCTTTTTTCTTTTTCCTCCATATAATTCAAGTTGCTCGTCATTCCTATTTGTCGACGTTCATCGTAGCCACACAGAACAAAGATGTTCAGGCACATTTCCCAGGACAAAACTTGTACACGAGGGCACAGTGCCCACGGCTATGAATCTGAAAGCCTTCGGCGAACGACTCCAGATGTTGCGCAAACGGGCCGGTATGAGCCAGGAACGGCTGGCCGAGGCGCTGGATGAACTCACGCGCCACGGGCCAGCCGATGATTACCGCGTGGTGGATGCAACGTTGCTATCGCGCTGGGAGAATGCGCGCTCACACGCCGGTCGGCAATGGAAGCCAACACGTCCCTATCTCCTACACCTCATCCACATCTTTAAGTCCCAACTGACGGCCGAGTCGGCCGGCCAATGGGCCGACGAAGCGGGCTACCAACTGGCCCAGGCTGACTTTGACAGCATCTTCCAACCATCCGTCGCCGCGGTACGTGCATCCTGGCCACAACAGCACAGACACAATCTGCCCGCGCCGCTCACCTCGTTCGTCGGACGCGAGGGCGAGATCGAGGCAGTCACAGCGCAGGTGCGCGCGAATCGCTTGGTCACACTGACGGGTGCGGGCGGCATCGGGAAGACTCGGCTGGCGCTTGAAATGGCGGGGCGCACGCTTGACATGTTTGAAGACGGCGTCTGGTGGGTAAGCCTCGCGCCAGTTGCTGACCCCGCGCTTGTGCCACAGATCGTCGTCGGAGCGCTCAAGCTGGCCGAGCAACCGAACCGAGACACGCTTGATGTTCTGGCGAGCTACTTCGAGGAGCGCCACGCACTGATCGTCCTTGATAATTGCGAACACATCATCGATGCATGCGCAGCTTTGGCCGATCATCTGGTGGGCCGATGCCCCCAGTTGCACGTCCTGGCCACCAGCCGCGAGACGCTACGTGTTCCTGGCGAAATGACGCATCGTGTCGCGTCGCTGGTGCTGCCAGATTCGGACGATGGGTCGGCAGGCGTGATGCAACCGGCAGAGTCCGTCGCGCTGTTTGTCACACGCGCCAGAGCATCGCAACCCACGTTCGGCTTGGATGTGACGAATGCCAGCGCCGTCGCCCGCATCTGCCGTCAACTCGACGGCATTCCACTGGCCATCGAGTTGGCGGCCGCGCTGCTGTCCAGCATGTCTGTCGCAGAGGCAGCGGCCCTCCTTTCGGATCAGTTGTCGCCATCGGCGAATGAATTTCGCACCATGACGGCCAGACATCGGACAATGCGCGCCGCGCTGGACTGGAGCTACGCTCTGCTCTCGCCGGATGAGCGACGCGTGTTGGCGCGGCTGTCGGTCTTCGCCGGTGGCTGGATGCTGGAACAGGCCGAGGCGGTGTGCGGCGATGATGTCGTAGGGGCGTCCGGCCGGGTGCCCCAACTCGTTCACAAATCACTCGTGCTGGCGGAGCCGTACGGCGAGCACACCCGCTATCGCTTGCTCGAACCCATCCGTCAATATGCTGCCGAGAAGTTGGGCGAGATGGGCGAGGCGAACAAGGTGCGCTGCAAGCATGCATTGGCCTACTTCGCGCTGGCGCAAGCCGCCGAACCCCATCTGCACGCGCATCAGCAGAAGCGCTGGCTTGACCAGCTGGAACGCGAGCACAACAACTTCCGCGCTGCGCTTCAGTGGAGCCAAACCGAGACGGGCGATCCCGACCTCGGCCTGCAACTGGCAGTCGCGTTGTGGCAGTTTTGGTGGATGCGCGGTCATGCCGGTGAGGGACGCAGTTGGATGGATAAATCACTTGGAATGGCAAGCCCCGAGACTTCACCGGCGGTTCGCGCCTGGGCCTTACTTGGCATGGGCATCCTGGAACTAGGCGTTTACGGCTACTATGCCTACTCGTCGTCATCGCCGCGGTTCGAGGAGGCATTGACGCTGTTCCGCGCCATCGGCGACGATGCGGGCATCGCGTTAGCGCTTTGTGAGTTGAATGTCCCCCCACCTGATATGAGTGATCTAAGACATCAACTGACACACGCGCAGTCCATGATGAAGGATAGCCTGGTCATCTCGCGCCGTCAGCATGCACACCCCTGGATCACCACCCACATCCTCGGACGTCTTGCGTATTTCACGTATTGGTGTGCAGATATCCCGCGCGCCACGGCGCTATGCGCAGAATGCCTGGCATCGGCCAGACAGGAGGGTAACGCTCAGTCCATCGCAGCGTCATTGATTGTGATGGCGGAGATCTTGAGCGCCCAGCTTCAGTTTGCCAGCGCGGCAGCTCTGGCAGAGGAAGCATTGCTCACCTCCAGAGAAAATGGTGATGCGTTGGAAGAGATTAGCGCACTCAGGCAACTTGCTGACGAACTCCGATTCATGGGCATTTTTGAACGAGCAACGAGGCTGTTCGAAGAGATGCACAGACGATGCATCACGTACAACCATCTCGACAACACCGGTCTGGCACTCACGATGCTTGGCTTGCTCGCTCGCGATCAAGGTGACTACATCCGTGCAACGTTGCGATTCAAGGAAAGCATTCACTGGTTTCGAGACAAGCTGGGCACCTGGGGCTACGAGTGGAATGTGCTTGGTCTGGCGACGCTCGCTACCGCGCAAGAGGAGCCTGTCCGCGCCGCACGGCTCTATGGCGCTGTCGAAGCATGGCAAACAAACATCAACCTCTTGCGCTTCCCGCACAACCAGCGCCAATTCGGGACGTACATCGACGCGACTCGTGCACAGTTAGGCGAGGTGGCCTACACCACCGCGTTCGAGGAAGGCCGCGCCATGACGACGGAGCAGGCATTTCTGTACGCGTTAGGGGACGAGCTCAACGAGCTCTAACGAATAAATGGACCTAAAAGCCTTCGGTGAACGGCTTCATGCCTTGCGCAAACGGGCCGGTATGAGCCAGGAACGGCTGGCCGAGGCGCTGGATGAGCTCGCGCGCTACGGGCCAGCCGACGATTACCGCGTGGTGGATGCAACGTTGCTCTCGCGCTGGGAGAACGCGCGCTCCCACGCCGGTCGGCAATGGAAGCCAACACGTCCCTATCTCCTACACCTCATCCACATCTTCAAGGACCAACTGACGGCTGAATTGGCCCAGAATTGGGCGGGAGAAGCCGGCTACCAAATCACCCAGGCCGACTTGCATGGCCTGGGCGCGTCTACAGTCGACGGCGCCGACAAAGCTGGCGCCGACACGCGTTCAATTCAACACAACTTTCAACACAACCTGCCGACACCACTCACGTCGTTCGTCGGCCGTGAGCAAGAGGTGGCAATGCTGATCGAACTGCTCTCGGATGCTTCCGCGCGTCTGGTGACCATCGTTGGCGTAGGGGGTGTGGGTAAGACGCGCCTAGCACTCGCCACTGCTCATCTCGTCGTAGATCGAGGGCTATTGCCGGATGGCGTGTGGTTTGTGCCTCTGGCTGGCGTCGCTGCACACTCAACGGCAGGCGCCAGTCCCAACCCGGTGATATCAGCCTTAGCGCAGAGTCTGTCGTTCAAGTTCGACCCCAGAGACGACCCTGCCACACAACTTGCTCGCTTCCTGCGGACAAAATCGCAATTGATCGTCCTCGATAACTGCGAACATCTCATCGAGGAGGCCGTGGCCGTCATTGACTTGTTGCAGCACGCGCCGAATGTGCGCGTCTGGGCCACATCTCGCATATCGCTGAATTGCCAGGCCGAGTACGTCTTGTCGCTATCGGGCCTGACCACCCCGCTGACCCTGGACGATGCGCAAAAAGACGGCACGAGGTTAGCCAGAGTGGCGAGCATGCAATTGTTCATCGAGCGAGCCAGCCAGCGCAACCGAGTCGTGTCGAACTTCGATGCGCGTGCGCTAGACGATGTGGCCCGACTCTGCCGCCTGGTCGAGGGTAGCCCACTCGCTCTTGAGTTGGCCGCGAACTGGGTGGGCCACATCAGCATCGCTGAAGTCGTGGACACACTTCGTCGGCACGACTTATCTTTGCTGACGACCGATCAGCGCGATGTGCCGGCGCGCCACCGCAGCATGGCCGCCGTGTTCGAAGCATCGTGGCAATTGCTCTTGCCCGCGCATCAACTCGCGCTCGCGCGGCTGTCAGTTTTCCGTGGCGCGTTCTCACGCGAGGCAGCGTTGGCGGTGGCCGGAGCCGGCATCGCGGATCTGGCGGCATTGGTCAACCAGTCATTACTCGGCGCGATTCAGTCGCAAACGTCGGGTTCAACGCGCTACAGCGTGCACGAGCTACTCCGCGAATTTACCGCGGCGAAATTGGCAACGCTGGAAGCCGCACTGCCAGCACGGGAGCATACGGCCCGCCGGCATGCCTGGTTCTATTTGCACTTTCTGTCCGAACGGCAAGATGTGTTCTATAGCGATGCGTCCCCCATAGCCGTTGCCGAAATTGACGCCGCCATAGACAACGTGCGCGCGGCCTGGCAGTGGGCGGCGATGCAAGGCGAGCTTGAGTTGATAGCCGAAGCGTGGTTGGCGTTGCGCCATTTTTATCATGTGCGCGGCTTGTATCAGGAAGGCGAGGCCACATTCCGTGAAGCCGCCACACATATTCAAAGTCTGCACGCTTCCGATCCTCTGACAGCCGATTTGCGCACGGCTCAGGCGTTTTTTCTGAACCAGTTGCAACGATATGACCATTCGCTTGCGGTAGCCAAATCAGTTCTCGCGGACTTACCCTGGCAAGTGGCATCGCCGTCGGCTGTGCGGGCGAAGATGGAATGGGGCATCTCGCTATCGTTACAAGGCAAACACGACGAAGCCATCGCGGTGCTGATCGAAATGGTCAAGCAAGCCCATGCACTGCAAATGCATGCCGCGGAAGCGCGCGGGCGGCACGCCATGTATCGCAACTTCCAGGCTATGGGCGATTTTGCCCAGGCCCACGCCGTGCTCGAACAATCAGCTGCGTTGTATCGTCGTGTGGGCTACACGCTGGCCGAAGGCTTCGTGCGCGAAGCGTTGGGCCATGTCGCCTTGCGTCAGGAATTGCTCTCGCAGGCCCGTCAACATTATCAAGATGCGCTCGACATTTACGAGCGAGTCGAGGATCGCGCACGAGCCATCGAATCCCGCATGCATCTCGGCATTGTCGCCATGTTCATGGGGGAGTTTGGCAAAGCGTATACCTACTACCTGAACGCCTACACCCATCACGCTGATGACCGTGACCCACGACTTACAGCAAATACACTCGGATACTTTGGCCGGCTCATGGGCCAATTGGGCGGCTATGAACGCGCATTTGAATATGTGCATCGCGCCCTGGCGTTTAATCGCCAGATAGGCAACCAGGCCAGCACCATTGAAACGCTGTGCATACTGGGCTGGTTGCATTTAAAGAACGGCGATGCCGCCTCCGCGCTGGCGAGTTACCAAGACGCACTGGTCGCGATTGAGGCTTCTGACGCACATTCCTTTGTGGGTGCGGCATGGTTAGGCATCGGCGAGGCACTGACTGAGTTGCAGCAGCTTGAAGAGGCGCAGGTCGCCCTGGATACAGCTTTGCGTCTTCAACATGAAATGCGACAAACGCAAACCATCCCGATGAACCTGATCGCACTGGCACGCGTGGCGCACGCACAGGGTCAGCGCACCCAGGCGCTGGCAAGCGTCGCCGACATCCTTAGCGCAGTCAACCAGCACGACTACGAATATGCTGCCGATCTGCCCTCCATTCTCTGGACGTGCTATCAGGTGTTGCAAGCCAACGGCGATGATCGCGCCTTGCCTACCCTGCAGTTGGCATATCAGCTTGTGCAGGCTCAAGCCGCCAGCATCGAAGGCGACACTTTGCGCCAATCCTTCCTCTCGCGGGTAAAGGTGAATCGGGAGATTGCCGAAGCCTATCGCAACAACAGGCCCGCCGCGACGAGCGACAGCGCGATCACCACGACCAGCACTGGCGTATAGCTATCCGAAGCGGTTACAGCTGCGCCGACGGCCACCGGCGCAAGCACGTCGCCGATGGGGCCTTACGGTGACAGAACATTGACGCCTGCGTTGCTGCCGGGCAGTCCGGCAATTAACATAACGACATGAAAAGTCTAACGCCGTGCGCCACCCACACAATCGTCACAGAATATCTGCCCGCTCTTGCTTAGATGAAGTGACAATGTCGGACGTCCACACGTTGGGCAGGCAATCGGTTCGAGCCGTTTATTGGCAGGGTCATACACCAGCTGAATTTCGGCGCTGCCTGATTTCTCGGCACTCAAACGCGCCTTGACTTGGATTTTGGGCTGCGCCACCAGCAACACGTTCATCAAACGCACTTGCACACTCAACGCCATTTTTCGCCGCAATTCGTTGATCTGCGCAGTTTGTTCACGATCATATGCCGCACGCTGGGCCTTGAGTTTATCGATATCTTCACTCTCTTTGGCGCGCAGCAACCGCTCATCCAACTCGCTACGTGAGTCATCGAAATACCGGGTAATACGTGCGACTTCGTGCGCCAGCAGACGTTGCAATTCGTTCAATCGCTCGTGTGCGGCGACGGTAATCGTGCGCGCAACCTCCTCGCGGGCCAGGGCATACCCTTTGGCGAGCGGTAATGCGTCGGCATCGGGATAGGCGATGATTGGGTTGTCACTCAGGTTGCCGGCTGCATCGTACTCGCGCAGAAACTCTTCCAGATGTCGGGTGATGCGCCCATAGTGCAGATCAGTGCCAATGGCGTAGGTCTCCTGCACTTTTTCATCGCTGACAAACGTGGCCTGAAACCACCACAGCGCTGAGTGATAGTGCAGTGGGTGCTGAGACAGCATGGTCAGTGTTGTTCCCTGCGGCACTTGTAACCCGCGCTGCACGAGCCCCGTCAGGTTGTGTGGCGTAAGATTGAGGCCGCCCAGATACACCTGCGCTACCCGGTGCTGCGTTTGGGCCTGCTCGAAGATGGCATCCAAAGCAGGATTCCCGAATGCCATCAGCTGCGCCGAAGGATGATCCTGCAGCGCTTCTGGGTCGAATGTTACACGCGCGCCAAGTACCTGTTCCAGTTGATCAGGCAGCAGCAAGTCATACACCTGCGGTTCGATCTCATCCCAGACACCCCCCGCGTGTTCGATATAGCGCAGGAAGAAGCCTTCGAGTGTAGAAACGGAGTCGGTCACAGTTTATTTGCCATCCAGAACGGTATCTTCTTCTGATTCTATTCTGATCCTATTCCGGAACAAAACGGTTGGCAAACAACTTGTCTTCGTATGCCACCTGATCGAGATAATGTTGCTTGGCGCTGACAATTTGCTCGCCCAGCGCTTCCATGCTTGCTCGGAACTGCCCGTCATCATTCGCATTTGTCCATAGGTCCAGCACGATATCTTCAAACTCGCGCTCTTCGTCCAAATTCCCCAGAATCATCTCCACTTCGCCCACAACCAATTCGAACATATTAATCTTGGCTTCGAGCACGCGCAAGATGTCGGCCTCAATGGTATTGGCGCTGAGCAGGTTGAATACACGCACATCATGGGACTGGCCGATGCGGCTGAGGCGGCCAATACGCTGCTCAATCCGCATCGGATTCCAAGGCAGATCGAAATTGCACAGTGCATGGCAAAACTGCAAGTTGCGGCCCTCGCTGCCGCTCTCCGTGCTGACCAAAATGCGCGATTCGCCACGGAACGCCTGCACGGCGGCTTCCTTGCCCAGACGGGTCAAGCCGCCGTGAAATTGCGCGACAGATTCACCTGCTCCCTGCAACGCCTGCACAATTTGTTGCTGTGTGCGGCGGAACTGGGTGAAGATAACAAGTTTGTCATCCCACTTGCGGGTCAAGTCGAGCAGCGCCGTAATCTTGGCATTGCTGACGTTGCGGGCGCGTTCGGCGGCAGCATGTAGCCACTGCTGCATTTCTTTGTCGCGTGCGCCCTCCGCCAGTTTGTCGAGCGTATCGCTGGCGGCTAGGCCTGAGCTGCCCAATTCCTTCTGCAACGTCACCAGCGCCATGCGCGAGAATATAGGTGGTGCCTTTCTGGCCTGCACCTCATCGCCGTCATGGGGCAATGTGCGCAAATGCGCCTTGACGAAGGCGGTTACGTCGTCATACAACGCGCGCTCATCGGTGCCCAGGATAACGGGTTGGGTGCTGGCATACCGTCGGGTCAGACCTACCGAGACATTCGAGCGCCGATTGCGCACCATGGCCTCGGCCAGTAGGCTATGCAACTGGTCTAAATTGCGCGGCGCAAGTTTGTCGCGCCGGTCGATGAACTGCTGTTGAAAACGCTTGGCGGTGCTGAGCAGCCCGGGTTGCAGCAGCGTGACGAGGTTGTATAACTCCTCCAAATTGTTTTGCACCGGGGTGGCTGTGAGCAATAAGATATAGCGTTTGCGCAGCGAATTAGCGAACTTCCATAGCACGGTGTTGCGGTTGCGAAAGTGATGGGCCTCGTCGATGATAACGATGTCCCATTCCTGCGCGCTGACCCAACTGCGATAAGGCTCGCGGCGTACCTTGTGATAGGAAGCCAGAATGCGCTCGTGCGTGCTCCAGGCTTCATCACCCAATGCTTTGAATGCTTCGTCGTCTGGCGTGACCACACTGACACCAAACTTACGTGCCAACTCGGCGCGCCATTGCTCTACCAGCGAAGATGGCGTGAGCACCAACACCCGCCGAACCAACTTGCGCATCAGCAGCTCGAGCAAGATCATCCCGGCCTCGACCGTTTTGCCCAGCCCGACTTCATCGCACAGCATGGCTCGCCCGCGAAAGCGCCGCAACACGGTGCGGGTTGTCTTTAGCTGATGGGGATAGAGTTCGACGTCTCGCAGCATCGGCAAGCTGATAAGCTCGTCAAAGCCAGGCGACGCGGCAAAGGCCACGGCCTGCCGTGCCAACTCAAACGCAGATCGGGTTGTGACCGGCTCGTCCAATATCGCGGAATCGCTTTCGGCAAAGGACAGCGACACCCCGCGTTCGGTGCTGGGGGCACTTCTTATCGTCGGCGTCGATACGGGCGTGCTCACAAAGCGCAGGTGCGGCGGATCGAATGCCATCAATTCCATCCGCCAGTTGGCCAGCGGTGCGCTTTTCAGCTTTGGGTCAATGGCCGCCTCCCACACCATGGCGTGCTGCTCCTGCCGATACAGGGCAGGAAACGGCGTTTTGCCAAGACCACTCAGTAAGAGTGGGGCGTCTGATTCCAGTAATGTGTTCCAGCCTAGGTTGAGTTCCAGCTGACGGCCATCTGTGGCAATCGTCTGGCGAATGGCGTGGGTGACATCCCAACTGTCCCCAACGCGCGCAACTTGATTGAGCATACCCAGCCAAGTGTATCGCAGCATGCGAAATAAAACCAACTAAGTTCTACGGTTTTGGCCCACCAAAACACTGTATTTCAACTTCGAATAGACTGTAATCGCTATGAACCTCATCCGAAAATTCCTTAGCACGGCGGCGATGGAAGCCAACGGCAGCGCTGGCGAAAATTCCTACTTCATCGTGCGTTTTGTTTTTCGAATCTTGCGAGTGATCGTGCTCCTCTCCGTTTGGCGTGCAATTTTTGCAGCCAAACCGCAGGTGCTGGAGCAGCCGATGGAGGTGATTCTGACCTATACCCTGATTGCCGAGATCTTCGCTGAGCAACTCTCCCCGCGTACCAACATTGAATGGACTTTGTTTGATGGTGGTATCGCGATGCACTATTTACAGCCGATGGGGTTGGCGTTGCAATTTGCGGCCCGGATGGTGGGGCGTTGGCTGCTTGGCCTGGCCCTCACTTCGTTGCCGCTCTTGTTGCTCTCGCCGCTGTTGGGAGTCAGTGTGCTGCCGGCAAACATGTCTGCTGCACCACTCTTCCTGTTGAGCTTAACTTTGAGTGCAGTGTTGGGTGTGGCGCTCGATTTTGTATTTGCCGGACTAATCGTATTCATGCAAGGCAGCGCCTATGTGACGGGTCTGGTGCGGGTCGCCATTGCTACGCTGCTGTCGGGGGCAGTCTTGCCGCTGAGTGTGTTGCCCTACGGTTTAGGAGAGGTGTTTCAATGGCTGCCATTCGCCTCCACTGCTTCTGCGCCGCTACGGATTTATACCGGCGATGGGCAACCCATGGTGCTCCTAGTTGCTCAACTTATCTGGGGTGTGATTTTGTGGATACTAGCAAATTGGCTCTGGCGCGTCAATCGCGAGCGTTTTGTGTCATATGGAGGATAAAGAAAACGGACAGATGCACACACTCTCTCGCATTCTAAAACTGTGGCGCGTCCATGCCTGGTTGGATTTCATATTTGCAACACGCAGCCTGCGCTTGTTTGCCATCAACTACATTTCGGATGGTGTACTGACGATTGCGAGCGTGAGCAGCACCCTGTTGCTCGCCGTGCGTTTTGACGGCATCGGCCCGTGGCGTCTGCCGCAAATCTTGTTTATGTTGGGATATGCCATGACAGTCACCGGGTTGCTTTCTACGCTGTTTGGCTACAACGTGCTGTATATCGGGCGACGTTTGGGTCGCGGTCAACTCGATCACACTTTGATTCAGCCACAGCCGATCTGGATGGCCTTGCTTACCGAAGGCTTCAATCCTTTTTTGGGCTCAATCAGCTTGCTCACCGGTATCGTCATGCTATGGTGGGGGTTCAATCAACTGCAACAACCAGCATCCATTGGGTGGGTCATCACATTGTTGATCAGTTTGGTGGCCTCGGCTGTGGTCATGCTGGCCTTTAACTTTATTTGGGGCAGTCTGGCCTTCTGGGCACCGCGTGGGGCTGAAGAGATCAATAGCCCGCTCATCGATATGTTTGCCCAGTTGAAGGGTTATCCCCTCGATGGTTTAGGTTCGCTGATGATGGGCACGCTTCTGATTGCGCTCCCGGTTGGCTTTGTAGCGTGGCTGCCTTGCCGCGCCTTGCTTGGACTGACCGATCAGCCGCTGGATGTGCTGGCCACACCGCTGGCAGCCTTATTTTTCAGTGCCCTGGCAATATTGATATTCCGGCGTGGGCTGCGCCACTACATGCAAGTAGGGTCGCGTCGTTATCATGACATGGGGCATCGGCGCTAAGAGGCTGTATAAAAACTACCCTATGAGCAGTCCTGAATCTTCCGAACCCATCGTCACGCTGAGCAACGTCAGCAAAACGTTCCGCCAATTGCAGGCCAGCCGTCTAAGCGGTCCGCTCGGATTGGCGCAGCGACTGTTCCGGCCTACCTACCGTGAGGTGCGTGCATTACAACATATTGATCTGAACATTCAGCGCGGCGAGATTGTGGCCTATGCCGGTCCAAATGGTGCAGGCAAGAGCACCACCGTAAAAATGTTGTCGGCCATGCTTGTCCCAGATGAAGGCACTGTGCGGGTGCTGGGCATGGATCCGGTTCGTGACCGAGTGCGCTACGTTCGGCGGATTGGGGTGGTGTTTGGGCAGCGCACTGAGTTGTGGTTGGATCAGCCGGTCTCGGCCAGCTTTGAGTGGAAGCGCGTGGTGTGGGATGTGCCGCGCGAACGTTACGCGCGCATGGTCGAACAGATGAAAGATTTGCTGGGCCTGACGCCGTTTTACAACAGCCTGGCCCGGGAGTTGAGCCTAGGGCAAAAAATGCGTGCCGATTTGGGACTAGCCCTTATCCATGAACCCGAGATTCTCTTTCTGGATGAGCCTACGCTGGGTTTGGATGTGTTGGCCAAACGCACCATCCTCGATTTCATCAAACAAATCAATCGTGAACAACAGGTCACTGTGATGTTGACCAGCCACGACATGAGCGACCTCGAGGCATTGGCCGAGCGTGTGGTGATGGTTGATCAGGGCCGTATCGCGTTTGATGGAAGCTGGGAACGTCTGCGCCGCGAGTTTACCGATCAGCGCATCCTATGGGTCGAAACCCTTTCAGCCCAGCCACCCCAATTGACGGGCGCGGAGCATATTCGTAGCGAAGGTAACCGGCACGAGTATCGTTTCGACGCTGCGCGAATCAATATCGTTGGTCTGCTAGAGCAGGTTGCCGTGCAGACCACCGTGTTGGATGTAGAGACTCACCGCGCTGCCATCGACGACATCATCGCAAACATTTATGCCCGTTGGCAAGTGAGCACTAAATAAAACCTATCTGACATACACCTCGTCGAGATAGTTGTAGCGCAGTGCTTCGACCACATGGAGTGCTAAGCGGGTCTTGCCCACATCGCCTTTGTTCAGAGATGCCACTCTTGGTTTCTAGAGCAAATTCCTAAATGGCATACGAAGACCCACCCCAAACCCCTCCCAAAGGGAGGGGGATTTCGCTCCCCCCACCCCCAAGGGGGGGGGCAGGGGGTGGGGTTCTGTTTCGGACATCAATCAGGAATCTGCACTAGCCAAGAGCGATCTTCGGCACACATTGCGGCAGTCATTAAATCCCAGCAATTAACAGTCGAGGTCATCACACAAAATGAATACACAAACAAAAATGATGAATACTGCACCGATAAACTGGAGTGCACTGCTGCGGGCGGCAATGGCCCCGGCTTTATTGTGGGCCAGTGTGTCGCTAGCCGTAACGTTTCAGGGGTAGCCCAGTGTCATGTGCCTCACGCCTATGGCCTGGCTGTTGAGTATTTGGGGTGGCACGTATTTAAGCTTATTCTGGTTCCAGTCGATATATTAGGACTTACGCGAATGGCGCTCTTTTTTCCAAAGCAGAAAGTGATGTCTCAATAGAACACCGATTACACGGATAAATACGGATTAGACAACAAAATATCTTTGCAAATCCGTATTTATCCGCGTAATCCGTGTTCT
>JANMVQ010000277.1:0-2094 GCA_031392845.1 Chloroflexota bacterium
CAGCAATTCTCAATCTGAGAAAAACAGCTACTGGTGTATTGCATAACGAACTCAGCGAACCAAAAATTAATCGAAAGCACCCTGAGCGAAGTCGAAGGGGCGCTCCCAGCCGAAGTTTTGACTCCGTTGGTGAGCGCGTTCTTCGACTTCGCTCAGAATGCTTACCATTTTTGTGACAAGTGTCTCCAGATTGAGAATTGCTGCCGAAACGCTAACGTTGCCAAATTAGCCAGGGTGGCTATGATCTAAATCCAACCTATGACCCGATCTCTAAACTTGCCGGGTTTAGCTCTATGACAAATATGCACAAAACGATTGTGATCGCGGGTGCGCTCGACACCAAAGGCGCAGAATTTGCCTTTCTCAAAGGGCTGATCGAGCAAGCTGGCGCCCGTACGACGCTGATCAACTTCGGGATTTACGCGCCACAGATTGGGTCTGAAATTACACATGAAGTCATTGCCAGTGCAGGTGGCGGCGACTTGGCCCATCTTGCTACCGGCCAGCACAAAGACGAAGCCATGCAGGTGATGGCACAGGGGTTGACAGCAGTCGTGCGCAAACTTTACGACGATGGCCAACTCGATGGCATCATCAGCATGGGCGGCTCCGGCGGTACCTCGATCGCTTGCAGCGCCATGCGGGCGCTGCCGGTAGGTGTGCCCAAAGTGATGGTCTCGACTCTGGCGGGTGGGGATGTCTCGGCGTTTGCAGGCAGCAAAGACATCATGTTTATCCCATCGATTGTCGATGTGGCCGGGATCAACTCGATCAGCCGAACGATATTTGCGAATGCAGCCGGGGCCATTGTCGGTGCTGTGCAAATGGTGCGCCCAGTAGCGCAAGGCGAGAAGCCCCTGATCTGCGCCTCAATGTTTGGCAACACCACCCAATGTGTGGATCGTGCGCGCAGCGTCCTAGAGAGCGCCGGCTACGAAGTGCTGGTCTTCCACGCCACCGGCAGTGGTGGCAAAACGATGGAGAGCCTCATCAGCGATGGCTATTTCCGCGCCGCATGCGACATCACTACAACTGAATTGGCCGATGCCATTTGCGGCGGGGCACTTAGTGCGGGCATGGATCGCTGTATGGCGGCTGCGCGGGCGGGTATCCCCACCCTGCTGGTGCCAGGCTGTGTGGATATGTGCAATTTTTGGGGCATCGAGACCGTTCCGGAGAAATATTGCGAGCGCAATCTATATCAGTGGAATCCGAATATCACACTCATGCGCACCAATGTCGATGAGAACCGCCAGATCGGCGAATGGCTGGCCCGCGCCGCCAACGCTGCAGTCGGCCCAGTGCGAATTCTGCTCCCGCTACAAGGGGTGTCGATGCTCGACAGCGCTGGTGAGCGATTCTGGGACCCGCAGGCCGACCAGGCTTGCTTTGATGCGATTAAACATAACCTTCGGCCAGAGATTTCAATACAGGAACTGGATTACAACATCAACGATCCGGCGTTTGCGGAAGCGTGTGCCCGGGCGGTGTTGGGGATGATGCAGGCGTGAGGGGATGAAGGGGGTGATGAGTATCGCATCAGCCCAACAAAAAGTGGCACAGATTGACACTTTAGTAACTTTACCGGGTGAATAAGCATCCTGAGCGGAGAAGTGCGGCCATTACCTAGACTAAATTCACCAGAGATCCGCACTTCGTAGTCGAAGGAGCGCTTGTGGATGGGGTTTAAACTTCGCCTACAAGCGCTCCCCGAAGGGACTGCGGGCAGCACTGAAAACTCTTCTTTGTCATAGATCATTTGCCGCCCTCCGCTCAGGGTGCTTGAATCCGGCTAGGTTACTACAGTGTCGACGAATTACAACAAATGGAAAGAACAGAAGCATTGGCGCGATTGCGCAAGACGATAGATGACGGCGGGGTGATTGTGGGCGCCGGGGCGGGCACGGGGTTGTCTGCCAAGTGCGCCGAGGCAGGTGGGGTTGATCTCATCATCATTTACAACAGCGGGCGCTACCGCATGGCCGGGCGCGGCTCGCTGGCCGGGCTGATGCCGTACGGCGACGCCAACGCCATCGTGGTGGAGATGGGCCACGAGGTGTTGACGATTGCGCGCAACACACCGGTGCTGGCCGG
>JANMVQ010000329.1:0-10667 GCA_031392845.1 Chloroflexota bacterium
CCATTACTATGGGGCTGATATGTGCGTGCATCCAGACTATCGTGGACAAGGCATCGGCCGCAAGTTTTATGACGCGCGCAAATCCCTGTGTTGCCAGCTTGGCCTACGGGGTCAGATTATTTGCGGCATGATTCCCGGCTACAAAGACTATAAGCATGTCATGACCGCTCATGAATATGTGCGTTTTGTCATCGCAGAAACCATTTTTGATAACACGCTTAGCACCCAACTGCGCAATGGTTTTGTCGCGCGCGGTTTGATTGAGAATTACGTTCAGGATGAACCCACCAACGGTTGGGCGGTGCTGTTGGAATGGCCAAATACTGATTACCGCAAATTTGATTTGCCGCAGCCATATGCGGAGTTCTTCAAGCACGCGCGGACCGTGCGGCAGGTTTTGTAGAAAGGCCAGCGTCAAACGTCATGCGTCAATTATCCTTGACGTTTGACACGTTTTGCGGACGTTTGACGAATCCCCCTTGTATTGGGTAGAATCCTAATCACGCAACCGCAACGAACGAGAATAGTAAGTCTGATCAGCGAAGATTTAGAGAGCCATCGATAGGTGAAAGGATGGTATCGACGCTCAGATTGAATGGACTCGGGAGCGGGATCCGGAAACGCCACCGTTATAAGGCGGAGCAGATGATGGTCTGTATAACGAAGGCTGTGCCGAAGTTTCGTGAAGTGTAAAAGCGTATGAAACTTATGCACAGCAAATAAGGGTGGCACCACGAGCAACGCCTCTCGTCCCTTTGTCTGGATGAGAGGCGTTTTTATTTTTCGAGGTGCTATGCCAAAGTTAACGATCAAGCCAACATTACAAGAAGTGCAAGAACTCAGCCAACGTGGAAATCTCATCCCCATTTATGCTGAATTGCCGATGGATCTGGACACGCCAGTCTCATTGTTTATGAAATTGAGCGGTGGCGATCCGGCCTTTTTGCTGGAGAGCGTAGAAGGCGGTGAGCATATTGCGCGTTACTCCTTTTTGGGTGTGCGTATGCGCGAAGCGTTCGTCTTGCGCGGTGATGAACTCTTCCGTCACACGTTGACTGACGACGGCTTACAAGTCACATCGGTGGCCATTCCCACGCCTACGCTCAGCCCCATCGACCCGCCCCGCAAAGGTGACTTGCTGGATGCGCTGCGGGCCGAGATGGCCAAATACAAGTTTGTGCCGCTGCCAGGGCTGCCGCGTTTCTGCGGTGGGCTGGTCGGTTACACCGGCTACGATGTGGTGCGTCAGTTTGAGAACCTGCCCAGCACTGCCAAAGATGTGTTGGGGGTGCCCGAAGCCGTCTACATGCTGACTGACACACTGGCTGTCTTTGACCATGCCAAGCACCGGCTGCTGGTCATTGCGAATGCATTTATCGACGACCGACCTTTGACTGCTGACGACCACTCATCAGTGGTGGTCGATAGTCGGGTGTCGGTTGTCGCAGCTGCTTACGACGACGCCATCGCCCGCATCAAGACCATTGCCGCGCGGCTGGATGCGCCACTCATGAGTCTGGCATCGGATCCCACTGCGGAATGTACGCCGGCCAAGAGTAACAAAACCCAAGCTGAATATGAAGCCGCCGTCATCAAGACGAAGGAGTTCATTGTGGCGGGCGATACTTTCCAGGCCCAAATCTCACGCCGCCTGAAACGCCGCACCACTGCCCATCCATTTGCTATCTATCGGGCGCTGCGGCGGATTAACCCATCGCCGTGGATGTACTATTTTAGTTTTGACGGGCTGCTGGGGGGCGACGGGAGACAGGAGACGAAAGACGGCATTCGCCCTCCGTCTCCTGCCTCCCGTCCATTACGCATCATCGGTGCCTCACCGGAATTGCACGCCCGCTATGAGAACAACATCGCCACGGTTCGGCCGATTGCCGGCACGCGACGGCGTGGGTTGACCGAAGCCGAGGACGCGGCCTTACGCGAAGAATTGCTTAGCGATCCAAAAGAGCGGGCCGAACATGTGATGCTGATTGATCTGGGCCGTAATGATGTAGGCCGCATCGCCAAGTTTGGCACGGTGCAGGTGCCCGAACTCATGGTCATCGAGAATTATTCGCACGTCATGCACATCGTCAGCGAGGTGCAGGGCGAGGTGCGCGATGGTCTAGATATGTTTGATGTGCTGCGCGCCACCTTTCCAGCGGGCACACTCACCGGCGCGCCGAAAGTCCGCACGATGGAAATTATTGAAGAATTAGAAGGCGAGCGGCGCGGCATCTACGGTGGTGCAGTGGGTTATTTCTCGTTCAACGGGCAAATGGACACCTGTATTGTGATTCGCACGATCGTCATGTTGGGCGACACTTGTTACGTACAAGCCGCCGGTGGCGTAGTGGCCGATAGCACTCCCACTGGTGAGTTTGAGGAAACCGCCAATAAGATGCGGGCGACCATTGTGGCGATTGATGAGGCCGAAAACGGCTAGTGCCGAATTAAGAATTGAGAATGCAGAATGAAGAGTGAAGAATGAAGAAATATTCACACGTTTTTTTCTGCCTTCTTAATTTTTAATTTTTAATTTCATTATGATAGCTGTAATTGACAACTACGATTCCTTCACCTACAACTTGGTGCAGTATTTTGGCGAGCTTATGGGGCCGGATGCTGAGATCCATTTGCGGGTGTTTCGCAATGACCAGATCACGGTAGACGAACTTAAAGCGCTTAAACCGGCGGCGATTGTGATCTCGCCCGGGCCGGGGACGCCACAACAGGACAGCGGCATCAGCAACGAGGTGATCAAGGCATTTAGCGGCGAGGTGCCAATCTTGGGAGTGTGTTTGGGACAGCAGTGCATGGGTTATACCTTTGGCGGAGATGTAGTGCGTGCGCCGATGGTCATGCATGGCAAGACCAGTATGGTGCACCACAATGGCAAAGACTTGTTCAAAGGCATTCCCAGCCCAATGGAAGCCACCCGCTATCACTCGCTGATCGTGCTAGAGCCATTGCCTGAGCACCTGGAAGCCACCGCGCACAGCGACGACGGTATCTTGATGGCAGTGCGTCACAAGACCCATCCGACATTCGGCGTGCAATTTCACCCGGAAAGCATCCTGACTACTCATGGCAAACAAATGATCCGGAATTTTCTGGAGATGGTGCAATAATCCGGGTTATTACGGAGGATGTAATGAGCGTTAATCCCACGTTGATTGAAGACAGTGTCCAGTTTGTTGAGCCGCAAGTGGGGCAGCCGATGAACGCAGAAGAGTTTGCGTTGCTGCCGAAATTTGCACGCAAATACGAGTTGATTCAAGGAGTGGTTTCTGTGTCACCAGCAGGTCTCAGACACGACAACATCGCGGCCAAGCTCATCATGCGCATTGGCATGTATCTGCTGGCCAATCCTATTGGTGAATTTTATGCGAGCAGCGCGGGATTTCAGATTACATCCAACGTGGTGCTTTCGCCTGATGGAGCTTATGTAAGTTATGCGCGGCTGGCGGGTAAACCCAGCCCGGAAGGGTTTGCCCCCTATGCACCTGACTTGGCGATAGAAGTGATTTCTCCCTCAGACAGCGCAACTGATCTCGCGGAAAAGATTGAGCTATATCTTGCGCATGGCACCCAATTGTTATGGGTGATTAACCCGCGTACGCGCAGCGCCAATATTTATCGTGCTGATGGCTCAGGCAATCGCCTTCAGATATCCGATGAGTTGAATGGCGAAAGTGTGTTGCCTAGTTTCACCTGCAAACTTTCTGACGTTTTATGATTAAAGAATCCATTGGAAGACTACTCGCTCATCAGCACCTGACTGTTGATGAAGCCGAGGCGACGATGAACGAGATGATGACCGGCACCGCCACCCCGGCCCAGATCGGTGCATACCTCATTGCGTTGCGGATGAAGGGTGAGACGGCCGATGAAATCGTCGGCAGCATGCGGGCGCTGCGGGCGCATGTCTCACGTATTCCCACCAAGCAGGACAAGCTGATCGATGTGGTTGGCACCGGTGGCGACAATTCCAACACCTTTAACATCTCCACCACGACAGCGTTTGTGGTGGCCGGTGCAGGAGTAGCGGTGGCCAAGCATGGCAACCGGGCGGCTTCCTCGCAGAGCGGTGCGGCGGATGTTCTGAACGCGTTGGGTGTTATTGTTACCCTTACGCCGGAGCAGGTGGGGCTATGTATCGACGAAGTCGGCATCGGCTTTGCCTTCGCCCAGACCCATCACCCAGCCATGAAGCATGCGGCGGGCCCACGCCGTGAAATCAACCAACGCACAATTTTTAATATCATTGGCCCACCCTCCAACCCGGCTTTTGCTCGCTATCATTTGTTGGGCGTATGGGATCGCAAATTTGTGCGGGTGATGGCTGAGGTGCTAGTTCAACTAGATGATGTACACGCCCTCGTTGTAAGCGGGTCTTCGGCCCAGGTGGCTGGCATTGATGAGTTGACCACAGCGGGCATAAACACGGTAGCCGAAGTGAAAGCCGGCAGCGTTATCGAATATGAACTGGATGCTTATGACTATGGCTTCAAGCCCACCACTTTGGATGAGCTGGGGGGTGGCACGCCGGAGTTCAATGCTTCGATCACGCGGGCGATTTTGGCTGGCCAAGATGTGCAGGCGCGCACCGATGTAGTGCTGTTGAACGCTGGCGCGGCACTCTACGCCGCCGACGTTGCATCTGACATTCGAGCCGGTATCGAGATCGCACGCGAGTCCATCGCCAGCGGGCGGGCGCTCGAGAAATTGAACGGACTGGTTGCGATGAGCCAGAAGTTGGGGACAGTCGCTTGAGAATAGAGCGTCACGACTCATCAGTCATATTCGCAGTTCTTCTGCGCTATCCTCGTTTCACCACAAATGTCCGGCTGATTCGGTCGTGCAGACTCTGGTGTTGGTCACTACCTAGGGCCAACAGCAATGGCAACCCAAGCAAAGTTAGGCTAAGAAGCTTGATGGCAAAGCGCAATGTGGCCCGACCCAAACTGATTCGCTGCCCACGCGCGTTAGCTACCTTGATCCCAAGCCACTGTTTGCCGGTAGTGGCTTGAGTGGTTGAAGACTCAGCCCCAGCAAAATACAGCCAGGCGATCAGGGCCAGCAGCGCACCATTCAGCCCATTCATCAGCAGTGAGACGCTGCTGTCGGGATGCCCATTTAACCGATTGAAGAACGCAATCAATTGAGTGCCGGCATCAGTCAGGCTGGGGCTTTGGAGCAAGGTGTTGATCATGCTTGGCGAGTTGATGCTGATAACCAGCATATAGAACACGATATTGACAATCACCGCGAGGATGGACACGATCACTACATCGATCAAAAAGGCAATGACGCGCGGGAGCACATCCGCGTAGTCTGGGATGAACAGCGTGCTGAACACGGCAGGTGCTTCACCCTGCGGCCAGTAGCTCTGGGGACGTAGTTGCATACAGCGCTCTAAAAGTTGTTCGAGAATACCGCTGCGATGGCAGGTCAGCACTAAGGCGCGTGACAGCCGGTTGCTGGTGGTGCGTTCACCTGCTAGTTGATGTGGATCGAGCGCCAGATCAATACACAATTGCTGGAGCTCGGGAAATTTGAAGTGGACCAGTAGCAACTGGTGTAACTGGCTGATATCGAGATAGGCTTGCGACATAGTACATGTTCAAGTGTATGCAATTTGAAGGCCATCAAAATCAGTCTTTAGTCTTACTTTGGCAAAATAGTGCGCGAAATTTGCTGGAGTTATAGAATCCCTTCGCATGAATGCACCTGTTCTTAACCTAATAATTGATTCGCTCGAAATCTTCCGGGTGATTGTGCTGCTGCCTACACCATTGCGGGTATGGGGCAAAGACATCATCCAGCGCGAATTTGTGTTTGTGCGGGTGCATGCGGGTGATTACACCGGCACAGGTTTTGGACTGACTCGCGGCATGGATTTGGGCTCTGCCATTGAACGGCAGATAAAACCACTGGTCTTGCAGCAGCCAGTCAGCGCCATCCGCCAGGTATGGAACACCGCGCGCCAGGGTGCACGCATGACCGGCGATACCGGCATCTTTGCTCGCGCCCTGTCATTGGTGGACACAGCGTTGTGGGATTTGTTGGGGCACGTGCTGGGTGTGCCGCTATGGCGGATGTGGGGTGGGGCACAGCAACGTGTCCCGTGTGTGGCAATCTGTGGCTATTACCGACGAGAGGATTCCGTTGCTGCACTGCGTCAGGAGGCGGAACGGCTATTGGCGGCAGGCTACACCCGCTTCAAAATCCCCTTTGGCGAAGACGCTGACTTAGATGTGCAGCGCGTGCGGATTTTGCGCGAAGTGAGCGGCCCACATGCCATGATCGGGTTGGATGCCAGCGGAATCTTCAATTCCTGCAAGGACGCCGTGCAAGCGTGGCGCACAGTCGAAGCCTTTGACATCGCCTTTCTAGAAGACCCATTCTCTGCCGCGCAATGGGAACTCGTGCCGCAGTTGGCCAATAGCACCCCAGTCAAAATTGCCTTCGGCGAGTCGATCACGTCGCCACTGATTATTCAGCGGCTTAGCAGCGATATGCGCATCGACATCGTGCGGCCCGATGCCACAGTGTTGCATGGGATCAGCGGGTTTTTGCAGGCGGTTGCTCCGGCTGTGGAGAATGGCGTGGCTGTCTTCCCGCACTATTACCCTGATCTGCATGCCCCGCTGGCAGGCGCGCTTGGTCTGAGCATGATCGAAGAATCGCCCGCCGAAGCCGATACCGTAGGTTTTGGCGTTTTGCGTGCCCAGCAACCCGACATTCACGACGGCCACTGGCACTTGACCGATAGGCCGGGGTTGGGGATTGTGTGGGACGAAGCAGCTCTGCGGATGAAGGGGGTGAACGGGTGATGAGAGCCTCATCCCTTTCATCCCCTTCGCCCGCTTATCCCCTCATCCCAAACGCTTCTGCGCCAGCTCCAGCAACAGCGTGTCGCGGGCTTTCAGCACATCAGCAGCGCTTTTCTTGCTCCAGTCGTAGAAGCCTTTGCCGGTTTTGACGCCGAGTTCGCCGCGCTCCATTTTCTCTTTGAGGATCTTGTTGGGGCCGGTTTGCGCGTCCAAGTCGGCCAACAAATACGAGTGAATGCTGTAGCAGGTGGGCACACCGACCAAATCCAGATGTTCGAAGATGCCGAGCACCGGCGTGCGCGCGCCGAAGCTGGTCTTGAGCGCATTGTCGACTTCCTCGGGCGTGGCGATGCCTTGCTCGACAATAGCCAAGGCCTCACGCCACAGTGCGTGTTGCATGCGGTTGGCGACGAAGCCGAGCGCCTCTTTGCGGCACAACACCGGGGCATGATTCGTGCTTAGAAGGAAAGCCATCACTCGCTCGGTCACCTCCGGAGCGGTTTTCTCGCCCGGCGCGACCTCTACGAGTTGAAGCAGATGCGGTGGATTCCAGTAGTGGCCGACGATGGCGCGCTCGGGATGCACCATCTTTTGGGCGATGTCAGTTGCGCGCATACCACTCGTCGTGCTCATTAGCACGGCGTTGGCTGCAAAAGCGTTCTCCATCTCGGCGAAGAAGGCCTGCTTGATAGTCAGGTCTTCGGTGATGCCCTCGATGACCAGATCGGCGTCGGCGGCGGCGTGTAGGCCGATGACAAAGTTAATGTTGGCAAACAACGCTGCAACCGCTTCGGGTTTGATGAGGCCGTAAGGCAGCATGGCATCGATGTTGGCTTGAATTCGGTTGCGTGCGCGGGTCAGGCTTTCTTCGGAGCGACCAATGATCGAGGTCTTGTAACCCACCATTGCGCAAGTTTGCGCGATGCCAGGCCCCATTTGTCCGGTGCCGATGACGGCGATGTGAGCGAAAGATTTCATGGCTCTAGTTATAAGCGACGAAGGCGAGGTGTGCCAATCGGGTTGGATCAATATGCGCATTCGCCAGCATGCCGTGGCAGGTGCGTACCGTGTGGCATGACCTTTTGCTGCACGAGGCAGGCGAACACACTACAGCCTGTCTCTATTATCGGTAGGTTTGACCTTCGCCACCTTCGACATGGCTGCTTGAAACTTAGCTTTACTGCCTCGTTGGGCGCGTAACGCCAAATAATTCTCTGCCGTCAACGCAGATATTTTCTCTGCCAGCGCAAGTGTGATGTATTGATTGATCGAAACACCATCTTGTTTTGCCAATTCTTTGACCTGCGCGTGCCAAGAATCGGGTAGTCGTAAACTAATTGTCGTCATTTCAATTCACCAATCCTTCTCAAAAGCACCTTGGGTTCAACAACCTTTACCCCAAACTTCTCTACGCCTTCAAAGTCCTTCTGATTAAACGTTACGATGTATTCGCAATTCCCTGCAACAGCCAACTCCAAAACCATATCGTCTTTGGGGTCTTTCAGAAAAGGTCGCCACAAAAAGTAAATCTCGTGATGATTCGATGATATGCAGATGTAATCCAGAATGTCTTCAAAGTCTGATGGGGTCAACTTTGTATGCCCCAGTATGCGATTGCCGACATCTTCATATTCCAACGCTAGTGGCACAGATAGATTTGCTCCAAACTTTCCACTATCGATCAGCATCAGCAATTTGAACGATGCTCCAAGCTGCGACAGCAAGGCCGCTACGAAAACATTCGTATCAATAACGATTTGTGGCCTAGTCACAGCGGTATTACATTTGATACCACATTTCCGTCAATCGTCTTTGATTCGCCCTCGTTTTGGCTTCGATTCCACCAGTGCAACGCCAAAGTTCAGTTGCCGGGTTGGCTGGTTGGGGCAGATACGTCGGAAAGCCGTAATGCCGACCCGGTCAGCTGCAACGACTTGTTCGGCTCTTCCATAGTTCGGTAATGACTCCCGACCCCCTTGATTTTGATGTGTGTGCTGTGACAGCCCAATCAGCGATCCGGTTGATGACGCGCAGGAGTCGGCACCAACCCTCGCAATAACGCAGCGCACAAAATCGCAACGCCCCCGAAAGCCGCGAACGCGACACCCGCGTTGACTTGTTGCCAGATGAATCCGAACAGGATGCCTGCCGGAATGGCGCCAAGCCCACCGATCATCGTGGACCAGCCAAATACCGTGCCGCGATCGGCGTCCGTCGCCAGCGCACTCACCAGGGTTTTTTCAGCGCCTTCGCCGATGCCGCTGAGCAAGGCGTAGACGACAACCGCGATCCAAAGGCCCGCGACGCTTCCGACCGCAGCCAGTGCTAGCAGGCTCAGACCATAGGCCAACCAAGCGAACGTCACGATGGAGACCTTATTAAAGCGATCGGACAGGCCGCCGGCAACCCAAGCCACGCCGGCTTGTACCGCACACAGCGCAGCCCAAAGGAGCAATACGTGGATATTGCTCATACCCAACTCATGGGCGCGCAGCAGGATAAAGCTTTCCGACGCCCGGGCAAAGGCGAACAACATGAGTACGGAAAGGAAACGCCGGGACGGAGTGGACAGTGCGCCCCAGCGCAGAGGCGGTGCCCGCGTAGGAATCGCGCTTGGCTCTGTGTGCGGCACGTCCTTGACCAGTAGCACTAGCAAGCTCAGCGCTATAGCGGCTGGAATCGCCGAGAGCATTATCACCACGCTGATTCGATTGCTGATCCAGAATAGGGCGGCGGCCGCCAACAAGCTGCCGCCGACAGCGCCCGCATAATCGAAAGCGCGGTTGATGCCATAGGCACGGCCACGAAGCGCTTCGGGTGTAGCATCGGCCACCGAAGCATCTCTAGGTGCGCCCCGTATGCCTTTGCCGATGCGGTCCAGGCTGCGCAGAACTAACACCATCGGCCAGCCGAGTGCGAGCCCCACCAGCGGACGCGCAACGCTTGACAGCCCGTAACCGACGACAACGAATACTTTGCGCCTTTGCCCCAGCACATCGGAACGTCGGCCCGACCACAGGCGGAACAAACTCGCTGCGGCATCGGCGACGCCATCCACCAAACCCATGGCGATTGGCCCCGCGGCCAGTGTAGTTGCCAGCAGAAGTGGGATAAGGGGCGCGACGATCTGCGACGATAGCTCGTTGAGAAAACTCACGAGCCCGAGCACGAAAACGGTCTTGGGAATTGTTTGCTTCATGACTTGTTGCGTGCGGGTAGTTTCCATAGGGCCGAACACTTGTTCCACCTGCGCGGCTGCCCGGAACAGACCAAACTTTGCCTCTCAAATCGAACTTTCACGACAGCTTGCCGCGTCAAGTGCAAACCATGCTGGGCGGCATGAGGAACCGCAGCAGGCAAGCCCAAACACGAACCAACGCTATGCAGATGCTTTTGGACGTGAACTTTCAAGTAGCTTTTCTTGCAACCAGAGATTTACAAGCGTTTCAATCATCACGCCTCGTCTCTGAGCTTGTCGCTCGATAGCAGTAAACAATTCCCGCTCAATTGGCACGGCACAAGTGAACTCAAACTCAACATCTGGCGCATTTGGATCGTCAGACTCTGTGAAGTCATGTTCGTCCCAAAATGCACCTATCGCTTCATCTGTCGTGGCTTTGGAGATGGTGCTTGCTTTATTTACGTCCATAGGATTTTCGCTCTTTTTGGCTCATGTCTCGCGCACTGATAATCAGTACATCACGAAACGGGGTCTAGCAAAAAACAGCCTGTAGATGCATGATTACCGAAATAATCGAAAGATTCGGAGGTTAGCATGGACAGGCATGAGCAAGAGGATACCAAAGAGACGATTTCTGAGCAAATGAGAGT
>JANMVQ010000330.1:0-3453 GCA_031392845.1 Chloroflexota bacterium
GGGAGAAAGAAACCAGCGGACGACGACGGACGGACGACGACCGACGGGGGTCGATAGACGATGGACGACCTACTATTTCCCGTCGTCCGTCGTCCGTCATCCGTCGTTTCTTCCAACCCCTCAACTAATTTCAAAAGCCAACGCTCATCCAACCGCACGCCAGCGTCGGTCACGGCGATGATCTCGTTCTGGGCAGCGGCAATGGCCAGATTGCGCCCACGCGAGATGTTTGCGCCAGGCGACTCAATAACGCGGATGGGAAAGCGCGTCTCCGCACGCAGCAGTGCCACCGTGTTGTCGTAGCTGCCACCATCGCAAATGACCACCTCATCCGGCAGCACCGTCTGCATCGCAACTGAATCCAGCAGCGCAGGCAAGCTGTCGGCCTCGTTAAGGACCGTGAGAATTAAGGAGGTCTTCATGAAGGGGTGAGCGGGGCGAAGAAGATGAGGGGGTGAACGGGTGAAGGGGATGAAATAACCACCCCTTCACCCGTTCACCCTGTCATCAGTTAAGGCGCGATAACAACCTGCCCTTCCAAAACACCGCTGAGCACCTCGACACGATCCTCGCCTTGCAGGCCAAGTTTCACATCGGCGCGACGCTCGCCTTCGGTGTCCTTCACCACCACAAAGCGACGACCCTGGAAGTTGCGGATGGCCTGCGGTGGCAACCACAATGCGCTTTCTTTACGAGCCGTGACGATGTTGCAGCGCGCCAAATCACCATCCTTGAGTTGCTCGATTTCTTTGACACTGATCCGCAGCGATTTATCGGCATTGATATTGCTTGCAGCGTTGCCCCCGGTGGGGGGCATACGCCGTATCTCACCGATAAACGTTTTGCCGGGGACATTGTTAAGGGTGATTGAGACTGGCATGCCCGTCGACAAATCTTGCAAGCGCTCAGTGCTCAGTTCAGCCGCCGCTTCCAAACCACCCGGCTTGGCCACCACAATGACTGGTTCCAGCGCGCGCACATTGCCACCAATCGTCAAACGCTGCGCCGTGATTTTGCCATCAAACGTGGCGATGATCTGGGCACGCCCCAACTGCGCTTGCAAACGTTCCAGCGTCAGACGGTTCACTTCGACGGCACGCTCCAGATTGGGATCGATGCTGTTTTTGATCTTAGACACATTCAATCGCTGGCGTTCGACCTCTTTGGCCATGATGCTGATATCAAACTGATGCTGTTTCTGAGCCTGCAATAAATCCTGCAAGTTGGCCTGGGCGCGCGATAAATTGATCTGCGCATCTTGCAGAATCTTTTCAAAGCCCGGGATCATGTCGCGATCGGCAGGTGTGTTGCGCGCAGAATTCAGACCGGTGTTGGCATCCGCTACCAGTTTTTGCGCGCGCACAATTTCTTGCTGGTTGAGCGCAATGGATGCCGAAAAGTCTTTGGCCTGCGCCTGTTGATAACGCAACTGGGCGATGCTGAGATCAACTTGTGCAAACTGTAGCGTTTCAGTAAAGGTAGACAACGTACGCGAAAGCACCAATTGCGAGGTCGAGTACTCCACCTCACCCTGTTGAATTTGATTCTTCAGATCGGAGGTGTCCAGCTCGGCCAATACCGCCCCAGCTTGCACCCCATCACCCGATTTGAAGAACGTCTTGGACACCCGGCCATCAACCTCAAACGCAAGTTGCTCATCTTCAATCGGCTGGATGCGCGATAGAAAATTCAGCTCTTTGGTGACCAGACCACGTGACACCGTGTAGGTTGGTTGGCGCGGCACACGCGCTGTTGGGATAGGTGTAGACGTCGGTGCTACGGTGTCGGTAGTTGGGTTATTGCAACCGCTCAAAATCAGCCCAAACAAAATACTGATACTAATTGAGGCAGTCTGAAGCGTGCTACGGCGAATAGGTAAACTCATACCGTTCAAAACGAATCTCCTCTCTTTAGGATATTGCTTCGTTTAGACCGACCAGACCCTATGCAGCGCTGCGTAGGTCTGGCCGGTCTAAACGAACAGATTAATGAAACAAAGTGAAAATTAACTAAACCGTATTTTGCCATCATTCATGTCAATAATACGTGCAAGTGATTCAATTGGCACTTCGAGCGATTCCAACACGGCCCGGCCGCCCTCAAAGGACTTCTCGATCAGCGTTCCTACACCGACAAGGGTCGCCCCTGCGGCTTTGGCGATGCGCGCTAGGCCCAGAATGGTCTGCCCACTCGCCAGAAAGTCATCGATGATCAGCACCCGTTCGCCCGCACGCAAGTATTCTGGCGAGGCCATGATTTCTACATCGCGCTTCTTGGTGTGCGAGGGGGCTGTGGTCATGTAGACGATGTCCGGCATGGTGATGGGACGGCTCTTACGAGCATAGACCACCGGCAAACCCAATGCATAGGCGGTGGTCAGCGCGGGTGCAATGCCACTGATCTCGCAGGTGAGTATCTTGGTTGCACCAACGTCTTTGAAGCGCCGGGCAAACTCCTGTCCGCAGACCATCATCAGCTGAGCATCGACTTGGTGGTTGACAAATGAATCGACCTTGAGAATTCCATTGCCCAGATTTATACCCTCGGCCAGAATTCTGTCCTCCAGTTCTTTCATAAGGCTGATTATCCGTTGAGTGAGCGATGGTGGCAACAGCCACCCGTATACTCACACCCCTATGCTTTCATGGGCCATTCGCTACCGCCCGATTGTCGATGAGTTACGGCGTTTACAGCCGTCCTACGTGCTGGAGGTGGGGAGTGGGCCGGAAGGGTTGAGCCTGATGTGGAGCGGGCGCGTGATTGGCACCGATTTAAGCTTCAAGCGTCGCCCGTTGCATTGGCCGGCCGTTGCATCGGCGCTGAGTTTGCCGATGGCAGATCGATCGGTACCGATTGTGGTCAGTTGCGACATGCTCGAACATATTCCGCCGTCCCTTCGCCAGCGTGCGGTGGATGAAATGGCACGGGTGGCCAATCAGCACATCTTGCTGGTTTTTCCCAGCGGCCCAGCGGCCAGTGCCATTTATCTGCGATTACTGCATGATATGGCGCCTGAAATTCCAAGCTGGCTCACTGAGCATATCGAAAATGGCCTACCCGATGCGGTCATAGTTCAAACATGGCTCGAAGATCAAGGCTGGACGACTTCCGTCCATTGGTACGAATCGGCAGAAACCCACCGCAAGATGGTGCTGTGGGAACGCCGTGGGATGGGCAAGCTGCTGTCTTATACCGTCATGCGTGCAGTTGGCCGTTGGCTAGGTCCGCGCATGCCTGTGCCAACTGGTGGCGAGAAGTTGCGGGTGTGTATCTCGGCGTTTCGTCGATAAAGCATAAAGATATACACTCCTCTGCATGCGACCCAACACCACCAAGGCCAAGATCAAATCTGGCCAAGCCGCCTATGGCTGTTTTGTGCGTTATCCAGACGCCACCCTAATCGAAGTGCTGGGCTACCAGGGCTGGGATTTCCTGGTCTTTGATGGCGAACAC
>JANMVQ010000358.1:0-7050 GCA_031392845.1 Chloroflexota bacterium
ATTCGCCAAAAGGGGGCTGGCGACTGAAGTCGCGCCTATGGGTGCCTTCGGGCCGAATGTCCGCCCCTTCGGGCGGACACAGATCATCCGTCCGCGCAGGCGGACGCTCAGCCGTAGGCCTTTAGGCGCGACCTTGGTCGCCAGCCGCACCCACCTTTTGGCGAATGCACCCGTTACGCTTATGAGGGCATAAGGCCTTGTATAATTTTGCTTATACGATAAGGCTGATAGCGGCCACTATCGAGTTTCTGCTTAAGGATAAAGAGATAAACATGTCGGAAAACGAGGCTGCTAAACCAGTGAAGTTCTATGGGGCCATGTGGTGCGGCGACACACGCCGTGCCCGAAGTTGGTGTGATGCCAATAACCTGGCCTATGATTGGATTGATGTTGACAAAGACAAAGATGCCGAGGAGTTGGTGAAGTCTATCAACAATGGCTTCCGAAGTATTCCGACGATTGTCTTTCCGGATGGCTCGAAATTGGTTGAACCTAGCACGCGCAAACTGGAAGAGCATGCGCTGCACTTGGGGTTAGTACAGCCAAAGCCTGCGTCAAACGACATTTAAACACACTGACAACCGAAGTGAGTGAGAACGTGCCCTTATCAAAGAGGCAAAAGCGCAAAGAATTTTCTCTTCTTTGCGCCTTTGCCTCTTCGGTGAGAATAGGTCGATGCGAGGCAAGACGTGAGCGATAACCACAAACCAGTAGCAGCAAGCACGGGTAAAACAACTACATCGTCTTGGGGATGTGTGCTGATTGCAGCTGTTCTGGGTGCGGCTTTAGTCGCGAGCGCTCTGATCATTTCCGGCGCGTTTCGTGATATTGGCCTAGGGATTGGTAAGACAATTGAGCAGGCCAATCCAATCAATGCTATTGCTACAGCATTACCACCGCCTACGCCGACCATTGTGGTGCGCCCACCCGCCATCCGGCAAGTCCGTGCGGTGGCCGATCTCACCACGGTGTCGGCCTTGCTTTCCACGGTAGTAGAGGCGGAACAACCGCGTTTAGATGGTTTGGTGAGTGAGAAATTATTGCTGATCGCGTGCGGCAAAGTCACGGCCGGGGTCGATCTGTCGGGCATTCATGAGCAAGACATCACCACTACCGAGGATGGCACTGTAACGGTCCGTTTGCCCAAGGCGCAGATCAAAGACACATTTTTGATCGATGATTCCAGCCAGCCCTGCACTACCAAGGTTTATAGCCGCACAGATCTATTATTTATCCCCGAAACCAAAGAGTTGGAAGGGCAAGCCCGCGAAAAAGCAGTACAAGCGATCAAAGATACTGCCATTCAGAGCGGTGTGCTGAACGAAGCCAACAAAAACGCCCGCGCAGTTATCGAGAAAGTGCTCATGCTGGCGGGATATCAGCGAGTGATCTTTGTAGAGAATTAAACGGAAATTAAAAATTTAGAAGGCAGAAAAATGATCTCACCTGTGCGTCATTTTCTTCATTCTGCCTTCTTCATTCTCAATTCACAGTTCAAACTCACTCGTCCGTGAGCTTAATCTCAAGCGGCCCGCGCCCGACCTCGCGGTGACATTGGACGCAGCCTTTGACAACGACATTAGTCTTATCCAAAAACACGCCGTTATCGACTTGGCGATGGGCTTGATGGCAACCGGCACATTGCAGATTGGTCTGGTAATAGGTCAGGCCTTCGGCGCGAACAATCTGCGGATCGACCACGCCTTTGGGTGAGATAAGCTGTGCGCCGTTTTTCCACAGGGTGTAAGCGGCGGGCAAGGTGTTATGAAAATGATTCTCTTGTCCAGCCAGCAATAGCGTGGGTTGATGGCAAGTCACACAGCCATCATTCGACAGGCGTGGCGAAAGCATACGTGACAGGCCGACCGTTGTTGTGACTCGATTGGAATAAGTGATTACACGCGTCCATAGCGCTGCAGCCACTTCAAACCCTGGCTCGATAGCGATATTGGGCCATTGCACGGCAGTGGCTAGCGTGCCATCGGCCTGACTGATTTGCAAAGTGGCGCTGATCGCGCCTTTCTCAATCGTGGGGTCATCCTGTTGGGCCAGCCAACGCACCGTGTAGCGGGCACTGACCAAGAGGGTCTCGGCGTGTGCGCTCAGGCTGTCATCGCCACGATGACAATCGATGCAGCGGATGCTGCCGCTGCTGCCACGGATTTGCTGATAGTGATAGCTGGATAGATCGGCGGCCAATGTGCCATTCGTCGCGCTTTGGCCACGCTCGAGATACGTTTTGTGTTGTGGCGAGTGACAACCAGCGCAGAAGTCGTCGCTGGCCATTTGTCGATCAAAGTAAATTGCGCTGATCAGGCCTGCAATCCCCATGACGAATAGCGCAAACAAGACAAATAAACGGGCTGGGAAACGCGGACGCGAACGACGCAAAAAATCGCCCGATCCGGGCATCTCCAGATCGTCGTCATCCAACTCAAAGGTGTCTTGAATTCGGTAGCGTGGCATTTGCTCTTACGGTTGCAATTGCATTTTGGCATGGAAGACACGATTGCCCACCAAAAGGAGGATACCGCCTGTGATGAAGACCAAGCTGAACAGTACAGCGGTGGGCAACGGACCGGTGCCATAGGTCGCCGCATCCAGCCGGACGGTGCTTTCGAGCAAGCCGCGCCCAATGCCGTAATAGATCATGTAAATCCCCATCAAATCGCCTGTGCGCAACCGGTCAGAAAACTTGCGGGCGACCCATAGCAACACGATGAAGCCAATAAAGTTATATAGCGATTCGTAGAGGAAGGTAGGATGAAAGCGTAAGTCCAATGGATAAGCCGCTAGATCGTTAAATGGCGGCACACGGGCCCATTGCGCAATGGTGATGCCCCACCACGATGAGCCAGTCGGTGGGCCATACAACTCTTGGTTGGCGTAGTTGCCCCAACGGCCAATGACTTGACCCAGCAGCAAGCCCGGTGCGATGCAGTCAGCCATCACGCCCGGCCGCACTTTATTGCGCAACGCTACATACAATGCACCCAGCCCCCCCGCCACTACACCGCCGAAGATTCCCAAACCGCCGTCACGAATACCGGTGATAATTTCCAAAGGGTGATTCCGATAGTAGGACCAGCCCAGTGTGCCGTCGTTGTATTCCGACAAGGCGTGATAAAGCCGTCCGCCCAAAATGCCTAATCCCAAAATAATGAGCGCACCATCCCACATGATTTGCGGGGAGTAACCCAAGCGCTTCAGCTCCATCGCCGCCACATGCACGGCCAGCATCATGCCGAGCGTGAGCAAAATGCCATACCAGTAAATTTGAAAACCGAAGATATCGATTGCAACTCTTGTATCCACATTGAAGGATTATAGGGGGTTGGGTGTCGGATACTGGGTGTCAAGAGTGCCAGGGGTCGGGTTGTCAATGTGACAAATATCGGTTTGAAATGCTTGCGCAGCCATTTCCATTTGACAATGTACGAAAGATTTCCCAAAATCAAGGTTCTTTACTGCTGATCCACATAGCACATTGCCACCGCAAACTGCAAGATTGCACGTAGGTGTGTTGTGTTGCCGCGAGGCGACACATATGAATTTAATAGTTTATTCAAGAAGGAGTCTGATATGAAACCCGATCGATCTCTTATGCGATGGCTGACCGTGCCCGTGCTGGCCGCATTGTTAACCGCGTGTGCCGCACCACCTCCCGCTGCGCCCGGAGCTGCGCCTGCAGCCAAATCTGCCGAGGCCACCAAACCGGCTGACGCGCCAAAAGCTGAACCCACAAAGGTGACTGTTCCAAAACTCTCCGAAAAATTTACGTATTGGGGCGGTCTCATTTTCTCTGACGTCGCTAACAAAATGCTGGAGGATCGTATTAAACAATGGGGCAAAGAGAAAAATGTCGAAGTCGAAGTGGTGATGATTAACCAGAACGAGACGCAGCAGAAAGTATCCGCCGCAGTTGAAGCTGGCGCGATGCCCGATGCGCTCGATATGGGCACCGGCCTGATGCAGTTGCTGGCCAAAAACAAGCAACTCGAAGCAGTGGACGATGTGTTCGGCAAAATCGGCGACGCGCACGGTGGCTGGTTGGATTCGTCGAAGAACTCGGTCGACCCCAAGAAGTATGGCGGCAATGTGTGGGGCGTGCCGTTCGGGTTGTCGGGCAACCTGATCAACCGGCGCGATGATTTGCTGGCGGCCAAGGGGTTTGCTGAAGGCCCTAAGACTTGGGAAGAGATGGGCAAGATGGCGGAGGCGATCAATGACCCGCCCAAAGTCTACGGCATGGGTATTGCGCTTTCCAATGTAGGCGACGGCAACTTGACCGAGCTGATGTTGCAGACCTACGGTGGCCGCATTGCCGATGATGCAGGCAAAAAATGCACGATTGACAGCGCTGAGACACGCACCTTCCTGACGTGGATCACCGAACTTTATAAGAAGGGTGTGTTCCCACCAGGTGCGACAACCTGGGACGGAGCCGGCGACAACAAGGCCTATCAGGCTGGTCAGGCTGGTTTCATCGCTAACCCAGGCAGTGTGTATCTCAACCTCGTAAAGAACGATCCTGAACTGCTCAAGGCCAGTAAATACTCCGGTTTGCCCGGCGGACCCAAGATGAAATTGCAGCCGTACGGTCCGAATGTGCGGACGATACCGGCGACGAGTCGCTTTAAGGATCTGGCTAAAGACCTGTTCATGTATCTGGCCGACAAGCAATTCATGGCTGATTATTATCAAAACGCAATCTATGGGCCAGTGTTGAAAGATCAGTTAGACGCACCTGTGTTTAAGTCAAGCCCGGTGCATGTCGGTCTACTCGATGTGGCGCAAAACGGCACACCCCCCAGCTTCCCGGATGTCGATAACCCAGCCAAGGCCGAGTTCAGCGGCAACTTCCTCATCCCCAAGATGATCCAGCGTGTGGTCGTGGACAGCATGAGTGTCGACGATGCAATCAAAGAGACGCAGGGGGCTTGTCAGGCGATTTACGACAAGTACAAGTAGACAGTTGAAAGTGAATAGTTCAAACGTCATGCGTCAAACGTCACGAGTCATCACTCAAATGACTCATAACGTTTGACGTTTGACTCGTTACTCCCGTATGGCTAAAACCCTGCCCGTTTCCGCACCCTCCCAAACGATGTCTCTGCGCACACGCACCAGTTTGCTGGGCTACGGGCTGGCTGCGCCGGTGCTCATCTGCCTGTTGTTGTTGGTGGTTTATCCGTTTGTGTTTGCGGTGTGGATCAGCTTCACCAATCGCGAGATTGGCACGACGGGCGAGTTTATTGGGCTGGCGAACTTTCGTTATCTGGCTGGGCGACCTGAATTCCGAAAGACGATTGTCAATACGATTGTGCTGGTCGGCAGCGTGCAGATCCTCAAATTGTTTTTTGGATTGGGAATCGCGCTGTTGTTGAATCAAGCCATTCGCGCTCGCCAATTCTGGCGCGGGTTGATTTTGCTACCGTGGGCGATGCCCTCGTTCGTGGTTTACCTCACCTGGCAATTACTGTATGCACCACAGGGAGGCGCATTCAACATTGTTTCGGTAGCGCTGGGTTTCGGCAACATCGATTTTCTGAGCAAGGACCTGGCCATGCCCAGTGTGATATTGGCGACTTTCTGGCGCGGCTTCCCGTTTTGGGTGGTGTCGTTTCTGGCTGCCCTACAAGCAGTACCCCAAGAGCTTTACGAGTCTGCTGCTATCGACGGCGCGAATAGTTGGGAGCGCTTTCGCAATATCACCATCCCCAGTATTTTGCATGTGATTATCGTAGTCGTATTGCTCAGCACGATTTGGACCACCAATAGCTTTGAGAACGTCTGGTTGCTGACCCAAGGGGGCCCCAGCGACGCCACTATGACCTTCCCGGTATTGGCCTATTTCGGCCTGCAAACCCTGCGCATTGGCGAAGCCTCGGCCGTCTCGGTGGCCATGCTGCCCGTTTTCACCATGCTGGCATTGATCGGCGTGAAGTTGCTCGAAAGAAACCAGGAGTAAAACGTCAAACGTCATGCGTCACAGTCAAGAACCCGCTCTCTAATCCGTGACGTTTGACGCATGACGTTTGACACATGCTAAATCGCCTAAGCACCCCACAAAAAGTCTTCATCTACGCCGCACTGATTGTGCTGGCGCTGTTTGTTCTGTTTCCGATCTACTATATGTTCAGCGTGTCACTTAAGCTGCCGCGCGATATTTATCGCGATCCATCGCTAGTGCCGCTACGACCGACCATCGATAACTATATTTCGCTATTCGTCGAATTTGATTTTTTGACCAACATTAGAAACAGCGCTATCGTCGCTGCGCTGTCGACCATGGTGTCGGTTTTTATTAGCTGTCTGGCGGCGTACAGCCTGGTGCGAGTGAACTATCGCGGACGCAAGTGGTTGGGACGGTTGATTTTGTTCTCTTATCTCACGCCCTCGTCGCTGTTGTTTATCCCATTGGCGGTGATCATCAATCGCTTCCAGCTGGGCAACACCCTGAGTGGTTTAGTGTTTGTCTATCTGACATTTGCCGCGCCGCTGAGTACCTGGCTACTGATGGGCTTCTTCCGGCAAGTGCCATATGATCTGGAAGAGCAGGCCATGGTCGATGGCGCCACCCGGTTGCAAGCGCTTTTCAGAATCTTGTTGCCCATCATCGCGCCTGGGCTGGTCGCGGTCAGTGTGTTCACCTTTACGGGCGCGTGGAATGAGCTGCTGCTAGCGCTGATCTTTACGACCTCCAAAGAAATTCGCACGATCCCGGTGGCGTTGCAATACCTCATCACCGGCGACGTTTTCCGCTGGCACCTCATCATGGCCGGTTCGGTCGCCGCCGCACTGCCGGTCATGCTGCTGTATTACGTCTCGCAACGTTTTGTGGTTCAGGGAATTGGGGCAGGGGCGGTAAAGGCATAGTGTTAGGGATTCATCACCTCTTCAGCGCGGACATCCGGCGCTACCCTTGGCACCCCAAAGCCGTCTACACACCTGACACCCAAGCGCTCGACCCCGCTCCCCTCAGCGCCTATATCAACTATCTTGACACCCACCAGATAGACCGCGCCATTCTGGTGCACCCCGAACCGT
>JANMVQ010000475.1:0-14611 GCA_031392845.1 Chloroflexota bacterium
CGGTGTCGGCGCTCATGTACACCGTCTCATTGGTCACAAACGGCCGCACGGCAATCATCTCAATCGACTTAAAGCGCACCAATCGCTGGGCTAGATCGTTGTCGATAACAGTGTCCATCGCAGCGATCACCTCGCCTTTGCTATCGGTCACATCTTCACTGACCGTATGGCCGACGCACTCCTCCGGCACATTCTTGACCGTCTTGATCACTTTGCGATACGGCGTCTCGAGAAAGCCATAAGCATTCACGCGGGCGTAGGTTGCCAGACGACCAATCAGACCAATGTTTGGGCCTTCCGGCGTCTCGATCGGGCAAATGCGGCCATAGTGGCTGTGGTGCACGTCGCGCACATCGAAGCCAGCGCGCTCGCGGCGTAGACCGCCTGGGCCTAGGGCCGACAGGGTCCGCTTGACGGTCAATTCGCTCAACGGGTTGGTCTGCTCCATAAACTGTGAGAGCTGCGACGAACCGAAGAATTCGCGCACGGCGGCGACCACCGGTCGAATATTGATCAGGTTTACGGGCGAAGGTGAGTCGTTGTCGGGCATCGACATGCGCTCTTTCACCATCCGCTCCATGCGCCGCAAACCCACGCGCAATTTGTTTTGGATCAGCTCACCGTTGGTCTTCACCCGGCGGTTACCAAGGTGGTCCACATCGTCGGGGCCAACCACGCCGTTGTTCACTTGGATCAAGTGCTTCAGCAGCGCTACGATGTCGCGCTTAGTGATCGTCCGGTGGGTGCGCGGAATCACTTGGTCCAGCTCCAGACGCTGGTTTAGTTTGTAGCGACCCACACGCTCCAAATCGTAGCGGCGCTGGTCAAACAGCTGCTGCTGCATGAATTCTTTGGCGTTATCCAGCGTCGGCGGATCGCCTGGGCGGACGCGCTTGAAGAACTCAATCAGGGCTTCTTGGGCAATCGTGCGGCTGGGTTTGTTGGCCCAGTCCGGCTCCTGTCGGATCGTCGCTTCGATAAATTTATGATCAGGATTGGTGTCTACGTCGGCGAACAACGCGATCAGCTCATCATCCTTGCCAGTGGTGAGCATGTCAGTAGTCACGCCGTCGTCCACTGCCGCCAATGCCCGCAGCAAAATGCTGACAGGAATGGTGCGCTTGCGGTTGAACTTGAGAACGATGTAGTCGCTCTTGCGGGTCTCAAACTCCATCCATGCGCCACGATCTGGGATCAACTTAGCCTGACCCAAGGGACGACCGCTATTCGGATCCTCGTCGGCGCTAAAATACACACCCGGTGAGCGGATCAATTGCGACACAACCACCCGTTCGGTCCCGTTGATAATGAAAGTGCCGTTCTCGGTCATCAGCGGAAATTCGCCGAAGTAAATCGTATCGACTTTGTGCTCGTCGGTCTTGCGGTTGTGCAAGGCCACTTTGGCATATAGAGGGGCGCCATAGGTCAGGTCGCGCTCCACACACTCTTCCAAGCTGACTTTGGGTTCTTCGAACCAATAGGTCAGGCCATATTCACGGGCCTGCTTGTAATTACCAGGAAAATAAATCGCCATCTCGCCGTTGAAAGACTCAATCGGAGAGATTTCCTCGAATAGCTCCCGCAGCAATTCGTCCTGGAATAATTTGAACGATTGAAGCTGCACTTCAATAAGTTTCGGGAGAAGCTGAATATCGGCACTGCGTGCGTAAGACTTAGGGGCACTTAAACTATTTCCGTTTCCGTTCGTCGCCATTGATTACACCATCCTTAACTGAACCGCGACATGAGACACATTCACTATCGTAGAGACTCGGACACCCCGTGTCTCTACATGTATGACACTAAATTGTGAAATGATTCACCCAAGCGCCATACAGCGAAAGAAGGCGGCGGGGTCTCCCCGTCGCCTTTCTTGGGTCTCTTTAGAGGCGACTATTTTATGCAAAAACCGATTTTGGTCAACATGGCGAAAAATAACCACCTTGACACCCTTCCACTCTGTGTATAATTCCGCCTCGCATTCACGAGCGCATGAGTATTCCTCAGTAGCTCAATGGCAGAGCAACCGGCTGTTAACCGGTAGGTTTCTGGTTCGAGCCCAGACTGAGGAGTGTCAACGAATAAAAAACGGATCAACGGATGGGTATCTCCCCATCCGTTGATCCGTTTTTTATTCGTTGATGCATTCCTCGCAACGTATTCTTCATCAACATTGCAATCGTCATGGGTCCAACCCCGCCTGGAACAGGGGTAATCGCGGATGCAAGCGGGCTTACCGCGGCGTAGTCCACGTCGCCTACCAGGCGTGAGCCACTCTTTTTGCTGGGGTCGGCGATGCGATTGATGCCAACATCGATGACTACTGCGCCGGGTTTGACCATGTCAGCAGTCACGAAATTGGCTTTGCCGATGGCGGCGATCAGAATGTCGGCCTCGCGGGTGACTGAGGCCAGATCGGGCGTGCGGCTGTGGCAGACTGTGATGGTGGCATCGCGCCGTAGCAGCATGAGCGAAACCGGCAACCCCACAATTGTGCTGCGCCCCAATATCACCGCTCGCTTTCCCGCAATCGTGATGCCGCTGCGCTCCAACAGCACGATGCAGCCCTGCGGCGTGCAAGCCTCGAATGGGGCTTCTTTGCCTTTGACACCGAGCAGGCCTAGATTGTGCGGGTGAAACCCATCCACGTCCTTGCTGATCGGGATGGCCTGAATGACCGCATCTTCGCTAATGTGCTTAGGCAGCGGCATCTGCACCAGAATGCCGTGCACATCGACGCATGCGCCCAACTCCTTTACGAGCTTTAGCACTTCCTCTTGCGAGGTGCTGGCAGGCAATTCGTAGGCAAACGAGTTGAACCCCAACTCTAGACAAGCCTTGTGCTTGCTCTTGACATAGGCGTGCGAAGCAGAGTCTTCGCCGACCAGCACCGTGGCCAGCCCCGGTACGATTGGGCTTCCGCTAGCCTTCAACGCGTCTACTTCTACCTTTATTTCTGCGCGAATCTGCGCGGCGATGGCCGCGCCGTCGATGATGTTGGACATATTCGGGTCTACAATCCTTCAATCCTTCAATCCTTCAATCCTTCAATTAAGCATCTTGATGGCGCTGGCGGTCATGAGGGCGGTGGCGATGGGCAACACGCCTTCGTCGATCTGGAAGCGCGGGCTGTGGTGCGGCTCACGTTGCTTTATATCTTTGGGGCTGGCGCCGATAAAGACGTAGGCACCCGGCGCGGCTTGTAGAAAATACGAGGCATCTTCTGCGCCCATGGTGCGGTGATCACTTTCCACTTTGTCTGCGCCGAATAACTCCGCAGCGGTGTCGCGCACAACCTGAGCCTTAGCTGGCTCATTGACCGTGGCTGGGTTGAAGTGCTGCGGGTAGCTCACCTCAGCAGTCACGCCCAGGGCTTTGGCGGTGTTCTCTACAATCAGACGAATGCGGTCGCGCATCATCAGGATCAGCTCATCTTTGAAGGCACGGGTGGTGCCGCTTAGTTCGACCGTATCGGGCACGATGTTCTGGGCACTACCACCATGAATGGTGCCGACGGTGACCACGGCTTGATCGAGCGGATCGACATTGCGTGAGACGATTGTTTGCAAGGCCAGCACGATCTGGGCCGCTGCGACGATAGGATCTGCTCCCTGATGGGGTGATGCGCCATGCGTGCCACGCCCACGCACCACAATTTTGAAGCCATCGGCGGCGGCCATGGTCGGGCCATCCGTCATGCCGATTTTGCCCAACTCATCCATGCTCCAAACGTGCATGGACAGAGTGTTATCGGGCTTGGGGTTGGACAACACACCATCCTGGATCATGGCCAATGCGCCGCCCACGATCTCTTCGGCAGGTTGGAATACAAATTTGGCGATGCCGCTCCAGGCATCACGATGGCGCGAGAGCAGTTCGGCCACGCCCAAGCCAATTGTGGTGTGTGCATCATGGCCACAAGCGTGCATCACGCCCTCGGTTTGGCTTTTAAATGGCACGTCGACTTCCTCTTTAATGGGCAGGGCATCCATGTCGAAGCGCAGCAACAGCGTTTTGCCATTACCGGTACCAGTGCCTTCCATTAACCCGACCACGCCGGTTTTGCCTACGCCCGTTTGCACCTCGTAACCCAGTTCGTTGAGTTTATTGGCGACCACGCCAGCGGTGCGCACCTCTTGAAACGCCAGCTCTGGGTGCGCATGCAAATCCCGTCGCACCGCAACAAGCTGGTCGGTCATAGCATCGACATCTGTTTTTATTTGTTCAAGTGAGAGTGTCATTTTTCTCTTTTCTCCTTTGTTATCTTTGTATAGTTATCAGCATTTCCAAATTCAAACGCTGTTTGTCACTGCACCAAAGAATAGAACGCGGATTTACCGGATGACAGGATTCACGATCACGATATCCTAAAAATCCTGTCATCCGGCAAATCCGGGTCCCATTTCAGTGTTTTCATCTTGCCAATGGAATCTAGAATTACGGCATGGTTACTGATCGGCAGACTTGGCCGACTCATCGGTGTAGGGAGTCACTATACTATTTTTTCGCGTTATCCAACGGGCGAGCCCCAGCACGATGGCTCCGATTTGCACCACAAGATAAACTGGCAGCAGCCAAGACAGCACAGGCGACTCCAGAGATTGCTGCATGGCGGCCCGGTTAAACATGCGTGGCCCGGCGGTTTCGGCCACTGGTATATCGGGAGTTTGCGGGGAAACAATCGTGCTGGCAGGCGAAGTATTTTCAGCTGTCAATTCGGCGCTAACCGCATATACAACTGGAGTGGGTGTTTCGTTGTCCGGGCGTGCATCTTTGGCGACACTGGTAGATAACATGGGTAGGTTGGGCGTTGCGACCGGCGGGGCATTGCCGATTTGGACTGCAGTAGGCGTGGCGACAGGGGCACCGGGGCGCGTCGGCGAGACAGATGTCGGCGGCGCAGGCGAGGCAGGCACGCTTGTTTCGGTAGCGACAATGGCTGTGATATCACGTATGCCCGGCCCGACTGGTCGAATGGTGTTGGCAGCATTCGGGTCGTAGCGGATACTGGCGGCACTGGTCACAGTGCGTCCGCTAGCATCGCGATATTGCGCATAGATGGTCTTTGGCCCAGGTTTCAGATCGAAGCGGAATTCCAGCAGGGGTTGCCAGGGTCGCCACGCCGCGCCAGTCATGTTGGGATCGGTGGAGATGCGCACTTCGATGGCCTGGCCGATAGTTTTGTCACCTTCGCCGGCGGGAACTGCTTCTTCTTGGGTCAGCCGAACAGCGACATTGGCATCGTTGGTGACGCCAGCGCCATCGTTGATAAAGGCGGGCAAGACGTTCGGCTGGGCTGCATAAAGTATGGTCCAAGATTGTCGATCCGTCCCAGCCAAGCCTATACCCATCTCCCGAAAGCGTGCGGTTAATAAGATGCTGCGCTGGGTGGGGTCATTTATGATGAAGTCGAGCACCTCGGCAAACCCGCCTGTGCTGACATACAGCGTCTCGCCCCAGATGATGCGGCTATTGGCCCAGGTGGTGTAACCAGCAGCAATCATGCGATCTTTGCCGGTGCTGCCATCAGAGCCAGTGTCATCCAGAAAATTCCCGCGCGATTGGTCATCGCTATGTCGCTTGGCGGCACGCTCCAACGCAGCGCTGATCGCCAGCGGCGGTAAGCCATTCTCCAAGCGCACCCGATTAAGCTGCACCACCGCCTGCGAGGTGGTCTCAGCCTGAGCCCAGATGATAGTGGGCAGTGTGACAAGCTGGCCACCCAGCAACCAGCACACCAGAATAAGCTGGCGTATGCGATGGATGGAGAACAGTCGGTGAGTCACGGCAAATGGTTGGCGTGGGCAATGTTGCCGAGATAGGCGGCACTGGGTTTGGCTGTGCGACGTTGAGTGCTGCGATCTACCGCAATGATTCCAAAGGTAGGGGTATAGCCTAAGCTCCACTCAAAATTATCGAAGGCGCTCCAGTAGGTGTATCCGCGCACGTCCAATCCATCGCGCAGGCAGTTGGCCACCCCACGCAGCGCTCGGCGAATGTATTCCACCCGCTGTGTGTCGTCATGCGTGCCTATGCCGTTTTCGGTTACGATCACCGGCAAGCCAGTTTTGGCGATGGCGTAGCGAATGGTGGCTTCTAGGGCTTCCGGGTAAAACTCGTAGCCCATCTGAGTCACAATCTCCGCACCGGTAGGCGGCGGCACCATGCCGTGGGGGCCAAAACGCGTGCGCGAATAGGTTTGCACGCCGACGAAGTCATCGCCTTGCAGTTCGTCCAGATAAATGCCATTGATGGCTTGCTGCATTTGGGCGGCCATGGCTTCGCCGCCTTCGGCCGCCTGAATATCCTGTATGGCCAGCGTAATGCCAATCGGAATTTTTTTGGGACTGGCCGAGCGGATGGCTTGCACCCCTTTGTGATGAGCCGCGATCATGGTCTCAACGGCCCTGGGAGAGGCTGAGAATTGAAACGGCGCGATTTGTTGTGGGGGTATTCCGAGTGTCCGCACGGCGTTTATATTCATCGGTGCTTGGGCGGCAACGTCGGGCGGCGGCACAAAACCCATTGCACTCAGCAACAGCGGCAGATTGGGCTCATTCAATGTGCATGCTGCGCCAATGAGATCACCCAAGTGGCGGGTGGACTGCTCACAAAAACGGGCGAACCTGTCCGGTGTGTTTGGGCTGGTCCAACCGCCCGCAGCCAACAACCAACGCGGCGAGGTGAAGTGATGATAGGTCAGGACGGGCTTCAACCCATACTCGTGGCAAGCCGCCAACATGCGCCGATAGTGATCTAGGCTGGCCCGCGAGAATTTTCCCTCTTCCGGCTCAATGCGCGCCCACTCTAGCGAGAAGCGATAAGTGTTAAAGCCTAGCCCAGCCAACAGCGCAATATCATCTCGATAGCGATGATAGTGGTCGATAGCATCACCGGAAGGCTCGGCAAAGACGCTGCCAGCAACATTTTCTAACAGCCAACTATCATTGTTGGTGTTATTGCCTTCGACTTGGTGTGCGGCGGTGGCGGCGCCCCACAAGAACCCAGCGGGGAAAGTAAAGCCGTTGCTCATAATATTTGTTTTGGTAGACCTGCTCGTTTTATCATAGTCAATCACTATGAGATGGCAAGCAATATAAGTCAACCTATTTCTTGAGCTGGCTTGATTAACTTGAGATGCGTCACACAAACAATGTCCAAACCTCATCTTCACAATGCCTGCACAGTCTCTGGTTATCCTAAATTTGTAAGAACGCAAGAATAAACAATAAAAAGGAACACCAGAATCATGGATACGCAAGTTAAGCAAGTAAACAAACCCAACCGGAGCAAAGTCAATCTGGTTGTTGATATCGTGATCTTTCTCGCATTTTTGATCGCCACCGCGCCGCACTTCACCGGAATCGCCATTCATGAATGGCTGGGGCTGGCTTTCGGTGCCGCCATCGTCACCCATCTGCTGCTGCACTGGCAGTGGATCGTCGAGACGACCAAGCGCATCTTTAGCAAACTGCCGGGCAAAACCCGCCTCAATTACGCCTTAAATATTCTGCTCTTCATCGATGTGACGTTGATCGCCTTTACCGGCATTATGATTTCGAAGTCAGCGCTGCCAACGCGGGGATCACTCTGGCTGGCGGCATGGCTTGGCGCTCGTTGCACTTCCTGACCTCTGACGCTGCTGTGGTTTTGGTTGGCCTCCATGTGGCCATGCACTGGCAGTGGATTGCGGATGCAGTTCGCCGCTATGTGGTTAGCCCTATCGCCGCCCGCATATTGCCCGCGGCACCTGCACCTGTTAAGTCCGCTATGGCCGCGCTGCGCAAGGAGATATAGCCATGAGAGTCTTTCTAAGAATCCTCGTCGTTCTACTGGCGGCGTTAATCGTGGTCGGATCAGCACTCGGAATCTCAGCGCTGAAATCAACATCAACCAGCAGCAACGCCACGCAGTCCGCAGGCAATCGGCCGCAACGCCCCGCTGGGGAAAATTCCGAAGGTAGCGATCGTGGTGGAGAAGGTTTCAGCCTGATAGGTCTGGGGAACGTTGGGTTGAGCTTGATCAAAGTGAGTCTGATCGTCGTCCCGTTTGCCATCGCTGCCAACATTCAGCAGCGCCGCAAGCAAAATCGACTAATGGCTGCGTAAGACTGGGACGCGGATTGACCGGATAACAGGATTTTTAGGATGTCGTTATCCTGAGCATCCGCATCCCAGTCTTACTGTCCTTGACAGGCATGATAAACTTAAAAACATAATGAACAGCAAGATACTTTGGAATCGCATCTCGATGCTTATGCCCGGCGGACTGATCTGCACGGGCCAGCTTGTTGTTAAGTGAAATCGTCAACGAATTTGAACGAATAAACAAGTTACTGGATTTCGAATCTCAGCCGCCCGCGCAACCGCCGGGCGGCTTTTTATTTGCTATGAGCACAATCTTTTCGAAAATTTTGGCGGGTGAAGCGCCTGCCTCGTTTGTCTATCGCGATGAGCGGGTGGCGGCCTTTATGGACATTCGGCCGGTCAATGCTGGACATGTGCTGGTGGTGCCAGTGCAACCCGCCACGTATTTATTTGAGCTGGATGATGCGACCGCCGCGCAGATGTTTGTGGTGGCCCGGCGGGTTGCGGCAGCCATTCGTCAATCGGGGGTGAGATGTGAAGGCATCAATCTGTTTCTGGCGGATGGCGAAGCGGCTGGGCAGGAGGTCTTCCATGTCCACCTGCACGTCATTCCACGTTTTATGGGTGATGGATTTGGCTTGAAGCTGCCACCGCACTACCCACAACTGCCTGAACGGTCGGCGTTGGATGAGCTGGCCAGCCAAATTAGAGCGGCATTGAATTAGGTGGGAAACCGAAAATGAACAAAGCACATCTTGACGAACTTTCCAGAGCCAACCCGGCTGCCTACGATGCGGCAATGGACATTATCATTCGGACCGCCAACGATCCGAGTTTATTGGGGGCAAGTGTGCATTTGCTCACTATCGGGAAAATATCAAAAAGATAAAAAAGCTGGAGAAATCATCATGACACAAGAGAATATTTTGGTTTGCATCGCCTGGCCATATGCCAACGGCGATATGCATGTCGGAGGCGTCGCGGGTTGTTACCTGCCCGCTGATATTTTTGCGCGCTACCAGCGGCTGAAAGGCAACCGCGTGGTCGTGGTCAGCGGCAGCGACAGCCACGGCACGCCGATCGTGGTGCGCGCGGATAAAGAGGGCAAGACCCCGCGTGAAGTCTTCGAGCACTTTCACCAACGCTTTCTGAAAACCCAGCTCAACTTAGGCATCAGCTATGATCTGTTTACCCACACGGATACGGAAAACCATCATGCCATCAGCCAGCAGATGTTCAAACAATTATTAAAGAACGAGTATCTGTATCGAGCCAAACAGAAACAAATCTTTAGCGAGCTAGAGCAGAAATTTCTGCCAGATCGTCTGGTCGAGGGCACTTGCCCGATCTGCGGCTACGACAAAGCGCGTGGTGACCAGTGCGATAACTGCGGCAACCTGCTGGATGGCACCCAACTGATCAACCCGCATAGCCGCAGCAATGCCAGTGACAAGCTTAGCGTCCGTGAGAGTGAGCAGTATATGTGGGATCTACCCGCCGTGCGAGACCAGATCGGCGCATATCTGGCGGGAAAAGAGGGGCAGTGGCGCGAGAGTGTGCTGAACTTCGCCAAGAACTTTGCCAATGATCTGGCCCCGCGCGCCTTCACCCGCGACCTGACCTGGGGCATTCCCATTCCAGTCGAGAACAGCGCGGGTAAGTGCATTTACGTGTGGTGGGAGGCGCTGTTGGGCTACCTCAGCGCCACGGTGGAATGGGCCAAGATCACCGGCCAGCCCGACGCCTGGAAGGAATTCTGGTATAGCAAAGACAGCAACGTCCGGATTTATAACTTCCTCGGCAAGGACAATATTTTGTTTCACACCGTGCTGTGGCAATCGATCCTGATCGGGATGAAGGAACTCGGCGGAGAATGGGAGACCCCCACCCCAACCATGCCCCGCAATGCGGCAGAGGGAGCCGAATCTCCCTCCCTTGTTCCTTCTGAGGAACGGGGGAGGGCTGGGGTGGGGGCCTCCACTGCCACTAGAGAGAGCGACGTCCGGTTCAATCTGCCGACCGGAGTGCCGGCCAACATGTATTTGAACTTGGGCGGGCAGAAGTTCAGCAAGAGCCTGGGCGTGTCATTAGATGCGATTGATTTGGTCGAGAAGTATGGTGCGGATCCGCTGCGCTTTTACCTCACGGCCATCATGCCCGAAACCAAAGACGCCGACTGGAACTGGAATGACTTCGCCCAAAGAAACAACAGCGAACTGTTGGGCAAATGGGGCAACTTGGCCCAGCGCACGCTCAGCCAAATCTGGAAAAACTTCGCGGGCGTGATCCCCACACCGGGTGAGTTGACCGATGCCGACAAGGCACTGATCGCGAAGAGCGAAGCAGCGTTTACGACAATTGGTCAGTCGTACAACGACTGCCGGTTTCGCGACGCGCTGGGTGAGACAATCGAGTTGGCCACCGCATCCAACCAGTATCTCGACAGTGAAGCCCCTTGGAAGACGATCAAAGTTGATAAAGCACGGGCGGGCACGCAGCTGTATGTGGCGGCGCGGGTGATCGACTCGCTCGCGGTGCTATTCTCGCCGGTGCTGCCATTTATCTGTGAGGCGGTGCGCAAGCAGTTGGGCTACGGCACACAGCTGTTCGGCACGCAATACATCGAGACGCTGCATGAAAGCATGCGCGATCACGATGCCCTGCGCTACGATGCCAGCCGCGCCACCGGCACTTGGACGCCCAGCGCGTTGCAACCTGGCCAAGTTTTGGGCAGTGAGCCGAAAGGCCTAGTTGCTAAGATCGAACTCAAAGAGGCGTAATCAAAATAGGACGCGGATTTATAGGATGAACGCGGATCAGAAAGAGAAAAATCCGCATTCATCTGTGTAAATCCGCGTCCATACAGTTACGTACGGTCGGGTTGGCCCAACCGCCGCACGGTCAGCCAGAGCAAAAGCAATCCAGCCAGCATATAGAGCACCACCAGAATCAAGAAGGGCGAAGGGAAGCTCAATCCACTGGTGCTGCTACCCGTGAGAAAGGGCTGCGGCACCGACCAAACGCTGCTGGTTTCTTGATAAGACAGTTGGCTGACAAGCGTCGCGGTGATTGGACTAACGCTAATAAATAACACGGTGATCACGCCTGCAATCACCAGCGCAGGCGTGATGTCGGTTGCGATGCTGGCAGTTACAGCGGTTGGGGTGACCAGCGCACGCACAATTGGCCCGCCAATCAGCAGTACGGCTGGCATCCCCAGCACTATGCCCAGAATAATGGCATACGTCAGAATTGCCGCGCCCAAGTTGCTATTCATGCGCGAGGAAATAAACAAGCCCAGTGCCGTGAACAAAAAGGCAGAAGCAACAATAATCAGCAACGCGATGACCACCTGAGCTACATCAATCCCGCCCAACAAAAATGCCACGCTATAGAGCGGCACTGTCGCCAGAATCATCAGCACGGAGTAACCCATAGCAGATAGCAACTTGCTCACTACAATCTGGCTCGGAGTCACCAAAGTGGTGCGCACCAAATCGAGCGTTTTGCGTTCACGCTCACCGCTGATGGTGCCTACCGCAAATGCCGGGGTGATAAAGCAAACCAACACCAACTGCAGACCAATCAACAAAACCAACACGCCTGTGCCGACTGTGCCGGTGCCAGTTTGCCCACGCGGGTTATTAATGACCGCGCCGATATACAGCAGCATTGCTAGTGCACTGGCAATGGCCAAATAGATCGTCAGCAACAGATGTGAACGCGGGCCGCGCATACGCAATAGCAATTCTTGCTGCAAGAACGCATTAACCCTAGGCCATGATCGGCGGCCGACAGGAGTGGGCTGAGCTTCGGTTGGGGTCATATAGTTTCTGGCTCTCTTGTGTTTGACGGGAATTGAACCACGAATCTCACCAATCTTCACGAATAATTTGTGAAGATTGGTGAGATTCGTGGTTTACTCCGTTATGTTCAGGAGACCGATATTGTCTACGGGCGCGTAATCCATACCCTCTTCACCAAACGCAACGACTTGAACACCGGTATGCATCAGTGAGCGCAGCAAATCGCTCGCAGTCGTGTAGTCACCATCAAAGTCGATGTGTATTTCCTTAAGAATATTGAGTGGCGACAGTCCATCTGCCGTCGCTGGATATGGATCGGGTGGCGCCGTAACAGCTAACACCCCACGGGCGCTTTGCGCAATATTGACTGCCAAGGCCGGTTCGCCCAGAAAACGAATGTTGATGCGTCGGTGCGGATGCAATTCGGCCCGCATCTGGCTGATCGAGCCGCTTCGCAGCACTTTGCCCATACCGATCAAAACAATGTGACTGCACATGCTTTCAATCTCGGAGGCAAACGCCGAGGTCATTAGCACGGTCTTGCCCATGCGGCTCAGCTCGCCCATCAGCTCTTGCAACTCGACTCGCGCGCGGGGGTCAAGGTCGAGGGTTGGCTCGTCTAAAAGCAATACCTGTGGATCATGCACCAGCGCACGTGCCAGTCCCAGCCGCTGCTTCATGCCGCGCGAGAGCCGCTCCAACGTTTCATCATGGCGGTGTCCCAGGTCAACCAATTGCAGCAAATCGTTGACCAATGTCTTGCGTTCGCTTGGCGCGATGTTGTAACAACTGGCGAAAAAATCTATGTATTCCGCGCAGGTCATATTGGGATACAGCCCAAATTCGGATGGGAGGTAGCCGATGTATTGCCGCACCTGCGCCGGATTGCGCTGGATCGACGCGCCGTAAATCAAGGCATCCCCCGCAGTTGGCTTCAGCAAGGTCACCAGCATCCGCAATAGCGTGGTTTTGCCTGCGCCGGCTGGCCCAATCAAACCCATTACTGCACCCACTGGCACAGACAGAGTGAAGTTATCCACCGCCACGCTGTCGCTGCTGGGTTGCCCACGGCGCAACGGCGGCATGCTGTAACGCTTGCTCAAGTTGCGAATTTCGATAGCGTTCATATCAAATCTAGCTTAACGACCCGAACTGAGAATATCCCATGCCCGTCTTTCGCCTAACCCTTCTTCTGCTCCATGATCACTTTGCGCAGGCCTTCTTCCAACGAAATTTTTGGGATGTAGCCCAGACGTTCTTTGGCACGCCGCAGATCAGCCCGCATGTGTTGCACACCCCCGCTTTCGGCAGTGACGTGTAGAGGGGTTAGCTCCTTGCCCAACACACGCCCGGTAGCGGCCACCAAATCGTTGATACTCGTTCCTACACCGCTGCCGACATTGATGGTGAGACGATTGACATTGGGAGCCGTGGCAGCGCTGACCAGTGCATTGACAACGTCATCGACATAGACAAAGTCGCGCATCTGGCGGCCATCACCGTGCACAACAATTGAGCCGCCGCCCAGGGCTTGCCGCACAATGGCTGGCACAACAGGCGGATGTGACACCCGCGACTGCTGGCCGGAGCCATACGCATTGAAGATGCGCAAAATGACTGTTTCAATCCCCCACAGCGCACCGATCGTATTGACATAGTATTCGGCGGCCAGTTTACTGACGGCATATGGGGAGGCTGGGGCAGGCAAAGCGTCCTCGCTAATAGTGCCTTCACCTTGTTCGCCGTAAATCGCACCTGACGAAGCCAAGACCAAGCGACGCACACCGGCGTCACGAACCGCTTGAATCAGCGCTACAGTCCCGCCGACATTGGTAGCATTGTAGTCACGCGGATACAAAACCGATTCCGAGACAGACACCCGCGCCGCAAGGTGATATACACAGTCCACGCCTTGCAGCAACGACCAGAGCTTGGGCACATCGTTGACATCGCCGCGCGTCAGTGCCACATTGGCATCCAAGCGGCTCGGGTCGCCCGCGCTTACATCATCCAGCACCCGCACCACATGGCCCTGACGAACCAGGGTGTTGGCCAGCGTACCGCCAATAAAACCGGCACCGCCGGTGATTAAGAATTTCATAGAGAAGTAAGAGGTATGAGGTATGAGGTATGAAGCAAGTTCATACCTCATACTTCATACTTTCTTTTATCCGGGTGGCCACGCCAGCTTGCGCCCACCCAGCAGGTGAAGATGAATGTGAAAAACACTCTGACCGCCATCGCCATTGCAGTTCATGACAATCCGATAACCGCTTTCGGCGATGCCTTGTTCTCTAGCGATTTTGCGCGCCGTCAGCACCATTTTGCCGAGAAGTTGTTCATCTAGTGGCGTAGCATCGTTCAGCGTAGGAATGATCTTGTTCGGGATAATCAAAATGTGCGTTGGGGCTGCCGGTGTAATGTCTCGGAACGCGGTTACTTCGTCGTCTTGGTAGACGATTTGCGCTGGAATCTCGCGGCGGGCGATTTTGGCAAATATGGTATCGATGTTCATCTCTCTTACGATTGTAGCGAACTTGGCCTGCTGCGCGCTTCAGTTTTGAGGCGGGATTGCTCCTGGCGCCATTTTTCGATTTTGGCGTGGTCGCCGTTGAGCAAGATGTCGGGCACGCTCCAGCCACGAAAATCGGCGGGCCGGGTGTAGTGAGGGTACTCGAGCTGGCCGTTGGCGTGCGATTCTTTGTCGGGGATGCCGGG
>JANMVQ010000404.1:0-9792 GCA_031392845.1 Chloroflexota bacterium
GGGCGTTTGTAAGGTTTGAAGGGTTTGGGAGGTTCGAAAGTTTGTAAAGTTCATAAGGTTCTTCAAGTTCACGAGTCATAAGCCCAGCATATGGGTATTGCGCTTTTCTCGAATGAATTGTGCTTGGACATGACTGCTTAATGCCACTACGAATTGGCAAAACATAAAATCTAGGCTGTGCAAAGCCCATTTGGTTAGCTGGTCAGCGACAAAGGTGAATCGGTGCATCGTTTCGGCTGCCGCCTGGCGGCTGAAGCCGCGGCTACGCCAGGCAAAGCCACGCCCCTTCGGGCGGGCTAACACCGTCGTCAGAGCCTCCATTCTGAGGAAAAGCGCTCCATTTACCGGACTGGTGACTGGTGACTGGTGACTGGTGACTCGTGACTGGTGACTCGTGACTCGTGACTCGTGACTCGTGACTCGTGACTCGTGACTCGTGAACTTTAAGCACCTTCCGAACTTTACAAACCTTCCAACTCCTCCCCCCTCACCACTGCACCCCATTCTTCCCCGGCGACTTGCAGTCACACGCCTCGCGCCGTTGATTGCTGGTGCCATTCACCAGAAAGCCATCGTATTCGTTCGTGCTTTCGCTTGCACGCCAACCGCTCAGGGTAAAAGGAATCGCGCCCGTCGCATTGATCCATTCGCCGTTGTATTTGCGGGCCACGTGGGTATGTGCAGCGGGGGCGAACCCACCTTCGCAGGAGGGATGGCCGATGCGCTCACCAGCCTTCAACCAAGTGCCTACGCTCACTCGATCCGGCGTGCCAGTGTGCATATACAGCACGCTCCAGCCCACCCGTTCATCCTGGCGCGGGTCGAGCGATTGTGCCACCTCGCCGTGCACGCTGCGCACGATGCGGCCCTCGGCCATGGACATGACCCAGTCGTTGCGCAGTGGATCGCACCCCATCACATTGGCTGATGCGAAATCCAGCGCGCCCCACGGGCTGCCACGTCCCCAACTGCTGTGTGGCCCGCCTGTGAAATACCATAGCTCGCCTTTGGCAAATGGCAGCCTTAGTTCGGGTTGGCGTAAGTTGGTCGGCACCAACTCGCCCAGATTAAATTGCCAAGGGTCGCCAAATAGATTGCGATACGTTTGGACAAAGCCGCGCTCGCCCAGCGCATCTTGCCAGTTGGCTTGAGTGCTGATGGCGCCGAGATAATTTTGCAACCCAGCTGTGCCGGCGTTAATGTTGTTCCCCACAAAGGCGTATCCGCCGTCATCAAATCGGATGATGTAACGGTTATCCAGCCGCCAGCCGTAATAACCCTCGTTCAAGCGCGCCGCTGCCCAATTGAGTTGGATAAATAACCCACTTAGATTTGTGCGCTTGTAGCCCAATGGATAGAGTAATGCATCGCCACTGGGGGTGGCGTTGGTCATCCAACCGCCGGTGTATTCCAAGGCTGCCAACAATAAGCGCGGATGCACACTGAACTGGTCGGCCACCCGTTGCACAATTTGCGGGCCGGTCAGGATATCGCCATCGACCCGCTCGGTGTAACGATCAAGATACCCGCCGAAGCGATGCACCTGCGCCGCAATATCAAAGTTGATGGCGCTGGGACTGTTGACCAATTCGCTATCTGGGATGAGCTTGACACTGGGCGCGTGCATTTCTACGGGGATAGGCACCAAAATAGTATCGCCCGTTCGCAACCGATTGGCTTGTCGCACAGTTAGCTGATTCGCGCTCCTTAGATCTTCCTCACTTACGTCAAATTGCTGGGACAGCCCGCTCAGGGTGTCACCGCGCTGGATCGCATACGTGATCGTAATTGTGCCGCGGTCTTTGATGGGCTTAGGCGGGTCGGGAGTGGGGACAATACCCGGGCTGTAATAAATGGCAAGTGGCGTAGGTGACGCAGTTGCGCTCGGCAATATAGTTGGCTCAATATCTATTTTTGGCAACTGTGTTGAAATAATTTCGTCTTTATTGCTTTCGACTGTATTATCTGGTAAGCTAGGAGGAGTATCAGCACTACACCCCCCTAGTAGGCTCATAACAATCGACAACAATAACAGTAATCTGGATCGAGAACGACTCATCACACCCATTATTCCACGGCTTGTCTGAGCAAAACCTAAGAATGCTGCTAAAGTTAGCATGTATAGCCTATAGATATAGACCCTCAGTATGCCAATTGCATTGCAGATATTGCAATAAGGTATACTGCGATTGCTCACCCCTAGGGCATGGGGAATATCTAACTACGGAGAAGACTGCGCCACACCATGATTAATTCGGAACAATTTGAACAGGGGATGCGACTCGACCAATATATGGCGGGTCTGGAGCGGAACAAGGAGAACTTCCGCGCCAATTTCCTCAAAGCCACAGAATTTTTTACTGTGGAAGATATGGCTTTTTTTCGCAAGCTCACTCAAAAAGTTAACGTGCTTGTCGTTACCGATGATGAGAACCCGGACGCATTGCGCGATGTGCCCATCATTAGTCGCTTGTCGACAGAAATTGGCGGCTTCAAACTCAAGATTTTTCGGCGCACGAACACTCATGTAGCCAATGCCGTCGCCCAGCTCAATGATGGGCAGGTGCCATTGCCCAGTATTCTCTTCTTCGATTCAAGCATGGCATTGCTTGGTCAATTTGTCCAGCGTCTGCCTGATCTGACCGAAGAAATGGCCCGCCGCAAAGAAGCCTGGATCGAAGCGCACCCTGAGATTCGCGATGCCCATGAGCCGGTCGACAAAATGACACCCATCACTCGTACGCGCTTCAATCAAGTTATTTATGCGCTCGCCCCCGACCAACGCCTGTTTTGGGGCCGCAAAACCGTCAAAGCCTGGCGAGAAATTCTCGAAAGATGAGTGCTTAGTCCTAAGGGCTTAGTTTGGTGTGGCCTACTGAGGACTAAGCACTTAGGACTAAGCACTTTTTACTATTCTCCTTCATCTTTCACCTTATACTTCTCCCAATGTCTTTCATCATCTGCGAGAACCTAGTCAAAATCTTCAAAGTTGCGGATATTGAAGTCTTTGCGCTACAGGGCTTAGACTTGACTATTGAGCGCGCCGAATGTACCGCCATCATTGGCGCATCAGGTTCGGGCAAAACCACATTGATGAATGTGCTGGGTGGGTTGGATCGGCCTTCCGCTGGCAAGGCCATGGTGGATGGGCAAGACCTGCTCAAACTCAACGACTCCCAGCTTGATAAATATCGCCGCGACAAAGTTGGCTTTGTCTGGCAACAAGTCTCGCGCAACCTGTTGCCCTATATGACTGCCCAAGAAAACGTGGAAACGCCCATCTTGTTGAGTGGACGTGGCAACCGCAAAGAGCGCGCCCGCGAGTTGCTCAATCGTGTGGGGCTGGATGCACGGCGTGGCCATAAGCTGGGCCAATTGTCCGGCGGCGAACAACAACGCACTGCTATAGCCGTGGCCTTGGCCAACGCACCCACCTTGCTGTTAGCCGATGAGCCGACCGGCGAACTCGATACCCAAACCTCGCGCCAGATTTTTTCTCTGTTTCGTGAGTTGGCCTCCAAAGATGGCATCACTGTGCTAATTGTGTCCCACGATGCCAAGATTGCCGAGGAAGTCGGGCGGGTGGTCGCCATCCGTGACGGCAAAACCAGCGCCGAAATTGTGCGCGCTGGCCGTAGCGCCGAGAGCGTGGAAGCCGCCTTGGTGGGCATGGCCGAAAGTGCCAATGCCACGAATCAAGAGTTTGTCGAGGTGGCCGTATTAGATTCCGCCGGCCGCATCCAAATACCTAAAGAGCTACGCGATAAGTTGGGTATCAATCGGCGCGCTATCATCGAACAAACGGAGAATGGCGTGATCATCCGTCCGGCTGACTAGCAAACCATCTTTTCGCGGTTTTCAGCTGATTTATTTCCTGTCACAATGGGTGCACCACTGGCAGTCAAATAGTGCAAATCGAGAATCTTCAACACATAAGTTGCTAGGTTGATAGGAAAAAGTAGAACATATGTGTTGACTTCGACTGCGGTTTGCACTATTATTATGGAACTAAATTTTTACTACTCGAGCGTAAGAAGTGGGCGTTCGGGTAACACAGTCTAGGAGGTTAGTTAGTCATGCATCAGAATATTCAGATTATCGGACGATTAGGTCGCGATCCAGAGATGCGATATATGCCAAATGGCGATCCGGTAACGTCGATCAATGTGGCCACCGATCGTGCGTGGAACGACAAAAATGGCCAGAAGCAGAAAGAGACAATCTGGTTTCGTGTGTCGATTTTTGGCAAACAAGCGGAAATTGCCAATCAGTACCTTGCCAAAGGTCGTATGGTGTTTATCGAAGGGCGGCTCAGTGCCGATCCCAAGTCTGGTGGTCCGCGCACGTTTACCCGGCAAGATGGCACGGTCGCGGCCAGCTTCGAAGTCGTGGCCAATAGTATGAAATTCCTCAGCCCGAAGGATGAGGGATCTGCCCCGGCAGCCGGTGGCGATGCTGGCGCAGGCGTGGAAGATGCAGGCGCAGGCGGCGAGGACATTCCTTTCTAAGCGCGTTGCGCACACGCACTCTCGTACACATAAACCGCGCCGGTCTCCAAGACCGGCGCGGTTTATGTGTTTGTGATTACAATCAGTCGCCTATGAGTCAAGCACCCAATACCCCTCCTGCCGCAACGCCGCCGCAATCACAAAACATGCAACTCCAGCTGGAGCTATCGCCCCAGTTAGACGCGGTCTACTCCAACCTGGCCCTAATCCAGCATTCGCCGTCCGAATTCATTGTGGATTTTGCCCGGGTGCTGCCCAACATGCCGACCGCCAAGATTGGCGCGCGCATTATCACCACCCCTATGCACGCCAAGCTGTTGCTGCGGGCGTTGCAAGATAATATCAACAAATACGAGGCCCAGTTTGGCCCAATCTATGTGCCGCATGATGGCGAGGCACTGGCCAATCAGTTGTTCCGGGGCTAATGGATTTCCCATTTAGAGTTGACTCATTCAACCCTCTCGGTCTCTAAGACCGAGAGGGTTGAATGAGTCAAGTTTAGTGGGTGAATCTATAAAGCCTGTGATTAAAGTGAGTTAACCGATTGATATTTTGAACCTGCCTTGGATCGGACAATCGATCATTTTGCTATGCGCCGCGACAGCGCTGATTGCATTGCCAGGGGGGGTGTTGGTGCAATTGCTGCTGGGGCGTAGTTCGTTGTCGCGTTTGGAACGTTTTTGTCTGGGCATCGGGGCTGGGGTAGCGTTACCGCCGTTGTTGTTGCAACTAAGCCATCTCCTGCATGTGCGCTGGGGGGCTGGCGCGACCTGGGGATATGTGGGGGTTGCCGCTGTGCTGGCGTTGGGTGTAGGTTGGCAAGCATGGCGCAAACGTGTAGCAACAGTAACGGTCGGTAAACCAGGCGAGTGGCTATATCCTGTTTTGCTGGGTGCAATCTTATTAGCGGGTTTATTTTCTCGCTGGGTTGCGGTGCGCGGTTTAGTGGCGGGTCTATGGGGTGACTCGGTCCATCACACCTTAATCACCCAATTGCTAGTCGAAAACGGCGGCTTATTCACCTCATGGCGGCCGTATACCGAACTTAGCACTTTTACATATCACTATGGCTTTCATGCCAACGCCGCTTTTCTGCAGTGGCTGACTGGCCTGCCTAGCACATATAGTACGCTGTTTGCAGGGCAGATTCTGAATGCCGCCAGCGTTCCCATGGCCTATGTACTGACGGTGCGCTTCACCCAATCACGTATGGCCGGACTGTGGGCAGCGTTGTTTACGGGCTTTGTCAATCTGATCCCCGGTTATTTTGTGAACTGGGGGCGCTACACCCAATTAACCGCCCAAATTGTGCTGCCGGCTATGTTGGTAGGCTGGAAAGAAATTGAGCATTCAGAATTAAAAATTCAGCATAGGGCCACGATTGGGGCCTTGGTTTTTGCTGCACTCATGACCGCTGCACTGGCGATGACCCATTACATCGTGACAATCTTCGCGGTGTTGTTTATCGCGATCTATGTGGCGAGTTTACTGCTGCGCCCAGTGGCTTGGCGTGAGTCGGTGCGGGTGCTGATCTGCGCGGCTATCGCCGGAGGGGCAGGCGTTGTACTGGCGTTGCCGTGGTTGCTCAACACCGCCCAGGGTTTTCTCTCGCGCAACACCGGGGCAATGGTTTCAGGCGCGGTCACCGCAGAGCGAGTGGCGTCGTATGCGCAGCTTGCACCCATCACCCCGTTATTTATGAAGGGCTATTTATTGTTATTAGGATTATTGGGGCTGATGTTGGCGGTGCGTTTGCGGCGCTGGTCAGTGCTGTTGTTTGGGATGTGGTCACTGGCGCTGCTCTTTTTGATTGTGCCCAGCGCAGTTGGTTTGCCGGGCAATGGGGTGATTGATTTTGGCACCAGTTACATGGCGCTTTATCTCACAGTGTTACCGCTGGCGGGCTTTGCTGTGGGTGGCATCGTCGACCTGTTGGCGCGGCGCTGGCCCATCACTCAATGGCTTGCGGTCGTAGCGCTGTTGGGGATTGCGACGTGGGGCACAAATTGGCAGAGCCAGATTGTGGAACCGGGCTATCAACTGCTCACCCCCGCTGATGCGCGTGCCATGCAGTGGATTGTGCAAAACACGCCTGCTGACGCACGCTTTTGGGTGAACAACTACCCGGCGTATGGTGGCTCGCTTATTGCCGGAACTGATGGCGGCTGGTGGATTACACAACTGACTCGTCGTGGCACCAACTTGCCGCCCCTGCTGTATGGCAGCGAACGCGGCGAAAGCAAGACCTTCGCCCAAGCCATCAACAGGCCCGCCCAACTGATACGCGCCCGCGTATTGAGCAACGAGAAACCGGTGCAAATTGACTTAAGTCTGCCCGCTGCGCTAACGGTATTGCGTGAACAACACATTACGCATGTCTATATTGGGGCCAATGCGCTGCCCGGCAAAGCCAATGCCGATTGGATCGACACCGCCGCACTAACGCGTAGCCCATACTTTGGGCGCGTTTACGATCAGGATGGGGTGTTGATTTTTGAGGTGAAGCCGTAATTGCTCCGCGACCTTACCCTATGCCAATAACTCGCCCAGCGGCACATACAGCTCCGCCTGAATAAGCCAACGACTGCCCTCTTTGTGCCAGGAAGCCATGTACTGGCCGCGTTGTTGGGGTGCATTACGCCAGCGACCGACCCACTCGCCGGCTTCGGCAGCAGTGCGGCCGTCGTCGCTGAGGGTGATTTGAGTAGGCGTGCGGGTAAACGTGATAAAGGCCGGATCAGCAAAGAACTGCGCGAAAGCTTGTTGATAAGCAGCGCGTCCGACAATGGGTTGACCTGCACTGGTGGAGATGTGAATGTCCGCCAACCAACACGCGTCTAGCTTGTGCGGATCGTGCGCGGCGATGGCCTCGTTAAACCGATGGCGCTGCTCCCGGATGGCTTGGGCCTCGCGATTGGGGTTAGATACGATCATAGATGGGATTGTAAAGGTGACTAAGCACGACTCAACGAATGGACAACGGATCAACGGATAGAGTATTCGTTGAGACCGTTCGTCTTACCCTCAATTTGCATATTGACAAAGCCCACCGAATTTCGTAGGACGTTCTGGCACATTTGCGGCAAGCGCCGCTAAAACACGCGCACGCTGTCTCTAAAGGAGAAAATTACGATGCTGGAGCAACCCATAAACTCACGAACTAGAAACCGTAATTGTCTGATCATAGACAGTTATCTCGCACAAATACCATTTGTTGCAAAAGCAGGTGATTCCTACGCGTTAGCGTAATATCTGGCCAACCCGCCAAGATTTGGACTTCGTCCCGCGTTTGCAACAGCAGACGCGGGATTTTTATTTTTCGCAATCTCAAAATAGTACGCACTCCATCATATCAATGGAATGCGTGTAGGCGAAACACGCCTATTCAACGCAATGATCTTAAAAAGATAGTATGGCTACAAAAATTAAACCAAAAGCCAAGTCGCAAACTGCAATTCCGGCCACAGCTTTTGCAGAGGCATTTACGGCGTTTGTCGATCAAATGCGCGAGCAAGCACCGGATCCGCAATCGGTTTTTCAAAAAACATTTCAAAAACACTTCAAAACCAAGAAGTTAGATGAGTTACCGGTGTTCTTGGTCTGCTTGTTGGGCTTAGTTATTCTGGTAAAGGCAATGCGACGTTGCCCGTAAGTGTCTGCCTTAATGACCTTGGGTTATCCGCGAATCACGCAAATTTATTGGCGCAGATTTGCGTAATTCGCGGATAACAACAAAAGAAAGATTATGTAACTATTCAGCCACAATTAAAATCCGCTAATCACGCTAATCTTCGCAAATAAGATTAGTGCCCCGTCAACGCTAAAAATGGGGGTTGCGATTTCGCGTTTGCCGGGAAATTCGCGTGAATCTGAGGCACCTCTACCCCAAAATTAAGGCTTGACGGGGCATTAGTGTAAATTTGCGTTATTCGCGGACAAAAACCGAATTTGGACTGAACAGTTACAAGATTATGGATAACAACAATATAGTCACCGGAGAAGATTTGATTCAGCGCGGCTGGGCTAGCGGCAAAGCGCTGGGCATAGCGCTCAAAGTGGCCAAGCAGTTGGCCACCGAGGGCCGCGATGTGCAGCGCATCTTCGAGACGCTCGAGAGCGTGCGCCAGCATCCGATGGCCTACGCCGACGATGCTGCGCTGAGTGGGCTGGCAAAGGAGTTGGGTGCAACCCAAATCCGCATTGCAGAAAGCATGGGCGCAGAGTTGCACGCGCAGCCTATCCCATACCCAGTGTGGGGCGCGGACCATATTGACGATGCAGCGCGCCAGCAGATGAACAATTCCATGCGCTTGCCCGTCAGTGTGGCCGGCGCACTCATGCCCGATGCGCATGTGGGCTATGGCCTGCCGATTGGTGGCGTGTTGGCAACCGAAGGGGCAGTGATTCCGTACGCTGTCGGTGTCGACATCGCCTGCCGGATGCGGCTGAGCGTGTTTGATGTGTCGCCCATCGTGTTGGGCCAACAAAAAGACAAATTTGAGAAAGTGCTACAGAACCATACCCGCTTTGGGGCCGGGGTGCAATGGACGCCGCCGATGGAAGACGCAGTGATGGATGACGCAGACTGGAATGCGCTCGGTATCGTGCGTCATCTAAAAGATAAGGCCCACAAGCAACTGGGTACCTCGGGTTCGGGCAACCACTTTGTTGAGTGGGGCGAATTGGAAATTATGGCAGATATGGCGGGTATGGCGGATATCGAGACGCGAAATTTCGCGTCTCTACCGAGCCCTGGAAAATATCTGGCGTTGCTGTCGCACTCAGGTTCGCGTGGGTTTGGCGCGCAGATCGCCAACCACTACAGCACGATTGCGAAGAACATGCACCCGGAGCTAAAGAACGCGGGCGGCGATCTCTCGCACTTGGGCTGGTTGCCGTTAAACACTGAGTCGGGTCAGGAGTATTGGCTGGCAATGGAACTGGCAGGCAAGTATGCGGCGGCGAATCATCGGGTGATCCATCGCAATGTGGCTAAAGCTGCGGGGTTAAAGACTGCTGCAGTGGTAGAGAACTATCACAACTTTGCCTGGAAGGAAGTGCTGGCCGATGGGCGCGAAGTGATCGTTCATCGTAAAGGCGCAACGCCCGCCGGACTAGGCGTGTTGGGGGTTATTCCCGGCAGTATGGGCGATCCGGGTTATGTGGTGCGCGGACGCGGTAATGCCGCCTCACTCCACTCGGCCTCGCATGGTGCGGGCCGCCAGATGAGCCGGACCGCTGCGACGAAATCGATCACCAAAACCATGCGCGATCAGTATCTGCG
>JANMVQ010000424.1:0-2884 GCA_031392845.1 Chloroflexota bacterium
TGAAAAGCAACGTGTGATAGTTAATCATTAAACTTACACAGTTCTGTTTTGGCAAAGGAGCTTACATTTGGTCGATAACATCGTACGCAAGACGAAGGAACAGGTTCTAACCCCGGTTGCTTATGCCTTGCAGTCTGTCAATCCACATTGGGTTACGATAATAGCCGCGATTCTAGGTGTAGCGGCTGCTATTGCGGGCTGGCAACAAGCGTATGCACTTGGATTGGGCCTGTGGTTGCTCAGTAGATTGGCAGATGGGTTGGATGGCACCCTTGCACGCATTCGAAACCAGCAGACCGATCTGGGCAGTTACCTCGATATTTTGTCAGACACGCTAATCTGGGCAATTGTGCCCTTTGGCTTGGCGCTGGGTCAGCCCACGCCTTTAATTTTTGTTGGGTTGGTGTTGCTGCTGATCGGCATTTATCTAAATTCTGCATCCTGGATGTATTTGGCGGCTCTATTGGAAAAAAGACAACAAGGGGCGCTGGCAAATGGTGAAATGACGACTGTCACCATACCCACCGGTCTGATGGAGGGGACAGAAACCGTGTTGATGTACAGTGCCTTTTTTATCTTTCCAAACCTGCTTTTCCCCTTATTTATGCTCATGGCTGGCTTGGCTCTACTAACCGTGCTGATTCGTCTGGTTTGGGTAGTTAGACATTTGTAATGTGTAGACTCTATGAATGCAGATATGAAAATAGAGATACTGGGTCGGCATTCGCAGAAGTTGGCAGCGCTTGCCTTCTGGCTGGTGCTGATTGGAGCCTATGTGTGGTATGCCACAGCGCATAATCTGACGCCGCTAGCGGCAGTGCAGCAACTGGTGACCTTTCTCAAAACAAGCTGGTGGGGGCCGCTGGTGTATATCGTGCTCTACGCGTTGCGCCCGCTGATTTTCTTCCCCGCCAGCCTGCTGACGATTGCGGCCGGGACTGTGTTCGGGCCTGGGCTGGGGCTTTTTTTGGTCGTGATTGCCAGCAACATTTCGGCCAGCGTCGCTTGGTTCATTGGGCAGTTTTTTGGTCAGGGGATTCTGAGCAAGCCGCAAGCCGGCGGAGTGATCCAAAAGTACGCCGATCGCATGCGCATCAACAGCTTTGAAACTATCATGATCATGCGCTTCATTTTCTTGCCCTACGATCTGGTGAACTATCTGGCTGGGTTTCTGCGGATTGCCTGGCGTCCCTTCATTTTGGCGACGCTGATCGGGTCGATCCCGGGCAGTATTGCGTTTGTGGGATTTGGCGCATCGATTCAAAACATTGATGGCGTGCCACAGCTAAACCCATGGGTGTTGGCTGGTTCGGCCGCCATTTTCGTGGTGAGCTTGGTGCTGTCCAGGTTTATGCGCCGCCGCGAAGGAGCACAGACATAAATGACATCTGCATTAACATCTAAAGATCGTTATCACACTGCCGTGATTGGCGCTGGTTCTGGAGGCTTGACCGTTGGAATTGGCTTGTCCGCGCTCGGGAGACGCGTTGCAGTGATTGAGGGCAACGCTGTCGGCGGGGATTGCACCAACGTTGGATGCATTCCATCCAAATCTCTGATTCATCTCGTGAATGCGCACGGTGGCCAGTGGACCCCAGCCCAGATCTTCGCTGAAGTGCGCGCCAAACGCGATGCGCTGCGCGACAAAGAAACCCACGAGGTTGGCCATACCCAAAACCTGGATCTGATTTTTGGTTGGGCGCGATTCAAGGGTCCCAAACGCTTGCAGGTGTCGCTCAGAGAAGGCGGTCAGCGCGAAATTGAGGCCAAGCATATTGTGATTGCGTCCGGCTCCCGCCCGCGCCAAATTGAAATCCCCGGCCTGCCACCTAAGCGTTCTTTGACCAACGAGACCTTGTTCGATCTAACGGAGGCGCCAAAACATTTGGTCATCGTTGGTGCGGGTGTTGTAGCGATGGAAATGGCCAGCGCTTTCCGTAAGCTGGGCAGCGCCGTCACCATTCTGGTGCGCAGTGAGCGCGTGCTATCTTCTATGCACACGGATGTCTCGACAACGATGCAAGCTGCGCTGGCAGCGAATGGCACAACTGTGCTAACTCTCACTCAGCCCGTCTCATATGACGCTGCCAATTTGACGCTGTGTGTCGCGGTCAATGGTCGTACGCAAACGTTGGTCGGTGTGGATTATGTGCTTCAGGCCATTGGCCGTGATCTTAATATTGACAAGCTCGATCTTGATAAAGCGGGTATCCCATTTGATGAGCATGGCATTCATGTCGACTCATTTGGCCAAACACGCACAAACGGAGTGTTTGCCATTGGCGATGTCACACCGACCTCGCATCACACCCACTCAGCCAACGCGCAGGGCCGAAGGGTATCGCAGCGCATTCATTTGCCCCTGTTACCCGGGTTTGGACGCGAACCACTGTTCCCCACCGCAATCTTTAGCGATCCAGAAGTTGCCCATGTAGGGATGTCTGCGGCAGAGATTGCCATGCATTGTCATCCCAATGTCGTACTCAATTTGCGCTTCGAGATGAAAGATTTGGACCGTGGCTACACCGATCAGGTCGAACATGGGTTCGTACTGGTGCAAGCGATCCGTCTAACCGGCACTATCATCGGGGCCACCCTCATCGGGCCACGTGCAACCGAATTGATCTCAGTTTTTACCCTGGCGATTGAGCGAGGCATCTCGCTCTTTCAACTTTATCGAATCGTATATCCGTATCCAACTTTTGCGGGTGGTATCGGCAAAATTGCGGATGCTTTCATGCGCAACACCTTGCCGAACTTGCCGCGTGAACTATTGACCTATATCCGTTATCGTTTTGCAAAACCATAAATTTTCTGGCTCGACAGCCTGTATTTTTTCAGGCCCCATCTATCCCAGCGGAGTCAGAATGGCACGTTCCCCACC
>JANMVQ010000494.1:0-16556 GCA_031392845.1 Chloroflexota bacterium
GTTGGAGCAGCTTCTTCCGACGGAGAAGTGATTTCGACTGCTGCGGGGGACATCGCTTTTGTGGGCACGGAGAGGTCGGCCTCACCTCTGGCAATTGCGGCCATGCGGCTCAGAATCTTGCTAGACAAGATGTTGTTGGCCACAGTGCTGCGGGTGTCTGACTGCTGCAGCAACTTGCGCACTTCCTTCTGGCGGCCACCGTAACGCAAGGCGGTGAACTCGACCTCGCGCGCGACCTCGTCATCGTTCACCTTCAGGTTCTCTGAGCGGGCCAGTTGGCGCATAACCAGACCACGCACACCGCGCTGTTTGGCATTGTCTTGATATTCCTCACGCAGTTGCTCAATAGTCTTGCCCTGCAATTTCAGCCAATCTTCAAAAGGCAAGTGCTCCTGCTCTTTGACATCCTCTTTCAGATCATCGATCAACTCGTTCAGGTTATTCTCGATGAACGCCGGGGGCATTTTCACTTCGGCCAATTGGGCAAATGCCTCAAGCGACTGATTCACATATTGGCGATTGGCCTGTGAGGCTTTGTATTCGGCCATTTGCTTGCGCATGTCTTCGCGCAGCGCGTCCATCGTGTCGAAGGTACCGACCGTTTGGGCTAGTGTGTCGTCCAAATCGGGCAGGGTGCGGCTGCTTACCCGGTTCAGCACAATTTCCACGTTGGCGACTTTGCCATTAACTTGTTCACTGCCGTAATCTTCGGGGAAGGTTAATTGACTGTTTTTGGTTTCGCCTTCGCTCATACCTACGATCAAATCAGCCAGACCGGGCACACCGATGCGGACAGGGTCTACCACGATGCCCTTGTTGTTGTGGCTATGGAAAACTTCCTCATCGCCAACTTTGCCGACGATGTGGGCTTCCACCAGATCGCCCATTTCTACCGGGCGCTCTACCTTTTCGATGATGGCATTTTCTTCACGCAGCGATTCCATTTGCTTCTGCAACTCTTCGTCGGTGACGGAAATCTCGGGGAAGGGCAACCGGACAGACTTGTAATCTTTTAGATCGACCATTGGTTCCAATGGCACTTTTACGATGAGCTGGAACGGATCATTTTTGACTTCTTCAATGGAACCCGGACCATAAGCTTCTACCCCGGACTCATCCAATGCTTTTGGATAGACATCGGAAGCAATCTCATTGGCCAATTCGGAGGCAAACAAATCCGCACCGACTGCGCTCACGACCGTATTCATGGGCGCATGTCCGGGGCGGAAGCCGGGAATGCGATATTGTTTGGACAACTTGCGGGCCACACTGCGGCGCGCGCTGTCAACGGCGGCATCATCTACAGAAATAGTTATCCGCACTTCATGTGTATCGAGGCTTTCAACTTGCAAATTCATGTTCTATTCACGACTTCCGGTTTTTGAGATTTGAGACTGAATAAGAGTGCGGATGGTGGGACTTGAACCCACACGCCTTACAGCGCAGCATCCTAAGTGCTGTGCGTCTGCCATTTCGCCACATCCGCACGAAAAGCGTCGCGATTATACTCTCTCGTATGTCCCAAACGCCCCAAATATCTCCTACTCATCGTGTACTGGATCGGCTGGGTCTTGCGCTCGTTGTGTTTGTGGCATTGGTTTTGCCGCTATTAATCGCATTCATATTTTTTCTGGGTGTTAAACGGGAAGGCATTTTTTTGAACGAAGGCGATCCATTACGCCAAGGGCGCATTTGGATGCAGCATGAACGGCGTGGGCCAGTGGGACTTGGCCTACAGACATCTGCACCCGAGAACGATACGCAAGGCCAGGTCTGTGTGCGCGCCACCATTACTTTTCTACGCTGGAATCCATATCTGGCGCTCACACGAGAAGTGGGTGATTTGGTGTGCTAATCACACGCCACAGCGTCTCGTTATCCCCAAATCCGCCTGACTTGGTAATGACCCAGCCGCCATCGGCTGTGCCCCCCACCAGGCGGCCCAGCGGCACGCCAGGCTCAAGCTCACAACAGAGTTCGATGGCGGTTGCCTCCAGCGCTGCACATACTGCCAGTGCCGTATCGCCGCCGGTCAATAACAGTTTGGGGAGGATGGGGCTTGTCGCGAGGATTTGGCGCGTAACTTGCCCAAATATGTGCGCGATTATGGCTGACTGTCGCGAGTCAAAAGCGGCATCGGGCCGCACTAACGCGACGGATTGACTCAGCATTAACTGCGCCACACATTGGCGAACGATATCGTGTAGGTCGGCACTCAGAGCAACCTCCAAACAGCCGTGAGCATGCAGGTGCGCAAGCTGTTGTCGGGTCTTATTGTGATAACTGCCCACCACAATGAGGGTAGGCGCATCTGGCACTAATGGCCGTGCTACAACTTGTGGATGCATGCGGCGCGCCAACGCATGCGCCAAACCTGCCGACCCGCACCAGATGCCCAACCCAGCTTGTTGCCCAATATCTGCAATCTGATCCAAATGCTCGTCGGTTTCGGCATCAGCAATGACGATGCCGGGTAGGTCAAGTGCAGCACGCAATCCATCAGTATCAACTTGATTCGTCCGCAACTCAATGATTCGCATAGGCAAAATTGTGCGTGCACGCAGATCATCGATCAACGAGACTGGCACAGGTTGACCATGCACGAACTGCTGTCCGTTCTGGGTGATTCGTCCCTGAGCCGGGAAGGCTGGTGCGACCAAGGCTCGATCTATATCGAGCATCTCCATCGTTGCGACTAACTCTGCAGCGACATGTCCCCGAAACACCGAGTCGATTTTTTTGTAGACCGGCGAACTTGCCTGAGTGAGAGACGCTTGCACTCGCGCAATAGCCACATCCACTGGCACATCGCGACTGTTGCTGGAAACAACCGTAACCGCCGTTGCTGCGAGTGGATCACGTAACCCCATCTGCAAAACCGTGCGCATGCCACGCGCTGCAAATGCCACGCCCGTGTCAGCGGCTCCGGTCAAATCATCAGCGAGGATAAACATAAAATTTCGAGAGCAGAGCACAGAGAGCAGACGATCCCGCACTATGCTCTTCTGCTCTCTGCCTACTGCTTTTTGCCCTCTACTTTCCCCTTAGCGCGTACCATCTGCGCCGCCACCCGCAGCGCTTCGATCATGCTGTTTTCATTGGCGATGCCTTGGCCGGCAATGTCGAAGGCGGTGCCGTGGTCAACCGAGGTGCGAATGATTGGCAGACCGATGCTGACGTTGACGCCGCTATCAAAAGCAAGCAGCTTCATCGGGATATGGCCCTGATCGTGATACATCGCTACGACAATATCGAACGCGCCTTTGACTGCCCGCAGAAAAACGGTGTCAGGTGGCTGCGGATCGGAGACATTGATTCCACGGGCACGCGCAGCTTGGATGGCTGGCATGATGACCAGCGACTCCTGGTTGCCAAACAAACCGCCTTCGCTGGCGTGTGGGTTGAGCCCAGCGATGGCGATGCGCGGTTGTGGGATGCCCAAGGATTGGCAAGCCTGCTGGGCCAGATCAATCACCTCGCCGACTCGTTGCGGCGTGACGCGCTGAATGGCCTCTTCCAACCCAACATGCATGCTGACATGCACCACCCGCAATTGTGGCCCAACCAACAGCATGGTGACTTTGCCAGCTCCGGTGCGCTCGGCCAATAGTTCGGTATGGCCGGGGTAGGCAAAGCCTGCTGCGTTCATGGCGGCTTTATTGAGCGGCGCAGTTACGAGCGCATCGATCTGGCCTTCCATCGCCAGATCACAGGCTTTGAAGGCGTATTCGACCGCGGCTTTGCCCGCGGCGGCGTTGATTTGGCCAATGGGGCATTGGTCCGGGTCAGCATTGGCAAGATCGAGTACATTAATTTGCGTGGGCGACGCGATTTGTTGGCGGGATGGGGCTTCGATGACGTTAAATATCAAGCTTGGGGCCGCACGCTGCAAGATGCGTGTGTCACCAATGACGAATGGGTTGCACCACCCATAAATCTCGGCGTGTTGGAGCGCCTTTAGCGTCACTTCTGGGCCAATGCCGGCTGGGTCACCCAGCGTGATGCCGAGCAAGGGTTTTTGTTCGATAGAGCTACTTTTCATTTTTTATCGTCATGGTTGGGTTTCTAACGGGTAACTCAAATTGGGAAAAGGCTTGTCCCAAATCGGTTCATTGAACTTATTGAGTTCGAAGTGCACCAGCGTGTCCTTGCGCGTTCGATCATATAAGCTGAGAGGGGTGGTTGCATTACCAAAGCGCTTTGACTTTCATATACGCTCGGGCCAGTGCCAAATTCTGATTAACGCAAAGATATGTCGTTCGAAGGAAAAATTAAGCCTGTGCGTTAAAACGGACACTATGCGTGCCGTGAGATTACTTCACGATGCACGGTCACGCGGTCCAAACGTTCTGGCACAACATTGACGCCCAAGCCTAGACCCGTAGGCACGGATAGGGTGCCATCGGGGTTAAGGTCGAAGGCGGGGTCGATGATGTCCTCTTTATAGTAGCGAGCACTGGCGCTGATGTCGCCGGGCAGCTTGAAATTAGGTAGCGAGGCCAAGGCTACATTTAGCGCCCGACCCACGCCGCTTTCCAACATACCGCCACACCAAACCGGCGCGCCATGCTCCTGGCATATGTCATGAATCGCGATCGCGTTGGTCAACCCACCGACACGGCCCTGCTTGATGTTGATGATTTTGCACGCGCCTAACTCCAGAGCCATGCGGGCGTGATCGGGTGTATGGATGCTCTCATCGAGGCAAATCGGTGTTCTAAGTTGCGGCTGCAACTTGCTGTGTTCGTAGATGTCATCGTAACCCAGCGGCTGCTCGATCAGCAGCAAATTCAAGTCGTCCATTTGTTTGAAGACCTGTGAGGTCTTTAGGGTGTAGGCGCTGTTGGCATCCACCTGTAGCAGTTTGTCGGGGAATTGCGTGCGTGCGGCTGTGGCGTCTCCTACATCGCGCCCGGGCTTGATCTTGAGTTTGAAGCGGCGATAACCATCTTTGGCGTAAACGGCGATGCGCTCCATCAACTTCTTGGTGCTACTTTGGATGCCGATGCTCACACCGACCGGCACGCGATCCGCCACAATGCCGCGACCGGCATCGATGAACTGACTCAAGCTTTGTCCAGCCTGCTGGGCGGCAATGTCCCACAGCGGTGCTTCCAGGCTGGCCTTCGTGAAATTGTGCCCACGCACCCACTCAAAGGCTTTGACGCTTTCGCTAGGATGTTGAATATTGGCTTTGAACAACATCGGGATCAAATAGTCTTTGAGAATGTGATAACCAGTGTGCTCGGTCTCGTAGCTGTAGCCCGGGCCATCGCCGCACCACTCACCCCAGCCAGTCAACCCCTCTGCACTGACTTTTAGAAGCCAGCCTTTCTTTTCGGTCTCCACGCCAAAGCTCGTTTCAAAAGGCGCAAGATAGGGCATGCGCACCTGGAATAGTTCTACCTGATCAACTTTCATATTTTCATTGTCCTATAAACAATCTTTCCCCCGCACGAATCTCAATTTTCAAATGGTTTTCCGCAGGCGTGAGGGGACAAGTCCATTGCTCGTTGTAGGCACAGTATGGGTTATAGGCCAAATTGAAATCGATGTAGAAATAATGTTCATCCAGTGGCTCTGGCTCCAGATATCGTCCCGCTAGATAAGTCTCTTTGCCGGCTTGGGCATCGACAAAAGGTAGAAAATAACCTTGATCGCTCGCAAAAATCGTAAGTTCGGCGATTTCCTCATCGACTTTAAACTTAAACCGCCCTACGCGTGTGTAAGGTTGCAAGGTATCACCGGTAGTGTCGAAATACACCAATTCCCGATTGGAGTCACGCTCAACCGAGACTTCCAGCCGTAAAGTCTCGTCTTCGGGGAAGTAGCGCAAGCCAGTAAACTCCGCTTGATGTTGGGGCGTCAGCGGGCTACCCGGGTGTTCTTTGAAGAAGTTATCTTTGCGTGCGCGGTATTTATCAAGATCGGTCATCGTGTTCTGCATACCGATTCAGTCTCCAAGACCGAATCGGTTTATGCGATTTTAAATAAACCTCAGTACGGCCTCAGGTAACTGACCTCGGGCAACTCATCGTTAGCGTCGCTATGAAAGGTAAATGTGGTGATCGAGGCTGTCTGTGGATAGTTGTCCGCAAAACCAAAGCGCGCCATTTGTGCCTTGTGTTGCCAGGCAGGCGTCTCGCCTTTGGCCCATAGTGTCGCAAACGCCAGCACATCACCATGCGTGATGCCAACGACCTGCTGCCCCTGATGTTGCTTTTGCATACGCTGAAAGAACTGGCGAGCGCGCTCGGCGACATGTTCTGGTTGTTCGTATGGCCATTCATTCCCGCTATACAAATCCCAGTTGCGGGTTTCCATCACACTAATCTTAGTCCCGTCGTGCGGCACATTGATTTCAAGAAGCAAACTAGACAACTGCACCCGCAATGACTCATGCGCTACCTGAATTGCTTGGGCTGTTTGTCGAGCGCGCAAAAGCGGACTGCTGTAAATGGCCGCCAACGGCTTGTCGCTGAGCGCTTTGCCTGCCGCGCGTGCTTGGACTTGGCCTTCGTCACTCAAACGAAAGCGCGGTAAGCGGCCATACATCACGGCGTCTGGATTGTGCACAAAGCCGTGCCGTACCAGGTAAATGGTTGTAAGAGACATACTTTGGTCGAATGTGAGGTGAAGAGCGTGGAGCGCAAAAACTGATAGCGCTTCACGCCCGAGGTTTCACACGCAACGTTCTAAATAAAACCGACTAAGTCTTATGGTTTTGACATACTGAAACATAGTATTTCAGCGGCTTTTGCGCTGAATGAAAGCCGTTTTGACTTGTTGGTTTTATTTAGTCCCTCTCGCCAAGCACACGTTTGAGAACGCTTTCACCAGAGAAGACACCGTGTGACAGGAACATCTCTGCCTCAATCTTGCCGCTGGCGAAGAACTCCACTTCCCAGCGCTCGCGAATGGCATCCTGGCCCAGCTTGGTGGCTTCAACCATGATCGCATCTTCGCGGATCGAGGTCATTGTGTAATAAATTCCGTTTTTTTCGAGCTTGTTTATAAAGTCCAAGAGCATTTGTAGTTGCATCGGTTGCATGGCCCTGATTGTAGCGTCTTGTATCGTTTCCGAAATTGCGTGGCGCGTTATTGGCTATGGCACAATTCCAGCATGGATGTTTTGCCTAATCCAATCCATATTAAGAAGATTGGCTCTACCGACTTTGCCGGGAAACATGTCATTCCGAATGAAATGAGGAATCCCAGCGGCGTTAATCGTAGTTGTTTTACCGCTGGGATGCTTCGCTCTGCTCAGCATGACAACGTTAATCCCGTCAAAGTCGGGAGAACCAGAAGATTGAGAAAATTGAGAATGAAGAAAGCAGAACGAAGAAAGGCCTGTCGCGGCCTACGCTTTTCTTCATTCTGTCCGCTTTGCGGTAATTCTCAATTTCTTAGGATAGGTCGTGTCAGACAGGTCGCGCCGCCTTCGGCCTTGAGGGAGATATCGTCGCCTTTGTAGGTCTGCACTGTGCAGCCGGCTGCTTCCAGACGTGATTTCGTGACCAGGTTGCCCTGCAACATAATGCACTGGCGCGGCGCAACAGCCAGAACATTGGTCGCCATCGTCGGGTACTCGTTGGATGGCACTTCCACCATTTGTACATTCCGTGCCTGCAAAAGCTGATACATTCGCACTGGCATGAGTGGCAAATGGACCACCGCCAAATCGTGATCCAACAGACTGATAAACGACATAATATGCAGACACGCGGCTTGGCCTTGGTCGATGGGCATGTCGAAGGCGATCACCTCTACCTCTGGCAGTGCCTCACGAAGCTGGTTTACCGCTATCGTATTGGTGCGGAAGCCAAGCCCGACCAGCAATGTGCGTTGGTCCAGCCATAGCATGTCGCCTCCTTCACCCTGAGCGTCGCCGTGCAGCCGGAAGTGAATCGGCACGCCTAGCTTCTCGAACATCGCCGCCTGCGCCTCTTCTTCTCCCTGTCGTAGTGGCTTGCCCATTTTCAAAATAATCGCACCCCGGTCGCAGACTAAGCTGGGATCATGGGTGAACTGACTATCTGCATGATCCGGCAGAGGAATATCGTGATACGCTACTTCGCAGCCGGCGTTGTTGAGCAAAGCTACAAAAGCATCGTGCTCGGCCTGGGCACTGGCCAGATGGATGGACGCGGTGTAGTGCCAGTGCTGTGGGTCGGCGTTGCCAACCGCGGCATCAGGCCGCCGTACCAGCACGCGTTGTAAGGGGGCAACCATGCTCTGGCTTCCGTAAGGTTTGTTGTTCATGAGAGCGATTATCGGATAAAAGGCGTAGACAGCTGCGATCACATAATCACCATTGTCCGTTCGTTGTCTTTGCAACGTCAGGTCACTCTGATCCGTATCTATAAAATTGTAAGAACTTAATCAGAATCAAATAGTGATCAAATGGCTCAATTGCAAAATGACTAGGTAATAAGTCAGTGTAGTGATCCATCAGAGAATAAAGGATAAAGTCATGTCTGAAGAAACCAACAATACCAATAATAACAATCGCCCACAGTCAGAATTTGCGAGCGAATTAAACAAACTCGGCGAGAACTTGGGCACCCTCATGCGTTCGGTGTGGGAGAGCGAAGAGCGCAAGAGCATTGAGCGTGAAATCACCAGCGGTTTGGAGCAACTGACCAAACAGGTCAACCAGACCATCGAGCAGATGCGCCAAGATGCCACCGTCGATCATGCCAAGAAGACCGTCAAAGAAGCTTGGGAGACTGCGCGAGGCCCCAAGATCGTTGGCGAGGTGCAGCAGGGCGTGGTGGATACCCTCAAGAAGATCAACGAGGAGCTAACCAAGCGCACACAGCCAGCGCAAGAGGTCAAGCACGACGAACCGCCTAAGTCAAATTGAGAATTTTCAAGGCAGAATGAAGAAAGGAGTATATGCAACAGCAACATCCCTTTCTTCATTCTGCCTTTTTAATTCTGCATTTCTCTAGACGTTAAATAAGAAATGCATGATGTCCCCATCTTGCACGACATATTCTTTGCCTTCTGAGCGCAGTTTGCCAGCACTGCGGATAGCGCTTTCGACCTTATAGGTCTTGAGATCATTGATCGCGTAGACCTCAGCTCGGATATAGCCGCGCTCGAAATCGGTGTGAATAACCCCTGCGGCCTGCGGGCCTTTGGCCCCGATGGGAATCGTCCAAGCACGGATCTCTTTTGGCCCTGCGGTGAAGTACGATTGGAGCCCCAGCATTGTGTAGGCAGCGCGAGTGAGACGCGCCAGCCCGCTCTCTTCGAGTCCGATCGCTGCTAAAAACTCCCGCCGCTCTTCGATGCTGTTCAGACTGGCGATTTCGGCCTCAATCGCACCGGAAATCACAACGAGCGATCCGCCATTGTCATGCACCCATGCACGCAATTTGTCCACATAGGCATTTTTCTCGCCCAGTGGGTCGTTCTCGTCCACGTTGGCGACATACAGCACGGGTTTGGTCGTAATAAACCCTAGCGATTGGGCCAGCTTCTGTTGCGCCATGTCCATTTGGGCCATCGCTTTACGGCCAGGTTTACCCTCTTTCAATAGCGCCACAATCGGCTCCAGCACCTGTGCCCGTTGCGCGGCTACGGCGTCTTTCTGCGAGGCCGCTCGTTGACTCTTTTCCAGTTGGCGCTCGGCGCTGTCCAAGTCGGCTAGCACCAATTCCAGTTCGATAATCTCAACATCCCGAATCGGATCAACTGAACCATCGACGTGTACTACATCATCATTATCGAAGCAGCGCACCACATGCAAGATGGCATCCACGCTCCGGATGTGACCTAGGAATTGGTTACCCAAGCCTTCGCCTTGCGAAGCACCTTTCACCAAACCCGCGATATCCAGCACCTCAATCGTTGCCGGGATAATTTTCTCAGTTTTAATAAATTGCTCGATTTCTTTCAAACGCGGGTCGGGCACGGCCACGACGCCAGTGTTGGGTTCAATCGTTGCAAATGGATAGTTGGCTGCCAGCGCGCCCGCCGAAGTTAATGCGTTAAAAATGGTGGATTTGCCGACATTGGGCAATCCGACAATACCAGTGGATAAACTCACAATACCAATGTTACCAGCGTGCGCAGTTTTTTGATTGTCTACGAATATGCGTTATTTCCAGAATCTGTCAGGTATGCGATCGGATAGCAGCATAAAATAGACTCTCTACGAACTATGGGAAAACTACAACAGCAGTTGGGTAATCTAAATGAAAACGATGTCTTGCGCGAATTGATCAGTGCGTGCGAGAAGTCGATGGCCAACCTGTCGGCACGGTCAGCGCGTGATGTATTGGTTAATGCTGAAGATGCGCACCAATTGCTTGCGCGGCTATCCACCACACAGGCCGACGTCCGCGCCGAGCTGGCGCGCTTAGAAAGCATTGATGATCGTATCGTAAAGAGCGCCAATAAGATCGTGTCTTTAGTAGGTGGGAGCCAAGCCTACGCGGCGCTGCGCCAACAAACCCAACCCAATTCCAAAGCCCAGCGCTGGCATCTGGACGCAGTTATTGCGGATAAACGCTTTGCGGTATTGCGTCAGGTGGGCATTGTTGCTGGCGTATTTGCCCTTGTCTTGCTATTGGGTTATGCCTTTCGGGCAACGCTTTTTCCGCCTGATCCATCGGGTCAGGCTATCTCCAAAGCCCAGCAAGAACTGGCGGGTTCCGACAATGCGGAGCAACTTAGCAAGGCGATTGCGGCCATTGATGTGGGTCTGACGATCGTGCCCACGGACACGATGCTATTGCTATGGCGCGGGGCGTTACAGGAGAAACAGACAGTTGGCAGTGGACAAGCAGCTTTTGATGCCGCTCGGGCCCATGTGGATGAGCGAGACTATTTGCTCAATCGAGCGCAGGTATTTTATATGCTGAATCTGCCCCAGCGCACGCTTGATGATATGAATGTGCTGCTAGCCAAAACGCCGGATTTACCAGAAGCATATTATGTACGGGCTGGTGCATACGAATCTTTGAAAGAGCGCGGTTTGGCCATCGCCGATTTGAACAAGTGCGCGGATTTGGCGCAAGCCCAAGGCAACGACACCCTGGTCGCCACCGCCCGGGTGCGCCTGGGAATGATGATGCAGCAGAACTAATTCAGTCTAAAGATGGTATCTGACGCTCTATCTTGCGGTGTATAACCGATGCGTGCAAAGTGACACCTCAACTGACCTGACGTTGTCAGACAAAGCTGCCGAGTCGCCTGTTGCCGACGTCGTTCCACCCGAAAATAAACTCTTGCCGGAAGCCACGAATGTGGAATTGGAACTGATGCGCCAACGGCTGGCTGCCCAATTCGACCCTAGCAAAGACCCTTACGAGCGTAGGATGTTGAAGGAGCCTGGCCCCAGCGCCAAACGTTGGGTTGGGATGGGATTTGCGTTGGCGGCCCTCTTTTTGATGGCGTATATATTCGTCTATGTTATGCGCGATGCCATCCAATCGCAGCCAGTGACCGCCGGCTTGGAAGAAGATGTGTTGCAAGGCGAGGATGAAGTCGATGCCAACACAGCCCCACGAGTTGAGGTGCAAGTGACGACCTCACCAAACTAACACTAAACCCTAACGTCATGCTTTCGGCGAAGCCAGAAGATGTAAGCAAAGACGATAGCAGCCAGCGCATAGCCTATCACTGCCATAATAAATGGCACATCAAACCCCATCTGCGATTGGATACGCCCACTGAGCCATCCTGCGCCAGCTGGGCCGATGTTGGCACTGAGCGCGAGCAACAAGGTGACAAGGGTGTATTCTTCGGACGGTGCGCTGTCAATGACATATGCGCGATACAGTGGAATAATCATATTGAACACCCCCGCGCGCAAGATAATCAAACTTGCTGCCAGCCAAAAGATAGGCGTGAACCCAATCACCGCCAGTGCAACTGCCGAGGTCAATGCGCCAAACACCACGACCGGGCCGCGTCCGACCGCATTCACTGCAATTGGCGCACCAAGCGAGCCGATTCCAATCGACAAATTGACCAACCCCAACACTGTGCCGACCACGCTGTCACTCATGCCAAAGCGTTCCTTTAAAAATAATGACAGAAATGGGAAAATCAGCGATCCAGCAAAAAACACAATAAACATAGGGATACTAAACAGGAAAATAGGTGTTTTTAGCTTTCTTAGGTTGAACGGATTGAAATAGGACGCAAAGCGTGGGCGCGTTGGGATGGGCACGTTGCTGGATGAAACAGACTGGGTATGTGTTGGTTCGCGCGCCCAGAGTAACGGCAGCAACCCGATTAGGCGAATCGCTGCTGAAATGAGCAATACTGTGCGATACACACTAGCACTTTCTGGATCACTGCCGGTTGGCCCGATATTGGGTGCAAGCCAGAGCGGGGCAAAGCCACTAATGATGCTACCTGCAAACAGGGCCAATGTAGTTAGCCCTTCGCTGACACTGAAGAGGGTGGTGCGCTCGCGTGGGGTAGACGATTCTGCCAACATTGGCACGACTGCCAGGCCGAACAACCCCAAACATGCGCCATTGATACCTAGTAATGCCAGAATGACGTTGGGTGATGGCAGGATCACTGCTAGCGCCCAGGCCAAAGTTGCGCCGTAGCCACCGATCAGGATGGCTGCACGCCTGCCAATGCGGTCTAATAGCAGCGCCGCTGGCAAAATCATCAGCGCGCCGCCTAGCTGAATCACCGTGTTGACCAGGCCAATAAACTCGCGATCGGTACCGATTTTTGCGAAATAGAGATTTAGAAAAAGGGTTGATGGCGCCGTCCCAAACGCCAGAAAGGTCATAGTCAGAAAAAATAGTCGTGCATTGCGCGTGAAAAGCCTAATATGTGTGAAGTAGTCGTTCAAGATGGAATTCTATTGGCTAGTGCCTTGTCATGGCGAAGAATTGGGGTTGCGGTTTCGAGTTTGTTGCTAAATTTGCGTGAATCTGAAGCGGCTCTACCCAAAAATTGAGACTTGACAGGGCACTAGGTTAGTTTTTATTTGCTAATTTACAGCAAACCTACAGGTATATTTTGTCGTAATGTTATATGCTGACGATTGTAGAGAGAGAGCAATAGTTTCATCGTCTTCGCAATACTTTCTGAACACATCGTCGCTCGCAGTAATCACCGTTTCTTCGCACCTCGCTGTATTTGCACATCAACATCACATTACGAAAGTTGCTCTCTTTTGCATAGTTCTCTCATTGTTGCCCACACCCCGCAGAATGATCGCAATGTCATCTGCGGGTTTTTTGTGTGTTTGCCCTTTTGACCGACTATCGGCAATCCTTTTTGTCCTGTTGACGCAAACTGTGGGCGGGTGTAGATTACACCGCCGTCAAAAATGGGATCCACGACGTTTACCCATTATTGCTATCAAATGTTTTGTCTGCCCATCGCCTGACATCTGTCAGGTATCCTTATCGACGACTGGCTATAAATAACATTTGGTAAATTCACGCAAAGTAGAGAAGTAAATCATATGGGTATTCACTCGCGGAAAAGAATTAGTATCAGAAATATTTTGTTGGGGCCAGCGTTGTCCAGTGAGGATGCTGCGCATCAGGCAATTAGCAAGAAAGTTGGCTTGGCAGTCTTTGCATCGGATACATTGTCATCGGTAGCTTATGCGACGCAGGAGATTCTTGTTGTGCTAGCGAGCGCTGTTGCAATATATGGAACTGGAATCTATGCTTATTCCATCCCCATTTCAATTGCAATTGTCCTATTGTTGGCGATTTTGACAATCTCTTACCGCCAAACAATCTATGCCTATCCTGGTGGAGGTGGAGCCTATGTAGTTGCCCGCGACAATTTGGGCGAACTGCCGGCCATGATTGCTGCAGCAGCGTTATTGACGGACTACATTCTGACCGTAGCTGTCAGCGTATCCAGCGGTGTAGAACAGTTGGCATCTGTGTTTGAATTCATTGTTCCATATCGGGCAGGAGTTTCGGTGTTTCTGGTGCTCTTTATCACCGTTTTAAATCTGCGCGGGGTGAAGGAGAGCGGCGCAATATTTGCGGTTCCGACCTATTTCTTTGTCGGGGCGATGGTGCTGACAATTGGCGTCGGCATGTTTAAGCATTTCACTGGTACTCTTGGCACCGCTGAGCAAATCGCAGTTGAACATCATGCTGCGTTTAGTAGCATTTGGATATTACTGATATTGCGCGCGTTTAGCTCCGGTTGCACCGCCGTAACTGGGGTCGAAGCCATCTCGAATGGCATTCAAGCCTTCAAAGACCCGAAAAGCAAAAACGCTGCCCAAACTTTGGTGGTGATGGCGATGTTGCTGGGCACGATGTTCATCAGTATTACCTTTATTGCGCAATGGATTCAGGCTGTGCCAACAGAGTTGCCAACGGTCATATCGCAAGTGGGCAATGTTGTGTTCGATGGCGGGATTGGGTATTACATGCTGGTCGCTGGCGCAATCATGATTTTGGTGATGGCAGCTAACACGAGCTTTGCGGACTTTCCCCGCCTTAGCGCCCTTGCCGCAAATGATGGATTCCTGCCGCGTCAATTGTCAATCAAGGGACGCCGCCTTGTCTTTTCGTGGGGTATCGCAGTATTGGCTGGTGCAGCATGTACACTGATTGTCGCGTTTAATGCACGTGTGACTGCGTTGATTCCGCTGTATGCCATTGGCGTGTTCATGAGCTTTTCAATGTCACAGTTCGGTATGGTGTTGCACTGGTGGCGTTCATCCAAACTAAAGGTGGGTGAATCCGTGCGCACTCGTTTTGGGGAAATGCATTTTGATCCGACTTGGCGGACAAAGATAATTATCAACGCGGTTGGTGGCTCTGTGTCCTTCCTTGTGATGATTGTGTTTGCGATAAGCAAATTTACCGACGGTGCGTGGATGATTGTCGTCCTGGTTCCGGCGCTAGTCTTTTTGTTCTCACGTATCCGCAAGCACTATCAGGATGTGGCACGTTTATTGAGCATGAATAATCGCATGGCAAATCCACAAAAGCATGAGATGTTGACCATTGTCTTCGTGGATGATGTGCATGCCGGCACTGTGCCCATGGTCGAATTTGCAATGTCATTACGCCACCCATGGCTCGCAGTCCATATTGATAATGATGCTGCTAAAACAGCGTTGATCAAGGCAAAGTGGGATGAGCGTATGCGCTATGCCTATCATCCATTGGTGATCGTGCCAGCACCCTATCGCAATATCACACGCGTCGCAATTGAATATATCTCAAAGCACTTAGAGAAGATGGGTCCAAAAAGCTTGGTTCATGTGGTGATGGGCCAATTGATTATGGACAATTACTTGGAACAAGCGCTACATAGTAATACGACTATTCAGTTCAAATTGGCTTTGCAACAATTGGAGCGTGTGGTGGTTACTGATGTCTCGTACCAATTGCATACCAGTGACGCCAACAATTACCCTGAAAATCAAGAGGGCAATTTCCGTAAAGAACATCCTGAATTAGAGCACGAGACGCATCAGAATCCTGCGCCACAGACAACGCCGCCTGCAGCAGATGCGCCAGATGTTTTAGGCAGGGCCAAATAGAGCAATCAACCAAATCAGAGACATGAATTTTGGAATGCATAAAGACTTTTGGTGCCTTAGAGATGGGCCTTGAATACGGGACATCGTATTGCATACGAGATGCGTATTTATTATGTGTGCCTTCTGCATGTGAAATAGGTGTGCGTCAATTCGATTGGTAGAATGCGCCGTTCGGAAGTAGTGCCAACATGGTTCGAGATCATCTAAAAACGCTTGTTATCCAAGCTATTCAGACGGCGCAGGCGGCAGGCGATCTGCCGCCGTTTGATATCCCTTCGTTTTCACTAGATCACCCACGTCAGACTGATATGGGTGATTATGCAGTGTCGGTGGCCATGCAACTGGCGCGTATCGCCAAGCTTGCACCGCCGCAAATTGCGCAGCGTATCGCCAAACACTTGCAGTTGGGTGAGATGGCGACTGCTGAGGTCGTGAATGCCTTTGTCAACATTCGTTTGTCGCCCCTATTTTTGAGCCGGCAGGTGGGCGACATTTTGGCGCGGGGCGAGAACTGGGGCAATATCGATCTCGGCCGAGGCCAGAAGGCACAGGTGGAGCATGGCAGTGCCAACCCAACCGGGTTTGCCACGATTGGCACAGCCCGCAACGTGACTGTCGGTGATACCTTGGCCAACACGCTGGAGGCAGCCGGGTATGCAGTGCATCGTGAGTGGTATGTCAATGATGCGGGCACGCAGATCCGAGTGCTTGGCGGAAGCGTGTTTGCGCGTTATGCACAGGCAAGCGGTGTAGATGAGCCCATGCCAGAAAAGGGTTATTTGGGCGATGATGTGGCCCTGATCGGCAAACAGATTTTTGAGCGTGAGGGTGAGCGTTATCTGCACTTACCACGTGAAGAAGCGGTCCGTGCCATTGGTCGACTGGGTATTGACCTGATCATGGAGCACATCAAAGTCACCCTAGTGCGCATGGGTATCCGTTACGATAACTTCTTCAGCGAAAAGAGCTTGCATACGAGCGGCCAAGCGGCTGCGATGCTTGAGGGGTTGAGCCAGAAAGGTTTGATCCTTGAGTATGAGGG
>JANMVQ010000525.1:0-5302 GCA_031392845.1 Chloroflexota bacterium
GGGTTTGATGCGCCCGACCGACAACGGCTCAGAAGAGTTTGGCAACCGCCAAATGATTTTAGACGTTGGTCGTGCGATCATTCAGCAGGTACGACGAGCCTATTCATTTACGATCATTGATATCGGCCAAGACTTTGCGCAACCGCTACACGAGGCCGCCATCCAAGAGGCCGATGAAGTGCTGGTGATTGTGCCACCTATCATGACAGCGGTGTTAGATACCCGTTATGCCTTGCAGAGCTTGGAGCGTTACTTCGGCGATCTAAACAAATTCCAGTTGTTGATCACTGGTTACGATCCGAACTTTGGCTTGGCTGAACGCGACATTGTAGACATGCTGGGTCTGCCACTTTCCGCCACGATCCCATTTGAACCGGTCGTAGCGACGCAGGCGGTGAACACCCACACGCCCTATGTGTTGACTGACTCCGGGCCACTGGGTACGGCCATGCGTGCATTGGGCGGCATGTATCTACCGCAGCTGCAGGACGTCTTTCGCGCATCACGCAACAAGATAAGCAGCTTCTCACTGAAGCGCTTGTTCGTGCGCCAGACTTAGTTACTCGTAATGATTCATGGGGCTCATGACGCATGAATCATGATCTATCACATTCACTTATCAAGCAAATCACACACTTTGGAGAATATCAACGATGCCAGAGGAAAATAACAAAGGGGGGCTGATGCCCGCCTGGGGACGCAACAATAATAACAAGCCTACTGTCAATAGCCCGGCCAGCCCAGCTGCATTTGCCATGGCCCAGCGTTCTGCAACGACAGAACAGGCCAAGGATATTGATCCGTATGACTTTGTGCTTGAGGCCGTCAAGGATGAACTGAAGACCGGCCGACGTCTCAGCCCGGCGGCGTATGACAATCCAACTGATGAAGATTACGCGGTGGTGGCCGAAATCTCGCGCCGGCAGATTCAAGCTTTCAACGTAAACGCACCTTCACGCGGGTTGCCCTTGTTGGTAGAAGGCCCGGAGAGTGAGACGGCTGCTGAAACCGAACGCATCGCCCGCCGTATGTCGGATGATGTGTTGGGCTGGGGGCCGATTGCACCTTATATGTCTGACCCGAACGTGGAAGAAATCTTCATCAACGGTCACAAAGACATCTTTGTCCAGCGTGGTGGTCGTCCGATCGAACGTGTTAACAGTCATTTCCGCAGCGAGTATGCGTTGCGGCTGTTTATCAATAATAAGCTGGACTATGGTGCGGGTGGGCGCGGCGTGACCGTACGTGTGCCGTATCGCGACCACCGTCTACGCGACGGCAGCCGCGTACATGTGATCATGGACCCGCTTGTGGCCAACCTAGGCATGGGTGCGGTCGTGATCACGATTCGTCGTTTCCGCAGCGTAGCGCGCAACCTTGACGATTTGGTGAAGTTGGGTTCGCTGACACCCCAAGCGCGCAACTTTCTACGTGCATGTGTGAAAGCCCAATTGAACATCGCGGTGTCTGGCGGTACTGGTACGGGTAAAACCACTTTCCTGACCGCGATGACTAATGACATTGACCCAATTGAACGTGTGATCACAGTAGAAGATACGCCAGAATTGCAATTGCCGCACTTGCCTAACTGGGTGGGTCTGGTCACCCGCGAAAAAGGCGAAAGCGTCGAGGCTGTGACAATGGCTGACAATGTGCGCCACTGTTTGCGTATGCGCCCCAAGCGTATTCTGTTGGGCGAGGCGCGCGGCCCAGAGATGATCGCGATTTTGGAAGCGATGAACACTGGCCACGACGGTTGTATGTTCACCGTGCACGCTGACGACGCCTATCGCACCCTGCAGCGTATTGAGACGCTGTATCTCAAGGGTGGTTTGAACATCCCCGTGCTGGCGATTCGTCGCGAGGTGGCACAAGCCATGCAGTTGGTAGTGAACATCGGGGTGTTCCGCGCACCGGAAGGCAAAGAAATTCGCCGCTTGAAAGAAATCGACTTCGTGACCGGTGGTGTCGAAGGCGACATGATCACGCATGAGCCTATTTTCAAATGGACAGTTGAGCGCGGCAAGGAAGACTGGACAGGGCAGTTGTCGTTTACAAATGCTTATCCATCCAACCTAATCCGCCGTTTGGAAGAGCGTGTGCCTGGGTTTAGCTGGCAGCGCGATGTCGAAAGCGTTAGCGCAAAATAAGTGCGAATGCATACACACCCACATAGAGGTCAACATTTAATGAGTGATTTACTAACTAATTTACAGTCATTTGCAAATAACTTCAGCCCGGAGTTGTATATGCTGGCGCTAATGTCTGGGGTAGCTGTTTTTTTGCTGTTCTACGGTATTGCGGTGCCGTTTCGGGGCAAGCCCAAGTCGATGACCGCGACAACCAGCTTGCCGCAACTCGCAGGTATTCAATCTAAGCTGGACGAAGCCCAAATTGATATTTCTGCCAAAGAATACGTCATACTCAGCCTGAAAACAGCCATCCCACTGGGGCTGGGGTTATATATTTTGATCGGTGCGTTCACTCTGGGCATTCTCGGCGTCGGCGCAGGATTTCTGTTTACCTGGACTAAGCTGGAACAAGATCGCGATAAGAGAAATATATTGTATTCCAAGCAATTGGCCAGCGTCTGTGACACATTACGTACGGCCTATGGTGTGAATCCATCATTGAAGAAGGCGATGGAAGCGGCAGCAGAATATTCCCAATCCCCATTGAAGGAAGACTTTCAGGAAATTTTGATTGGTATCACTCAAGATCGCATGGTGGAATCGTTGCAGGAAATTGCCGACCGCCGCCGTTCGATCGTGTTTGACACAGTGGCCACGAGCTTGATCCGTGCCGCCGATGCCACCGGCGAAGTCGGCGACATGCTAATGCGCTTAGCTGATTCGACCCGCGAGAACGTGTCAGCTTTCGAAGATGCGATCTCCAGCCAGATTAATGCGCGTTCCAATATTCAATGGGGCACGTATGGGCCATGGTTGATCTTCGCTATCTTCAAAGGCATGACCTTATTTATGGGTATGGGTGCCAATGCTAATGTGTTCGCGGGTATGGCAGGATTCTTCTCCACCTCAGTTGGTAATGTGGTTGCGGCTATTGCCGCTATGATCACGATCTTAGTCTATCGCCATTGCATCAAGTTATCGCAGCGTGGCCTGGTGGTGAAGCGTGTCAGTACGTCTGAAAGCACAGCTAATCAGGGGCCAAAAAATATGCCTACGTCTGCACAGTCTGCACCTAAGGCTAGCATTTTGAGTGGCCAAGGCCGCACGGTCGATATGAAGTCGTAAGTGAAAAGGACAAAATACAATGCAAGACCTTGAACCTCTCTTTTTTGCTCTGGCGGGATTAGCCGCTTTTTTGTTTGTCAGCGGATTGGGCATGCCGCCAGGTCAGGCCAGAAAAGCACTCGGTGCAATGAAGCAGTTCCGTCCTCGCAGCTTGGGCAAAGGCAAGTTGCTCGATGGCATCGCGGACTCAGGTGCGCGCCGGGCTTTGCGCAAAGACAAACAGAATGAGAAGTATCTACGTCAATTGAAGCAAGCTAACTGGTATTGGGAAGTGGGTGAACCCCAAATGCCCAGCAGCAAAGCGCCATTCTGGAACCTAGAGACGCTGTGGGGCGAAAAGATGGTGGGTGCGGCAGTATATGGCGCACTGGTCGCCACTGTTCTATTAGTTGTAGGTATCATGGCCAGCCTTATCTTTAAGCTGCCTGTGATGCTGTTTGTGGGTGGATCGGTGCTTTTGGGTGGGATGTTTGCCATGATGAATTACGCATCACCTGATTCGGCTCTGGCCGAGGCTGCCATTACCCGGCAGAAAGAACTGACATTAGAGATGGGTTTTCGTGTGCCTGAGCTGCGCGCAGATGTCATTGCTGGCAACACAATTCAGCGTGCGATTCGCAATATGTCCAAGCGACCGGGTGGACCCTTTGTAGAAGAACTCCGCCGGGCAGTACAGATTTTGGACGTGACGCGCGATGAAACGCTGGCAATGGATCAACTGTTGGATCGTAATGTTGGCAACGAATTGCTTACAGAATTTGGTAACTCTGTCAAGATGGTGTCGCGCCAGGGTGGCCAGATTGGTCCGGTGTTGAACGTTTTGTCGGATTTAGCCCAGCAACGTCTGCGCTTGAGCATCATTTCACAGGCACGTAAGAACCTGCAAGAGATGACGCGTCCGATTGCCATGAGCAACTTGCTGGTTATGTCGATGCTCATCATTTTGCCGGCATTGGCTACGATTTTGGACGCAATTAGTCGCTAAGCCCAAAGTTGTATTTAGCTAATGTTAGCTAAAAATATGCAAATAAATAGTGCAAAAGTCTCGCCAACTGCAACTTATTAGTGAAGGTTGGCAACAACTTTCAGGGGACACAAAAATACACATTAATCGCAAGGAGAAAACAACACAACATGAAAACAGCAATTTACAACAACCTCGTCAAGATCGCCGTGATCGTCAGCAATCCGATGAACCTGGTGCAGAAGTTAGAGCGGGGTGATGCCGACAGCTCTGGTTCGACGATTCGCACCGCAGGCGTAGTGGCGTTGGTTCTGGTGATCTTCGCCGTGATCGCAGCAGCGGTGGCGGGTTTGGCCGACACAGCCGCGAGCGGGATCAGCGGTGGACCGGCCTGGTAATCGACCTCGACGTTGTCGCAGACACTTTACACTGACATCGTAATCTCATCGTAGCTACATCGCACAAGCAACACATTCATCAACGCAGCACACTGAAGCCTCACTGAAGCGACAACTACAGACTCAGAAAGATGCGACTGAGTTGCCTAGGGCGACTCAGTCGCAGAACATCAAACATCAAACAACATAGAAGATTCAAACAAACACAAAGGAACAACACAACATGAAAACAGCAATTTACAACAACCTCGTCAAGACCGCCGTGATCGTCAGCAATCCGATGAATCTGGTGCAGAAGTTGGAGCGGGGTGATGCCGACAGCTCAGGTTCGACGATTCGCACTGCAGGCGTAGTGGCGTTGGTTCTGGTGATCTTCGCTGTGATCGCAGCAGCAGTGGCGGGTTTGGCCGACACAGCCGCGAGCGGGATCAGCGGTGGACCGTCCTGGTAATTGATCTCGACGTTGACGTTGTCGTAGACACTTTACACTGACATCATAATCTCATCGTAGCTACATCGAACAAGCAACACATTCATCAAGCAGCACACTGAAGCCTCACTGAAGCGACAACTACAGACTCAGAAAGATGCGACTGAGTTGCCTAGGGCGACTCAGTCGCAGAACATCAAGCATCAAACAACATAGAAGATTCAAATAAACACAAAGGAACAACACAACATGA
>JANMVQ010000545.1:0-11694 GCA_031392845.1 Chloroflexota bacterium
TATGCCAAATGCCCAGTGAAATTGCCGGGAGTTTTACGCCGCTGCGGCCACAACGGTTGTAGCGCATGGTTTTGTATCGGTCAGGTGAAGGTTCCATTTTTCAGTTGAAAGCAGAAAGTTGAAAGCAGAAAGTAGAAAGTGATAAGGTGATAGAGACTGGTAACACGCATCGCTGAAGGGTTAGTCACGAGTCATCAATCACGAGTCATAAGCCCAGTAACTGTAACGCATTCTAGAAAATATCGCATACGCGTGATGTACGGCTCATGGCCCAAAGCTCACCCTTAACACACGATCCAGCTTTGCCAAGTCGCTGAGTATCGCGCATTCTGTATTGGGCAAGATTTGTTGGGCAGTGGCTAGCACGGTAGGCCCTTGCGATGCGCCGAATTCGAGGAATGCGGCACTGAGCCGGGGCAACATACCGCGGGCGCGTAGGTCGCGAATCTGCGTCAGCAGTCGCCGAATAAGATCCAACCCGTCGTCGCCGCCATCTAGCGCCACCCGCGGCTCATGGTCTTGAATTTCCGGCTGTAAGTCATCGATTTCTTTGCGCGTGACATAGGGCAAATTGGCCGTCAGCACGCGAATCTCTGTTAGCTGACCCGGGTCAGTTTTATCGAGCAAGTTACTTTGCTGAAACACAATGCGCTCCGCCACGCCGTGCTTTTGTGCATTCAGTTGCGCGACTGCGAGTGCGTCGGGTGACACATCGGTGGCAATCAGGTACAAGTCGGGCTGCGTTTTCGCCAGAGCCACTGGGATAGCGCCGCTGCCGGTGCCGATGTCGATGACACGTCGCGGATGAGTGGGTGAAGGGATGAGTGGTTTTAGCGCGGCCAAGGTTAGATCGACCAGCATCTCGGTTTCTGGGCGAGGGATTAGCACGCGCTTGTCCACCATGAAATCCAGCCCGTAGAACTCTCGGTGGCCAAGAATATAGGCCAGTGGCTCATGGGCAGCTACGCGCGCCAACTGTCGCTCATAGCGTGTCAAAACGTCAATGGTCAACGCCTCATCATCATGTGCAATTAGCCATTCTTTCGGTTGGTTCAATAAGCTCGCCAACAGCAATTGCGCGGTGGTGCGCGGGGCATCCGTGCGGGCTAGATGCAGGCGCGCAATCGCTTTTGCTAAGGCTGTGCGCACAGTCAGGCTTGTATCAATCATTTCTCATCTTTCATTTCTCATTATGCCTCACGCCCCTCGCTCTTCGCCTCTCGCCTCACGCCCTTCGCTCCTCGCCCGCATAATAAGCCCTACATGTCCAAACACACTCAGACAATCGTGCTGCTGCTCGCGCTCACACTGCTCTTTACTGCTAGCGCATGGAAAATTATGAGCAAAGACGAGATGCCCAATCTCTATACCCACCAAGCCTATGCGTTCTTGCACGGCCGTCTAAATATAGACGAGCGGCTATATGACACTGCCCTGTTCGACGGCAAGTTCTATGTGCCGTTTCCGCCGTTCCCGGCATTGCTGCTGGTGCCGTTTGTGGCGGCGTTTGGGGTGTACGGATTTAAAGTCACGCCGATCGCCATTTTCCTGAGTTTATTCAATGCGCTGGTGATGTTGCAAGTGCTGAAAAAACTGAATGCCCAACGCCATGCCATTTGGCTGTGTGCGGCCTTCTTTTTGGGCACGGCCTACTGGTCAATGGTGCGTGGCAGTGCCGGGGTGTGGTTCTTCGCCCATGTGGTTGCGGTCAGCTGCATGTTGCTGGCCATTAACGAAGCGTTAGGCCCTGGCCGAGGTTGGCTGGTGGGCCTGCTGGTGGGCCTGGCTTTTCTCACCCGCCAACTATCCATCTTTCACGCAGTATTCTTGACTGCGGTGTTGTGGCAGCAACCTAAGCGTTGGTTTAATCTGGCTGGTTTTGCCGTCGCATTGGGCATGTGTTTGGGGGTGTATCTGCTGTTCAACTATCAGCGCTTTGGCAATATGTTCGACACTGGTTACAGCTACCTCACCCCGTATGGCATTCTCAAGCAACGTCTGGATCGTTTCGGGCTGTTCAACGCGGCCTATGTGCCGTTTAATTTTGTTTACCTGTTCCTGCAAGGCTTCCATATCGAGTATGGCGGCACCGGGCGTCTGTTCGCAGCCAGCCCCGATCCCTTTGGCACATCTATCACTTTTGCCAGCCCGTTTATCTTCGCAGCATTGTGGGCAAAATGGGGCAAGCTGCGCGGATCAGCTGCCTGGATATCGATTGGCCTCATCCTGTTGTATCTGCTATTCTATTACAACAACGGCTCGGCCCAGTGGAACGCCCAGCGCTTTACACTCGATTTTATGCCGCTACTCATGGTGCTGGTCGCGCGTGGGATGGCGCAGGCCGACGAACGTCTGTTGACATTCTGGAAAGGGACGATCGTGTATGCTGTCGCCTTGAACGCTCTGACGTTATTTGTGTTGGTGCCCTGAATACACATGTGCGTTCGGGTATATGGGGCGTTTGTTTTGGCTTGACAAGCCTCGCTAGTCCGTTAGAATGCTAAACTGCTTGATTGATCAGGCAGTTTGATATCCTGTTAAAAATAGCGTTAGGCCACTGTAGCTCAGCCGGTAGAGCACACGACTGAAAATCGTGGGGTCAACAGTTCGATCCTGTTCGGTGGCACTTGTCGCAGATGTTTGTCTCATGATATACTTTCTGCGCAGTAATTAGTTAGATAGACGCGGGCGTAGCTCAGACTGGTAGAGCGATTCCTTGCCAAGGAATAGGTCACGGGTTCAAATCCCGTCGCCCGCTTCGAATAAAAGTAAAAAGGATGAAGTATGCGGGATGAAATTACTTTGTCCTTCATATCTCATCCTTCTTACTTTTAAGGGCCTGTAGCGCAGCTGGGAGCGCGCCTCAATCGCACTGAGGAGGTCAGGAGTTCGATTCTCCTCAGGTCCATCGACAAGAAGACACATAACTATGTGTCTTTTTTGCTTTTCCATCATCTTCGATTTCTCATTTCTCATTTCTCGGTTCTTCGTTGATACTCGTCATACCATGAAGTGGATTGTTGATACCGATGCGGGCGTGGACGATGCGATTGCGATTGCGATGCCATTTGCTACGCAGACCGACCAAAGTAACCCGTCGATTTATAAGAGTTTTGAGCTGGCTGCGATTACGTGCGTGGCTGGAAACGTAATACTGGACAAAGTGCTGGTGAATGTTGGGGCGCTTTTGGAGCTATTGGAACTGCCGCAGGTGCCTTTTTACAAGGGCTGTGACCGACCGATGGTGATTACACATGCGCATGCTGAGGAGTTTCACGGTGCGGATGGGTTGGGCGATGGCGGATTGTCCATCACGCAGTGTGTGCCGGAGGCCGAGCATGCCGCGCAAGCAATTGTGCGGCTGGCCAAGCAGCATGAGGGTGATCTATCAATTCTGGCGTTGGGACCGTTGACCAATATTGCGCTGGCATGTAATTTGGACCCGCAGTTGCCGCGCCGGCTAAAACAGTTGGTGATCATGGGCGGAGCGTGGCAAGCGCGTGGCAATCAATCTCCGACGGCAGAGTTTAATTTTGCGATTGACCCGGAATCGGCGCACATGGTTTTTGAGCGATTCGACCAGCCGAATGCCATCACTTTGTTACCGTGGGAAGTCTCGATAGACCAGTTGTGGCCATTTGAGCGGATTGCGACACTCGCAGCACGTAACACACGCCGAGGCGATTTTCTCGGACGCATGTGCGGGAAAATTGTGCCCAAGCTGCGTGATATGTTTCGGCATGAGGGCTTTCCGGCCCCCGATCCGTTGACGATGTGTGTAGCGCTTGATCCATCCGTCATTGCGACCGAGGTCTTGGCCAAGGTCAGTATTGACATCAGCAACGGCGTTGGCCGAGGCATGAGCGCACTGCAACGCAGACGGGCAACTCTGAACACCCGCGTGGTGACATCCGTGCATGCTGAACGTGCCTTTGCCTTGATCGAGGCTGGATGGATGTAGCCCGGTTCACCCCGGCTCAAATCAATCGCGCAATTTTGTCCCTGGCAGTCCCAGCCGTTCTAGAAAATCTGCTGGGTACGGCCGTGTTTATGGTCGACACCGCGTTGATTGGGCGGCTAAATGATTCCGCAGCTTTAGCCGCCGCTGGGATTAGCTCATCATTCCTAAATATCGCGCAGAGCTTGTTTATGGCATTGGGTATCGGTGCGCTGGCGCTGGTGGCACGGGCGTATGGCAGCGGTGATTCGGTGCGGGCACGGCGATTGGGTGCCCAAGCCATCAGCGTAAGTCTGATTCTGGCGGTGCTGTTGACGGCGGTGATGATCCCGCTCACCCGCCCTTTTCTGACCAATATGCTGCGGATTACGGATCCAGTAGTCATCGATCAGGGCACGATCTATGTGCAGACGATTCTGACCACGTCATTCTTGGCGTTACCGGCCATTACCAGTGCGAATGTCATGCGGGCGTGTGGTGACACACGCACCCCGATGATGATTACGCTTGGTGTGAACGTCGTGAATATCGTATTGGCCTCAATATTGATCTTTGGAGCGGGGCCAATCCCAGCCTTGCATATTCGTGGGGCTGGGCTGGCTACCGCTATCGCACGTGGGTTAGGGGGCGTGTTATCGCTGTGGGTATTGGGGCGTGGGTTGGCACGCGTAAAAATAAACCTAGCTGATTTACGCGTCTGGCACTGGCCGGATGTCGCACAGTTGTGGCGATTGGCCTGGCCCAATTTGCTGGAGCAAGTCATTCAGCGGACGGGCTTTATCGCATTCACCGGGATTGTGGCGACGCTGGGCACCGCCGCGATGGCGGCGCATAATATTGCCGACGCGGTGGAGTCACTGGCATTTATGCCGGCCTGGGGCTTCGCCATCGCAGCAGCCTCGCTGGTGGGACAGTCATTGGGTGCGCAGCGCGTGGACATCGCCAAATTGACCATGCGGCGCTCGGCGGTATTTACTGGGCTAACCATGAGCGTTTTCTTTGTTGGCTTTGTCGCCTTCCCACGGGCGCTCGCATCGATCTTTGGTGGGCAGGGCGAGGTGATTGATCTGGCCAGCGTAGCGGTGCGCATCTCGGCGTTGGAGCTATTTGGATTGGCCTTCTACATGCTGTATGGCAGCGCGTTGCGTGGGGCAGGCGACACACGTTCACCCATGCTAGTCTCGTTAATCGGGGTAATTTGTTTTCGGGTGACAGCGGTATGGCTGTTGGCCATTGTTTTGCAACTTGGGCTGGCTGGGGTATGGCTGGGCACGGCGATTGACTGGGCTGGACGTGGCATCATCATGTATATCATGTATCGTCGTGGGCGCTGGGCGATGCGGGTGTAGCATAAATACCACTAACCCAAAAACAGAGGTGAAACATGAGTAATAAGGCAGATTTTCAAATAGAAGTAACAGACGAACAGGTCGCGTTCTTTCAGAAGAATGGTTTTTTGAGCATCGAACGTATTACGACAGATGAAGAAGTCGAGTGGCTAAAAGGCATTTACGACAAATTGTTTGGTGAACGCGTGGGCGAGGAGAAGGGCGACTACTTCGATTTGGCGGGGCAGGGCCACAAGGATGGGCGGGATGTCTTGCCGCAGGTGCTGGGACCCGAGCGCACCTTCCCCGAATTGCGCGAGACCATTTACTGGCGCAACGCGCGCGCCATTGCGTCACGCTTGCTGAGCACTGCGGATGATAAATTGTCGGCGGGCGGCCACATGATCTTGAAGCCACCACACTATGGCGCTGAGACGCCTTGGCACCAGGATGAGGCGTATTGGCCCGAAGAAGTCATTGCCCACGGCTTAAGCGCGTGGATGCCTCTTGATAAAGCCACAATAGACAGCGGCTGTCTGCACTTTGTGCCCGGGTCGCATCGCGATGATATTCATCATCATGAGCATATTGGCTATGACCCGAGTGTACATGGCTTGTTTACCGAGGCGGCCAATGAGAAGCCAGCCGTAGCCTGCCCGCTTAACCCGGGCGGGGCCACATTTCACCATTGCCGCACACTGCACTATGCCGGTGCAAACAACACGCCCAACCCACGCCGGGCTTACATCATTGTGGTGAATGCGCCGCCGACCCGTTTGGAGATACCCCTGGACAAGCCTTGGCTGCGGGCGGAGCGAGAGGCGATGGGGAAAGTGAAGAATTTAGAATTGACGCAAAGCGTGCAGAATGAAGAAAGTGCGCCGAAGTAATTTCTTCATTCTGCACGCTTTGCGCTAATTCTAAATTTCCCAAAAATGATATTGCCCTTCTCTTCCTCCGAAGCCACTTTGGCGCGCGCGGGCGGCAAAGGGGCGAACCTTGCGATTTTGTCGCGGGCAGGCTTTCCGGTGCCGCCGGGGTTTATTGTCTCGACCGAGGCCTACAAAGACTTTGTCGCGGCCAATGGTTTGCAAGCAAAGATTCTGGAACAGGCCAATGCGGTTGTGGCGGATAACCCAGCCTCGCTCGAAGAAGCGTCGCAACGCATTCGTGATTTGTTTGTGCAAGGCGTGGTGCCTGTGGGGCTGGTCGAGGCGATAACCGACGCGGTCTTGGAAACCGAGGCGGTCTCTGAGACCGCCTCGGTTTATGGCGCTGTTGCGGTTCGCTCCTCAGCTACAGCCGAAGATTTGCCGGGGCTGTCATTTGCCGGACAACAGGACACTTATCTCAACATCATTGGCGCAGAGCAAGTGGTGGTGGCGGTGAAGCGCTGCTGGGCCAGCTTATGGACGGCCCGGGCGATTAGTTATCGGGCGCGCAACCATATTGCACCTGACGATGTGTCGTTGGCCGTCGTTGTGCAACAGATGATTGCCTCAGAGACATCGGGGATATTATTTACAGCGAATCCGCTCACCGGCAACCGCGACGAGATGGTGATCGATGCCAGCTTTGGCCTGGGCGAGGCGATTGTCTCAGGCTTGGTCGAGCCGGACCATTACACAGTGGATGCGCTTACCGCGCAGATCAAACACAAGCGTTTGGGTGCAAAGGCGTTACAGATTGTGCCTAATAACGATAAGGCGGGCGGCACACACACGATTCAACAAAACAACGACCAACGGCAAGCGTTGGACGATGCGCAGATCGTCGCGCTGGCACAATTGGCCCAACGGGTGGTGGCTCACTTTGGCACTCCGCAAGATATTGAGTGGGCGTGGGCCAACCAACAGTTGTATTTGCTGCAATCGCGCCCGATCACGTCGTTGTATCCACTGCCGATCCCACCCGCTTCGTCGAAGTCATCTGATCATGAGCACCTGTATTTCAGCTTCAACTCGGTGCAGGGCGTGACTGATCCACTGACGCCATTGGGGCAGGACGCCTTTCGTCTGGTCGTGGGTGGCATGGCTCGTTTTATAGGGGTGCAGCGTCCCGGGTCGGCAATTTTTCTTTCGGCGGGGGATCGTTTATTCATTGACCTCACCGATATGGCGCACATCCCGCGTCTGCGACGGATGTTGGTGAATATCTTATCGGTGGGTGACCCTGGTGCGCGCCAGACGTTGCTGCGCTTGATTGAAACTGGGCGTTTGAGCACCACCTCAAACGCGGGCAGCATCGGCACAATCCTGCGAATCCTGCGGGTGGTGTTGCCGAACCTGCCGCGCATTATGCGCACCATGCATCACCCCGAAACAGCGGCGGCACCGGCTTTGGCCGTCTGCGACCGCATGTTGGAGGAAATGCGCCAACATGCGCGCGAGGCTACAGACTTGTCGGCGTTGCTGACGGTGATGGAACATGATCTGGACCGCAGCCTGTCGCTGTTGGCCAAACACCTGATGACCATCGTAGCGCCGTCATTGATCTCGATGCGCTTCATCGATACGCGCCTGACGCGCTGGCTGGGCGTGCCCTCCGGGGCGGTGTTGCCGCTGACGCGTGGGTTGCCCAACAACGTGACCACCCAGATGAACCTGAAACTGTGGGCCGTGGCGCAGGCCATGCGGGGCGATGCGGCATCGATGACGGCATTTCAGAGTCAACCGATTGAAGATTTGGTGCGCGCTTATCAACACAAGCAACTGCCCATCATTGCGCAGCAAGCGATTACAACCTTTCTGGATGAATATGGCGCGCGGGGGTTGGTCGAAATTGATTTGGGCCGCAGCCGTTGGGGCGACGACCCAACCTCGATCTTTGACACGTTGCGCGGCTATTTGATGTTGACTGACCCAAAGGTCGCCCCAGACGTGCTCTTTGAACATGGGGCGCGCGAGGCGGAACGGATCGCGGCAGACTATGTTGCGCGGGTGCGTTCGACCCCTTCAGCCGTTATGCGGTGGCTGCGACATGCACGAGCAAAGATATTGGCCGCTCTGATCCGGCGATTGCGTTTGCTGGGTGGGTTACGCGAGTCTCCCAAGTTCTATCTCATCCGCATTCTGGATGCTTATCGGGTGCGACTCAATCAAATTGGACAGCAGCTTGTTAAAGCAGATGTGTTGAACGCGGCAGATGACCTCTTCTTTGTGCCGCTCGATGTGCTCAAGGCATTTGCCCACGGTGACAAAATTGATCTTCGCGCGCTGGCGCACGAACGCCGCGCAACCTATCAATTTGAGCTGGATCGCCGACGGATGCCGCGCATCCTGCTGGGCAATGGCGAAACGTTTTACGAAGGCATGACGGCGGACGCGGCGGATGCCGGAACCGATGTATTGGTGGGGCAGGCGGTTTCGCCGGGTGTGGTGGAAGGCATCGTGCGTGTGGTACTCGATCCGCGCAATGCCCAACTGCAACCGGGTGAAATTCTGGTCTGCCCGGCCACGGATCCGGGTTGGACCCCTTTATTCATGACCGCCGGCGGATTGGTCATGGAGATCGGCGGCATGATCACCCACGGTTCGGTCGTCGCCCGCGAGTACGGCATCCCCGCCGTGGTCGGTGTGCACGAAGCGACCACCCGATTGAAGACCGGGCAGCGGGTACGGGTAGATGGGACGCAGGGCAAGGTCTCACTCATTGAGAATTGAGAATTGAGAATTGAGAATTCAAAAGGCAAAATTAAAAAAACAGGTGCACCACACGCATCTCTTTTTTAATTTTGCCTTTTGAATTTTTAATTTTCTTAGCGTGCCACTTCCCAAGCCAGATGCTCAATCTCCGGGATGATCAGTTTGTCCATAGCGACTTGGACCGCGTTGGGCGAGCCGGGCATGGACATGATGACGCGACCGCGATAAGTGCCGGCGGTGGCGCGCGAGAGCATGGCGGCGGCGCCGACTTCGTTGAAACTGAGCATTCGGAAGAGTTCGCCAAAGCCAGGCATGTGCTTTTCTAGCTTGCGCGAGATCACATCAAACGTCGTGTCGCGCGGGGCAATGCCAGTGCCGCCGGTGAACAGCAGCAAACGGGCCTCGGTCTCGCCAGTAATCTTGTCGAGCAGGGCATTAATTTGATCGGGTTCGTCTTTGATGATGGTGCGAAAGACCACGATGTGACCGGCAGCGACAATGCGATTCTCGATGAGGTCGCCGCCGGTGTCATTCTCGCGGGTGCGGGTGTCACTAACAGTGATGATAGCGACGTTGACCGGGCCTTGTTTGGCCGCGATCTGCTTGTGTTGTTCGGTTGAAGCACTGGGCATGGTGGCTATTATGCAACCATAGCTAGAAATGGGACACGGATTTCAACAAATTGGCCTGTTCTCTGATCCGTATTTATCCGCGTAATCCGCGTTCAAGTTGGGTCATAACCTATAATCGATGGATGGCATTTACTGTTCGCGAGTTCCATGATCTGGTCGAAATCCTGCAGGTTGAACCGGCATGGCGGGAAGAGTTACGACGTCTGATCCTGACCGACGACATATTAACTATGCCGCAGCTCGTGCGTGAATTGGTGGAGCTGAACCGGCAGAATCAGCCCCGCTTTGTGCGATATGACAATGACATCTCAGAGCTGAAATCGGATGTCAAAGTGTTGAAAGAAGACACATCGCAGCTCAAGGTCGATGTGTCGCAACTCAAGGTCGATGTGTCGCAGCTTAAGGTCGATGTGTCACAACTCAAAGTTGATGTGTCAGGTCTCAAAGATGACGTTGGCTATCTGAAAGGGCGTGATCTGGAACGCGACTTTGGCGACAAGCCGTATGTCTACTTCAGCCGATTGGCGCGCAAGCTACGGGTGATTACGGATGCCGACAAAGCCGAGCTTTTGGAAAGCGCACTCGATGCGGGTCGAATTACTGAAGCTGAAGAGGAAGACATCAAGCGGTTGGATGGACTTGCCAAGGGACGACTCAAGTCGTCGGGCGAGGAAGGCTATCTGGCGATTGAAGTTTCATCAGTCATTGACATTCACAATGTTGAACGTGCTCAACGTCGGGCGCAAGTGCTGCGCAAGGCAGTTGAAAAGCCGGTCTTGCCAGTTGTAGCGGGCAAAGACATTTTGCAATCGGCCCGCAGCATGGCCGAAGCAGCAGGCGTTGCGTGGGTGTTGAAGCAAGAATAAACAGGGGCTACATGACTTTGCTCTCGACCAAACCCATCCTAAACGAGACGGCCCTGCGCGATCCGAGCCGACCGGTGCATCGGATCGCGGATGATCTGCTGCCGTACTTACGCGTCTTAGTCGATGAGTTTGCCCCACAGCATGTGATTCTGTTCGGCTCGTATGCGTATGGCGAGCCGGACGAGAACAGCGATATCGATTTGCTTATTGTGAAGAAAGTCGATAAAAGTCCAGTTCAAGATGCCATTGAGATACGGCGGCGCTGGTCGACCCTGCGGCGAGATCATAAGCGTTTTGGGTTTGATTTGATCGTTGAAAGTGAACAACGACATCAAGATCGCTTGGTATCGGGGGGAGCTTTTTATACGGAAATCAACCAACAAGGTTTGGAAGCGCTGATTGCTTTGGTGCAAAGGTGATTGAATGACCCTTCTCTCGACCAAACCCACCTTAAACGAGTCGGCATTGCGCGATCCGAGCCGACCCGTGCACCGGATCGCGGATGAGCTGCTGCCGTATTTACGCGTCTTAGTCGATGAGTTCGCCCCGCAGCATGTGATTCTGTTCGGCTCGTATGCTTATGGCGAGCCAGATCAGGATAGCGATATTGATTTGTTGATCGTAAAACCGTTGAGCCAGGTTGGATGGAAGGAAGCAAGTACCATCCGCCGTAGTTGGCGTCCTATTATTAATCAGTCAAAACACGTCTTTTCGTTTGACTTAATCTTAGAAGCTCCTGATGATCATCAACATCGGCTATCGCAACAGGGTGAGTTTTATCGCGAGATTAATCAGCGTGGCATCGATCTGGTGAAATAATGGTTACAGATGAAGCCAATCCTCAGGACTGGTATTTCTTAGCAGCAGATCAGCTTCGAGCTGCAGATATTATCTTCACAGCCATTGGCGCTACTCCGGTCGTATTCACCCAACATTACCCCGGCTCTGATTTGGCTGAGTTAGGCGCAGATTATGGCGAGTTGCGCGGTGAGACCGATACATTACTCATATTGATTAAACAATATGCGATATAAGATCTTAACCACGAATCACACGAATCTGCACGAATGGAGAGGGACACCGCAGTCGATGCGGGGTCTGCGTTGAGTTACACTGGCCGTTGTCATACGAAGACAATAGATCAGGGAGACAATTCACAATGTCGATTCATGCTGCGGAACCGTTGAACATCGAGACACTTTCGGCCGAGATGACCGCTCCGGTGCGGGCCAAGGTCGAAGAGGCTGCCGCATGGCGAGGTGTGCC
>JANMVQ010000559.1:0-41113 GCA_031392845.1 Chloroflexota bacterium
GTTCAGACTGTCCTGGGTCTGCGTGGCAATATCCGGCACAAACAGCGTGCCCGGCCCGCTCACCAGATAAGAACGCGATTCTGGCCCATCCACAAACGCCTGTGTGCGTTGCGAACCTATGATTGCTGGAGCCAGCGGGTCACTCACGTCATAGATCAATCCCAGTGCTGGCACATTGCTCAACTGATACATCCAGCGTCCGGCCACGCCCACAAATTCGCCTCCTGCATTGCCAAAATCCAGCGAGACCGGCCTCTCCCAGGCTACGCCATCCAGCAAAAAGGTGCGCCCCGCGCTAGTGGAGGCTACCTGCACCGATGCCACTGGTTGGTTGCTCTGCAAGGTAAAGGGTTGCTGCCAGTCGCCTACGCCATTCAGCACCACATCGACCGCATCTGTTGCTTGCGCAGCCGCAAAGCCCCCCGTAGGTTCGGCCCGCACGGTTAGCGTGTAGCGGGTCATCACATAGGTGCTGCCCAACAAGGTCATCGAGACTGCGCCACTTACCAGCGGCAACCGCTGTGTCAGCGTGATACGCGTCTGGCTATCCGGGGTCAGTTGCGCTGCAAACCAATGGTCGCCATCTGGCCCAGCCAGCAGTGAGTGATAGATTTGGTTCTTGCGCCACACTCCGCGCTCCAGCGCTTGGGTGCGCACTGGTGCGGTGGCCTGCCCGGCACTACGCACCCGTATCTGTTTCGGCCCCGGGGTAAGCACCCCATCGCTAACGGTCAGCCAAAACGTTTCGTGGGTGTTCCAGCGGTCGCCAACACTGCCGGCATAAAAACGCAGCGCAGCGGCGGGGTCAATTTGGCCATCCGCAGCGCCTAGCCACTGCACCGCCACTTCTTGCCCCTGCCACCACAGCTGCACCCGATTGGGTTTGAGTGTAGCGAGATCGATGCCTATCTCGGCCAATCGCTGCCCACTCAACTCCTGAATCCCAACCTGCGCCACGGTGATCCGATAACGCTGAGTGTTGGTTGGCATCACAGTGGCTGTCATATTCGCTCCGTCGGCAGAAGTCAGCCTATTCGGCGTGCCACTTTGCATAAGCACAAAAGGTGGCAATCGCCCAAGCTGTGTTTGCCAAGAAAAAGTTCGCGTCCCCGGCAACACCACCGAGATCTTGCTGGCTCGGCGCGGCTGACCGGCCTCCCCGTAGATGGTGGTAAGCGCCAGCACGACCACGCGCCGACCGCGCCAACGTCCTTCGCGCAACAGCACCAATGGATGGTCGGGCAGCTTCGGGGTTGTGGGTTGGGCCAAATCTGGGTAGGTCACCACGTTGCCATCCAGCCCAACCTGGGTCGGCACACGCATTGGAAGTAGCGCCAGCTCGTCCGCCGCGAGGCTCTCGCTCTCAACTTGCGCACCTGCCAGCAATTGATCTATCTTCGTCTCGTCATCCACCTCCAGGGTAATTAAACGTGCGGGCAGACGGTAGCCGCCAAGCTCAATAAAGCGCGCAGATAGGCCAACAGGCCTTGGCCCGGGTGCGGGCGCAGTCGCCGTTTGTAGCGATCGATCAATTTGCCCCGATTCCAGATGTTGTAGGTTCGTCGCCCCCTCCGCCCATACCACGCGTACACCTCCCAGACCGGCTGGTTCAGACACGGTGAGAACATCGTCTGACATTAGCGCGGCACTTTGCAAGCTACGATTGGCAGAGGGGGGTTTTGCCAGCACCGTAACAGGTGTAAATACGAACAGGTTCCAATGGAGGAGGGCAATGAGTACGCCCATCCACCGACAGACACACTTTGCTTGCCCTCGATACATAATTACGCTCTACTTTTTACTATATTTTCGCAAGTTAACTACGATATTTCATTTTCAATTGCAAAATATCGCAATGTCACCCTAATCATAGAGAAAGTATTCCGTAATTTCATGCGGGGAAAGTTGAGATGTGACTCAGACCTAGGGCTGAGGGGGAAAACGCAAAGAGACCGATTTCCGTCCCGGAATCGGTCTCTTGAGTCTAGATTTGTCACCCCGAACGTAGTGAGAGGGCCTCGTTCTACTCAGACCATTCATGTTTCTGAACAGCGTAATGAGGCCCCTCACTACGTTCGGGGTGACATGTTTGGTTTTACTTCCCGTTCTTTTTCATAATCGGCATAAACAGGCCCTTGGGCGCATACACCCGTGCCTTGGTCATTGGGTCGCCCATGAGTACAAAGGTCTGCAATGCGTCCATACAGCAGCCACCATTGACAAACAACTCGGTGTAACCGGCCATCGTCAGTTGGCCCAATTGTGTCGACATAGGCGGCGACTTCCATAGCTCACGATAAAAACCGCGCTGCAAGGCATCATGTCCGTGTGCCACGCCTTGGCCACTCGGCCCCCACACCGCGATGGCGCCGCCGTTGGATCGTTTCACCAACAATCGCTCGTCCATGGTCGTACCAGTGGCACTGGTGTTTTGGAATGCGCCAGTCAGGCAGGTCATTTGCAATACTATCGGCATCTTGTCACCATTGGTCATGTTGTCGGCATCAAGCATATAGTACAGCCAACCGCCGACGCCGCCTGCATCATCGAGCGCAGCCAATTGCTGATGGTTGGCGTGACCGTTGTAGTTTACTAAGCCAGCACCGGCATTCATCAGGTTTTTCACTCGGGTATACGCAGCTGCACCGTTACTCTCGACATAACTTGGCACCGGTTGGTTCTTCTTGAGCAAACACTTGTTTGGGTTGGCGCTGTCATAAACACATGGGTCGTAATACAACCGATTGACTGGTGAGGTGACTGGTTGCGAGCCAATCCCGCGATCACTAAAGGCGGCGAAGTTACCCGCCGCATCGGTGCCGCCGGTAGCGAACTGGTAGTTATCTGCGATCCAAATCTGCTGGTTGCGGAAGCTGTTGAAGTAATTTTCGCCAGTTAATAGTACAGGTGCATTCTCATACGACACAATCTTGGTCACTACGTTTTGCAACTCGCTCACGGTTTTTACCGGAAAGCGCCCGTACCACAAATCAGCCATCAGATCGGCCCCGTCGCCTACGACGTCCTCGCCATCCAGTTGGGCATAGCAGGCATCGCAGGCAGTTTCACCTGCAAATGGGTCCACCGTGGCCAGATACGGTGGCAGCAAATTAAGGTTGTTCTGATCTGCACCCGCATTCAGCCCACGATAGTTAAACGGATCGTCCGTGCCGTCTCCGACCAAAATCACCGCCACGGGCTTCTTCGTCCAGGTGTTAAAGGCATAACGCAAAAAGGCACGAATCGCCACAGGCGACATTTGCCCGAACGCCCAACTGTCATACAGGGCTTCGGCACTCACAGCCACCGGGCTATATCCTTGTGCAGCGCGCTGATTGAGTAGGGGCTGCAAAGCACCGCTCCCCAACAATGCATTGGGGGCAATGTAAATCACATCATTGTTCTGCGGCAACACTACGGGCGCATGGGCTGCAACGGTGGGTGTAAATAAATTCGCCGCACCATCGCCTGAGATGAGGTACGCCTGCCCGGCGCTGCCGCGAAACTTAGTTCCGCTAGGCGTAACTATCTGGACATTCAACGGATTGGTAATGTCATACAGCGTTTTGCCACTTAATGCCGCATCGTAGGTGTAATTGCCATTCAGCGTATAGAACGTAGCGGGTGTGCCATTTAGCAGCGCCTGCCGCTCCCACGATACTGAATCTACATGCACTACTGAGGGCACGTTTTGAACTTTATTCAGCACCAGAAGTCCGCTCTCCGCACTACCAGCTGTTGGAAAAGTCCAGCTATAAACATCGGTCGGCAATGCCGTGGCAAAGACCGGCGAGTTGGCTGTCACCCCTCCCAACGTAAATGACAAGGTGTTGTTGGTTGTCTTATAAGCGACAGCGCTAACGGTCACTTTGGTGTCGCCGGTTGGCGTGGTAAACGGCAAATTCTTAGGCATCGAAATAGTCATCGATGGACTGGCCGCGCCGCTGCTCAGCTCAGGTGCAAACCAATGGTCGCCATCTGTGCCGGCATACCACGGGTCATACAGCTTATTGTCACGCCATATGCCACGTTCATATACAAATGCTGCGCCTGGGTCAGTAAAAGGCCCCTGCTCTGTCCGAGTGGTCATAGGCTTGCCGGCGCCGCTTTCCACCGTCAGCCAATAGCCCGTGCTGCTATTCAATCGATCGCCTGGCGTACTTGCATAAAAGCGAATCTCAGTGCCCACTACTTGTGCGGCGATTTCGCTCCCATTGAGATACACATGCACTTTGCTTAAATCGGCGTTGCCCAGTGCACTGGCTGGCACACGCTGCAAACCAGCTTTGCTCACCTGTGCTACATAAGTATTAGCGGTGCTGGCCTGCAGGTTAGTCGGCTCAAGGGCGGATGCCGCAGCAACACTGCGCGCGGAATCCTTGTCAGCTGCACTCAACATATGCTGCATCTGCCAGGCCGGAGCGTCAGTCAATAGCCGCACGCCGCTAACATCCGCCTGAATGCGGGTGGTGCTGCGCACTTCACCCTTAGCTTCATACACCGGCGTGACTGCCAATACGGCCAAGGTTCGGCCACGAAAGCGACTTTGGCGCAACACAATCAGCGGGGCACTGGGTAGAGCCAAATCAGGTGGGCGGGCCAACTCCGGTGCCGGATTACCGTCTAAACCTACTGGGGTCGGCGGCGCAGCCACCGCGATCTCGCGTGCATCGCCTGTGAATGTGCTGGTCTCCAATCGTTGTGTTGTCAACGCAGCGAGTGCAGAGTGTTGTTTCTGCCCACCGGCTACCAAGCTCGATTGCAATGCCTGCGCATCAGTCACTTCCACTGCAATCAAGTGGGCAGGCAACCAGCGGTCGCCAATCTGCACGGTCTGCCAATCGTCGACAGATGCATCCAGCACCTGCGGTTGGCGCGTTGCAGACAGACCCACCTGGCCAGACCAGGCAATACGTATTCCATCTGTTGTTTCTTGGACGGACAATCCCCCCAGATCAGCCGCAGCTTGTGCCGACCCCACTCCTGTCAGAGCGAGCGCCAGCGCTGCACAGAGGCTGAACCATTTCATCCAATGCAGTTTTTTCATAATTTTTCTCTTACTTGAAAAGAAAACCGCCCACAGCGCAGTTGGCTGTGAGCGGCTTCAGAAGTTATCAACAGCGTGCGCTGCAGTTAAAGAGTCTGGCGGCGATTCAACAGTGCGCTGGATAACACCAAAACTAGGCCCAACCCCAACAACGCCAACGCAATCGGCATTTGGCTGGCTGCACGGGTCAGATCGGCACCGGTCTCCGGCACCATCACTTGGCCCATAATACACTTAGCAAAGGCGATGTTATTGTTGGGATCATCGCCGGTTGAGGTGGTGTTCAGTGTAGCCACGTTCATACACACACCTGCTTTGGCTGTGTCGTTGACCTTCACTATTACCACAATGGTGATCAGCTCCTTAGGGCTGAGGGTGCCAATATCGACAATGAATGAGCGTCCATTCAAAATGACGGTGCCGCGCGGTGATGGCGTCACTGAAACCAAATCGAAGTAGCTTTCAAGCGTATCGCGCACCTGCACGTTCACTGCGTCTACTGTGCCACGGTTACCCGCTACGATCGTAAACTGAACGGTGTCGCCCGACATCACCTGTGAGGCATTTACGGATTTCAACACATACGGATCGGCAAACCCAGACGGGCCTGGTGGAGAGGTAGGGGCGATGCTGGGTGCGGTTGGACTGGCTGGAATGGGCGTCGCGGTGACGTCTGGAACGGTTGGCAATGCCTGCGGGCCGCGCACCGACTGCGACGCAGCATAGGCTGACGTCGAGCTGCCCACGGACAAAGTCAGCAGCGAGAGTGCAATTAAAACGATTCCCCCGGCGAACAAACTGGTTTTCTTGGTTGTGGTTTTCATGCGAAATTATTCCTATTTGGGAAAGACTAAATTTCGGGCGTCGATTGTGCATCGATTATGGTGCAGTGTTCAAAATGATGTCGCCGTATGCATCTCAGTATATCCTGCCCGATCAGACAATAAATACTCCGAAGGTTGTGCTCCTAGCCAAATTCTAACAATTACTTCGTTTTGATGACGATACAAAGTCTTAAAAATTACAGCAAAAATAATCCTCGAAGCGCGTTAAATACGCTCCGAGGATTGTTATTATGGTCGCCGCAATTTACTTGCGTCGTTGCAATACTGTTATGCCTGCCCAACTTAGGCTGACAAACATTAGTCCGGCCAGAACAGCACCGATCAGCAACAACCACCCATTGACCAGGCTTGTTTGCGCAGGTGCGCTCACATTGCTCGCCAATGCTGGCTTCGGCTGTGCTAACGGGGCGCGCTGTATTTGCGCTGCTTTGCTACTGGCCACAACCTGCTTCGCTTCGGATACATCGGCTTTGGCAACCGCAGATTGTGCGCGCACAGGTTCGGCTGTGTCACCAGCAGCAACATTGCTCGCAACGGCTGGCTGGCCGACAGACGGCTCTGCTGCGGCAATCTCAACCTCGCCCCGACTGGCCGCTTGACTCGACTGCTGCGCTTGTGCCTGGGCAACAGCTTGCAGCGCCTGTGACTCAACCCGCTTTATCTCGCTCACTGTCACTAGTTCAGCAGGCTTGTCAAAGCTCACTGCTCCAGTCTGCACGTTGTTCTGGACATTACCAATGGCACCTAGTGTATTCAAGCTCGTTTGCTGCGTTTGATTCTGTCCACCAAACTGCACGCCACCGGGCACGACTGCCCCGGCTGACACCAGCAAGACTTGCGCATTGCTTTGCGTCTGCGCAGGCACACTCGATACCGCGACCGTTGCTGGGCCATACTCTAGTGTGCCGCCATTTAGCTCTTGCTCAACCAGCCAGTAGCGATAGGCCTTGCCGGCCTGTGCAGTGCTATCCTGGAAGGTATAGCTAGCTCCACCATTGCGACCCTGCGCCACAATTATGTCCGGTGTCACGATAATCTTAGCACTGGGATCATCGCTCTCACCGCGGGCCAACTTAAAGCCAAAGGTATCTACTTCTAGCGATGTGCTCCAACTTACGAGCACACCCTTGTCATTCGCCGTAGCCACAAACCCGCTCAGGCTGACTGCGGTCGGCGAGAAGGGATGCACCACCTGGTTGCTCGGCACTTGTGGGGTCTGATCACTTCGCACGCTGGCCACATTCACAATGGCAGATAGGTTGCTATCGGTAGTCTGCACCGTAACGGCAAAGCTCACCGATTTGGATTGATTGGCAGCTAACGATCCTATGTTCCAAACCAACGGGCTGGGGCCACTGGTAGGCGCGGGCACCGCCGATCCAGTAATGTAAACCGTGCCCTGTGGAATAGCATCCGACACGGTGACATTGCTAGCCGTAGCCTTGCCCGTATTGGTCACCACAAGGGTGTAGTCAATTCGATCACCCACTTTCACCCGTGTACCGGGCACGGGCTGCGATGACTTCACAATCGCCAACAGTGGCGACAGAGGCACCAGACCCGCATCCACGGTCAGATTACTTTCGCCCGGAGTAAGCACATATGTGCCAGTGCAACCAGTAGTGATATTAGCGTCGCTATCGGCGCCATCATTGCCGCCCTGATCACCCGGCGAGCGCTCATAGCCCGGCAACACGCCGAAGCACACGCTATAGCTACCGGGGATTAGCCCGGGGAACAAGTAGCCACCGTTGGCGTCTGTCAGCGTAGTGCTGACCACATTGCCATTCCCGTCGCGCAAGGTCACGGTTACGCCCTGTATGCCAGGTTCGCCTGCATCCTGTACGCCATCACCATCGTTGTCGCGCCAGACAAAGTTACCGATTTGGGCCGGTTGCTCTGGGATCGGCACAATGCCGGCGTCTACAGTCAGGTTCGATTGGCCAGGGGCCAAGGTGTAAGTGCCGGTGCAACCGTTGGCCAAGGCATCGCTGTCGACTGCATCATCGCTACCCGCATTGGGTATGGTGAGCTGGGTGCCAGGAGGTGGTTGGAAGCACACGCTATACGTGCCGGGGGTTAGGCCAGGGAATAGATAGTTGCCATTCGCATTCGTCTGCGTGGTACTAATGACAGTTCCATTGTTGTCGCGCAGTTGCACAGTCACACTTGGCACACCGGTTTCACCGACATCCTGAATGCCATTGTTATTTGTATCGCGCCAGACACGGTCACCCAGTTGGGCAGGCTGTGTCGGGATCGGCACTATACCGGCATCGACCGTCAGGTTGGAATCCCCTGGGGCCAACACATACGGGCCAGTGCAGCCATCGGCTAACGCGGCATCACTGTCGGTGCCATCATTGCCGCCGGCATTCGGTGTGGTTAACTGCGTACCAGCCGGGGCCACAAAGCACACGCTATAAGTGCCAGGCTGCAAACCGATGAACAGATAATTGCCATTCGCATTGGTGGTGGTGGTGCTAATGATCGCACCCTGATCATTGCGCAGGTTCACAGTCACACCGGTCACGCCGGGTTCACCCGCATCTTGCACGCCGTTGCTATTCAAATCGCGCCAAACCAGATCACCCAATTCAGCCAGCGCATAAATCCCTGCGTCGACAGTCAGGTTGGTTTGACCAGCGACCAATGTATATGAGCCAGTGCAACCAGTCACAAAATCTGCATCGCTGTCCAGACCATCATTCGCACCAGCGTTGGGCTGAGTGAAGACATGATTGGGCGGCAGAGCAAAGCAGACTGTGTAAGTGTCGGGATTCAGATCCGGGAACAAGTATTCGCCTTTTGGTCCGGTCACAGTCGTGCTGATGGCAATTTTGTCTCTATTGATCAGCGTGACGGTCACGCCGGGCACACCCGCTTCGGTGTCATTTTGGATGCCATTGCGGTCATTGTCGCGCCACACATAGTCGCCTAGGGCAGCCAACAGAGTGGGTGGAGTGAAACCAAAGTCCAGCGTGTGGTCGTTGGCACCCGCATCGCCGGTGGTGTAGTTGATGATGGCGTTCGTGCCAGTCGACAGCGCATCCGAGTCGATTGCATCATTGGCACCCGTGTTGGCCGGGCTGAGGGTGTAAGTGACCAACGCGGGCTGCGTGCTCAACACACTCACTGTGTAAGCGGTGTTTTGCAGCAATTGCAATGTGGCAGCTACACCGGCCAGGTTGTAAATGTTGCTGGCGGTGCTGGTGCCAGTGGCACTACTGAAGTAGTAATTGCCATTTGCATCGGTAACAGCAGTCACAACAGCGCCCGCTGCGTTGCTCAATTGCACAGTCACGCCGGGCAAGGGCAGCTCGGCCGGATCTTGGATGCCGTCGCGGTTGCTGTCTAACCATACTCGGTTACCGATCTCGATAGGTGCAGAGTCGCACAACAGCTCGATATCGCCCAAGCCGTTGGCTTTGCGCAGGGTCACGGTCTTGCCCGGAGGATCGGGCACATACATCTCAAAAGCGCGCTGAAAGGCGCCGGTTGTGTTATTCAACCAAGCAACGCCCGACGTACCAAAGCGACGCGTCTGTGGTGCAGCGAACGTGCCAGCAGCGTCTAGAACGGTGACGGCAATGTCGGGTGCACCGGGCAGGTACGACAGTCCACCAAAGGAGCGCTCATCGTGGGTATTAGCTCCACTTGGGGCACGCTCGTCATCGTCGTAGAACTCGCCGACCTCGGTTGGGTCAGCTTCAAGTAACCATCCGCCGCCGCTCTTAGGTGTAGCGCGCAGAATGTCGCCTGCGGGCACCGCGCGAATCAAGGGAGTGGCTGGGCCGGTGATGTTGGCATCCGGACCTGGCTCGTCTGAGCCGATCTGGTCAGCGAAGCGATCGCGAAAACCCAAGATCATATTCTCGCCAACAAACTCAATATCGGCCAGCATGGGTTCCGGGTAAGCGGTGGTGGCTTCAGCCGTCCAGCCGCCCGCAAAGCCTGGGCCGGGGATCAAGGTATCACTCCAGGGGTACCAATTGGCCTTCGAGCCGTTGACGCTGCCGAGCTTACAAAGCACTGGCGCATATTCCAGGCCGATATTGGCGCAACCACGCTCCCAGTTTAGTTTAAAGCGAATGACCGGCGCAGACCCGAACGTGTCGGTGGTCGGATCATAGGTGTAGACAAAGGCCTCAAGATCGGCAGCGCTGCCAGCATTTTCAGCGCTACAAACTCCGCCTACATATATCAAACCGTTGTGCGCCTTCAAACCAAATGGGCGAGCGACGCCATTCACACATCCAGGGTCGGGCACAGCCGTAATTTTGATGTTAGCCGTAGTGGGTGCTGTAGGCACCACGCCTGGGGTTGATCCCACCGGAATCTTATAGAGCGAGCGATTGGCTAGGTTGACCAAATAAAGCGTCTTCTCGTCGTCGCTCAATTCAAGGTCGCCCAATGAGGCTTTGCCCACTTTGGTGAAGGCGTCTTGATCTAGGCCATCTTTTAGATTCCAGTCCCAGTCGCGCAGGGTCGGGCCGCCAGTGACATCCGCGCCATAAAGCGCGTCCAAGTCAACGAATAGACTGGAACCAGCTGCGAGAGCGGGGTCAATCAGGTAGATTTTGCCTGAGCCGTCCGTCGTTGCCGAGGGCACGAAGCCCACCAGGCGCTTCATATACGCGCCAGCAAAAATGCGCTTGGAGGCCCGATGGTAAGCCAGACCATAAATAGATCCGGTAGCGGCAAAGGTCGAATGGGTGGTTGGATTAACCCCTGGGTTGGCATTGCCCGCCGAGTTGTAAGGGAAGGTATAGAAGCTGGGCTGAGCGATGTTTTCGCCGGCCACAGCATCGCCATAGATCGCGCAGCCGGTGGCCATCAATGGGTTGGGCTGGCAGTAGTCGCTAGGCACAAACATGCCAAAGTCAACATCGTTGACCGCGCCACTGACATTGACAAAGCGCACGGTGCTGGCCGAATTTGGGCCGACGGGGCCGGACTGAAAGCTGGTTGGCACTGCCGCTTGAACACGTGCTTCGCTTCCGGTGGCGACATTTATGGTGTAAATGCCCGCCGTATTCGATGTACCAGTAAACACGCCGCCACTGGTCACGGCAGTGACACTGACATTCCCGATACCCGGTTCGTTGGTATCACGGATACCGTTGGCGTTGTAATCGCGAAAAATCCGGCCAGTAATTGTGCCCGCATTGGGTGCGTTGGGAGCACGCGCTGCTACAGGCTGCACCTGCAACATTGTTACACCCAACATACCCGTAATCTGTGCTGCAATCACCGGTAGGCGCAGCAGCTTTGATAATTTGGTCCGACTTCCTCGAACATTCTTATTTGTCATCATTGAATCCTCCTAACTATTCGGCGCGGTATGGCATGAGCGCTATGAATTTGCCTTCGACCCCATCCGTTATGAACCACGTTGACTAAATTGCAACCTTATACTGATCTAATCTACTACTTTAGTCGTGATTCTAGCGAAAACCACGCAATCGTGCATACTTAGAATACTCATAAATCCATTTGAAATTAGGGATATATCCTACTAAGAAAATGGATAGTGACATTGTATTGCTTTTTGAATGAATAATATAGCCATGTTGCACGATTGTTTGCGTTTTAATAGAAAAGACTTTTTTGGAAAAATAGCACGCGGGTTGTGCATATACAACCCGCGTGGTTTATCTTTATGCTAAATCTCTGGGTGGATTCTTAGCGAATAATGACCGGTGTGCCGATGCTGGCCCAGCGGTAGAGCCGAATGGCAGCGGCATCGGGCATGACGATACAACCGAGTGAAGTGCCCGTGCGACCACCCCGACTGGTATAGGCGATACCGTGGAACCCGTTTTGCAGCCCGCGCCCATAATAGATGCCCATCCAATACGGCAAGCGCAAGCCCAATGCAAACGATTTCGCCACCGGGAGTTTGTTTTGGATATAGAAAGTGCCGCGACGGGTACCACGCATATTGGCGCCGGTGCAGAATATGGCGGTGCCGCCCTGATAGGCACACACCCGCCCAGCGGCTAGGCTGATCACGATCTTCTTGCCGCCGGCTTGGGCAGCATGATCCATCGTGCGTGCATTGGCAAATATTGGTGTGGCGAGGGCTGTAAGCGCAGCCACAAGTACGACAACAGATCGGCTGAGGTTAAACGAACGAGGCGATTTCAATGGATTCATTTTTAGCTCCTGATCTTGTGGGTGAGATTGTATTAGGCTTGGTCAATCTCGACAAAGAAGGCGCGCAGCTGCTTCTTGCAAGCTCCGTTCGGTTCCGACTTATTTCCGCGAATCACGCTAATCCTCACAAATAAGATTGGCGTAAATTCGCGTGATTCGCGGATTTCAAATAGCGTCTGAGGCGCTGTGATGCGAACACCAAGCAACTGCCTACGGATCGTCTCGTTTGATTTTGACCGTCTTGCCACCCAGCTTGCCGCCAACATGCATACTGCCATCGGCATGGACGTAATTTAGGCTGCCGTCGTTCTGGCCATTCCCATTGATCACTTCAACGTTGAGCTTCACTTCGCCAGAACTTGTGTCGAAGCTGCCTGTGCCCGTGAGAGCAAAGCCTTTGGCAAACGCGCAGTTTTCGGCTGCATAGGTATCACCTGCGCCGTTGTCATTGAGTGAAATGCTGAGTGTGCCGCCTGCATCACAGCCTACGGTGATGGGATCATCGCCTTCCCAACCCAAATATTCGGGCAGGGCAAAAATCTGATCCTCGAACGAGCGCATCGCTTCGAGTGCATCCCGATAGCTCTTGGCGTTTTCTGGAGGAAGCGAGACATAATCTTGCGCAAACTGGCCAGGACAGGCAGTGATATTTTCGGCGGGCCGTTTGCCACGCACCAGAAAAGCGACTACCGCATCGTCCACACACTTTTCGCCCCGCGAGAACATGACATGCTCGCCGCCCTCAAACATGATGAGCTGCGAGTGAGCGATCATCTTATGCACCCGCTCGGCGTTACCAGCAGGGGTGTTGCTATCGCCAGTGGCCCCCACGATCAGGGTAGGCACATTGGCCAAGCGGCTTGGATCAAACACATAGTGCCCCTCGCCCGCATGCGGCCAATAGACACACGCAAAATTCTGGTAAGCGTAGCGGCTGAACCGCACCTGAGTGTCTATGGTGTCACCCGCTTGCAAGTAAGCTTTGGCACGCGCTTCGGCTGGGCCAGGGAAATAGGCATTGTCGGCGCAATCGACCGCGTAATACATGGCATCGGAATCGCCCGGCGTGCCGCTGGTTTCCGCGCTGCTGCTGCCGCTGTCTGGATAGACCGGCAAGCCCACGCTGCGACCCAACGGCACGTAATTACCGCGTGAGGCGGCGGCCAACATACGTTGCACCACCATACGGCCATTCTCGCTACCAATCGCATCGGAGATGGCGCCTTCGATATCCAGCTGGGTTAGCTGCTGTGCGATCAACTTGCCGTTTTCATCCGGGAATTTGATCTTAATGGGTTTTTGCGCCGCAGCTTGAACCAGATCATCATAGACCTGGAGTAGATCTTTCTTGGTGTCGCGCACGCAAGCCTTGTCGTCTTGGCAGATACGCACAGTTTGTTCTAATAAATTCTCATAGTTACGCGAGCGCTCTTTGAGAAAGTCGAAGCCAGGGTTTTGTAAGTCAACTGGGCCATCTAAAACAAGCGCGGCCACACGCTCGGGGTGTAACGCGGCGTAGGTCTGTGCCAGCTGGGTGCCATAGCTCTCCCCGAATAGCCAGAGCTTGTCCTCGCCCATGCTGGCGCGGAAGGCATCCAAATCTTCCGCCACTTGACGGGTAGCGTAATAGGGTAGCTTGGCACCATCGCCGGCCTTCATCTCCCGCATACAGGTTTTGATAAAAGCCTGGGTCGATTTCACAATTTCGGCCTCTTGGTCTTTGGTTACCGCAGGCGGGGTGTTATAGGCGTTGTAGGCATCGCTGCAATCCATATGGCCAGAGCGACCAATCCCGCGCGGATCGAACAGCACAATATCAAAGTTTTTGTGGATAGCCTTGGGCAAATCTTTGGCGCGGGTTTCGGCCTCACTGATGCCGCTGCCACCTGGGCCGCCGACTGCTGTGACAAACATACCCACGCGGGTTCCGCTGGCTGGCCAAACCGCGAACATCACTTTGATCTGCTCGCTGGTAGATTTACCCGTTGCAAAGTGATCTAGCGGCACCGTCAGCATGACACATGTAAAGTCGCTGTCTTTGCACTTTTTCCCACCCAGTGTTTTTAGTTTGGCTTGGATACTATCGCCCTTGGCAGATGCAGACGTGGCGGCGGCGCTGGGCCGGGCTGCTGCATTTTCATTGCGCGCCGCTGCACGCGGCAGGCAGGCGCTAAGAATCAATAGACCGGCCAACATGAAGCATCGGGTCCGAATTATGGCGAGATTTCCGGTGAGATTTGCGGCGAATAAGGTGTTGTTTTTCATTGGATGGGTGAATTGGACAGGTATACAGATATACAGGCAAAAAAAGCGATATGTCGAGTGTACTGAATTTTATCTTTCTTCAATCACAAAAGTCGGCACGGTGCTGCCGCCGCCGGTCGTGACATTGAGAAGCGCCGCCGTTGAGAGGCGGGTCAGACAACCCGAAGCAAATTGGCTATCCCACAAATAGGGATTCGTGTCGAGCATGCGATCGTAGATCTGAAGCTCACCATCAACCATGCTGGGATAGGGCTCGCTGGGGATGCCCACCCGGCGCTGCACGATCGTGTTGCTTTGTAGGTATTCGTCGAGCTTGCTCTCCCATTCCTGCTGGTTGACCGTCCAGCCCAGCACGATGCCTTTGCCGCCATATTCGTCGTTTGGCTTCAGCACGAAGTTGTCTTTGTTAGCGCTCAAAAACTCAACCAGATCGATCTGGGTGCCTTCATATTGGGTATAGCGTTCGGACAGTCGGCGGGTCCAGGGGATATAGGACTGAATGGCGCGTTGCTCGTCCGGAGTAAAGAGGTGGGCGTTTTGCTCGTCGCTCAACACGGCCAGGCTGGCCTTCTGATGCAACAACTTGCAGCGATACGGGTTTACCATGCACACTGCTCGATCATTGACCGCTTGGATGATCGGATGCCGCAATCCCTCCGGGCTGCGCGTGACCAACTCTGTCAGCAGCACGCGCTTGTAAATCATGGTGATCGCAAAATCTTTGTTGTCGCCACCGGCATAGAGTTTGCCATTGCGGTACTCCATCTCGCGCGGGTCGGCGATGACGCACTCATAGCCCTGCGCTTGAAAATACTGCTGACACAATAAAAACTCGCTGTAGGTCGGGACTTCCTTCCAGTCCACAATCCCTATTCGCATGCGGTCTTTGCCGCCCCATTGGCGATAGGCCGTATTGAGCGCGTGCAACACATGGTGCAGGGTTGGCAGAACACGCACCTCGTAACGCTTTTCAAACTCGCGCATGATGGGCAGACCATAGAATATTTCCGACAGCACTTCGATGTAGGCCACCGCCGCCGGAGTTTCGGCGTTGTACTCGGTCATGGCCAATGTGCCTGGAGTGGCATCATCACCATTTGTTATGTAGAAGCAATCCATGCGCGCGCTAGGGCTGGAGGCAAAGCCTGGTTCGAACGACAACAGCTCTTTCTCCCAATCCGAAAGCATGAATTGCTGCAAAGTATTTGTGTCTTGCAGCGCGGCTTGTTCAGCCTTGGCAAAGGCCGGCATAATCTGCCGCAGCGAATGTTGCAAATAGTGATATTGCGTCGAGGTCAAAAATCGAGGGCGCAATATCGTACACAACGGGCGGGTGCCGAAGAACAAATTGCGCCGTTGCTGCTGCTCATCCAACTGTTGCTGGGTTTCATGCGCCAGCGCCTGAGTCAGTAACTCATGATAGGTTTCAATTGCCCGTTGCAACTGTGTCATGTAGCTTTTGCCTTTAGAACTCCAATACTGGCTCTCCCGAATTTGACGGGAAATATCTCTCGCAAAGAACGCCCAGAAGCAAAAACGCTAATTAAGACCTTGGCGAACTTTGCTACTTTGCGTTCTTTGCGAGAAAATCCCGCTTTGCTCGTCAGGAGAGCCCCAAAAATTTAAGCAGAGCGGGCATTCTTCCAAGCCGGGCGCTTTGACACATCCACCGCTTTGTAACCCGTTTTGCCTTTGCTGGGACCAAGCACCACAAACAATTTGGCGATCTTCTTGCCCACATTGAACGAGGCATGCACCACGTCTTTGCCGATATAGACGGAATCGCCTTTCTTCAGGACTTGCTTTTCATTTTCAATCCACTGTTCAACCGTGCCCTCTAACACATAAATCACCTCTTCTTGGCCAGGGTGAAAGTGAAAGTTGTGAAAGCCGCCCACGCCAATATCCACAATCGTCACCACGATATCTTTTGTTTTAGTGGTGCTGGGTCGGCTGATCCACTGCATAGGGCCCCAAGGGGTCTCGGTCGTTTCGAGTTGACCGCTCTTAAAAAATTTGCCTTTCATATTTAATGAATACTATCCGCTTTGGAACTGCGATGCAAATATGCGATCCGCAGTTACTACGCAGGCCATTTCTGATTCTTTTCCACGAATCACGCGAATCAGCGCGAAAAAGATTAGCGAATATTCGCGTGATTCGCGGATTTCAATAGGCTTGTGCAGTTAAGATCCTCATACAATTGGCCGCACATGCAAACCGATGAACTTGATTACACGCTGCCACCGGAGCTGATTGCCCAACACCCGGTGGAGCCACGCGACACTTCACGTTTGTTGGTGATTGACCGAGCCAAGCAAAGCCTGACCCACCAACAGTTCTATAACATCGTCGATTTGCTAAACCCAGGCGACTTGTTAATTGCCAACGACACCAGTGTTATCAATGCGCGATTATTAGGCCAGAAGCCTACTGGCGGCAAGGTCGAAGTGCTGTTGCTGCGCAAGCGGGATGAGCGAGTCTGGGAAGCATTGGTCGGTGGTCGCCGTGTTAGCCAAGTTGAGTTTGGGCTATCAGATGGGCGCACACTGTCCGCGCAAGTGCTCGAGAAACTCGATGGGCCACAATCGCTGATTGAGTTTAGCGAGGCGGTTGAACCCTATCTGGCCCGGATCGGTAGCACCCCGTTGCCGCCCTATATTCATGAGCGGCTGAGCGACCCTACCCGCTACCAGACTGTCTATGCCCGGGTCGCAGGGTCGGCGGCGGCACCTACGGCTGGGTTACATTTCACCCCGGCACTGTTGGGCGCGTTACAGGCCAAAGGGGTGCAAGTCGCTTTTGTGACTTTGCACGTTGGGCTGGATACCTTTAAGCCGATTGATGAAGACACCGTTGAGGGACATGCCATTCATTCCGAATGGTGCGCGCTCTCTGAAGAAACAGCGCGCTTGATCGATACTACCAAACGGGCCGGCGCACGCGTGATCGCGGTTGGCACGACTAGCACGCGCACCCTGGAATCGGCCTGGCAATTCGACCGCGGCGCATGGAACGGATTTACGCGCCTGTTCATCACCCCGGGCTACACTTGGCGCTGTGTGGATGCACTCATTACCAATTTTCATTTGCCTCGCTCGACTCTGCTGGCGCTGGTGGGTTCCTTCACTGGCATGGAGCTCATGCGGCGGGCTTACGCTGAAGCGATTCAGGAGCGCTATCGTTTTTACTCCTTCGGCGATGCGATGTTAATTGTCTGATTCTTTTTACCGCAGAGGCGCAAAGAGCGCAGAGCCAATATTTCTAAACCTCTGCGTCCTTTGCGTCTCTGTGGTGAATATCTGTGTTTTGGGCCAACGCACCCAACCCCGAAGCCGAGTAAACTTCTAACCTGATCAACAAATCCGCATCCAACAACAGGAGATAAACAATGACTGAACGAGTTGCTTTATATCTACAAGACCGTCACTCACTCCAAGACGGCATCAAATATGCGCAATATGCCGAAGAAAAAGGCTTCGAAGCGGTCTGGCAAGCCGAGAGCCGTCTGGTGCGCGATGCGATTGTGCCGATGGCAGCCTTCGCCGCAACGACCAAGCACATCAAAGTCGGCAGCGGCGTGATCAACAACTGGACCCGCAATATCGGCTTACTGGCGGCCACCTTTCTCACCTTGGATGACCTGGCACCCGACCGGATTATTTGCGGCATTGGCGCTTGGTGGGATCCCTTGGCCAAAAACGTCGGCATCGAACGCAAGAAGCCGTTGTTGGCTATGCGCGAGACAATCGAAGTCATGCGCCGATTATTAAACATGGAGCGCGTCACGTTCGAAGGCGAGTTTCATAAAGTCACCGGGATCGAGCTGGATGTGGTGCATGGCCGCCGTGAGCCGCGCAATGTGCCAATCATGATCGGCGCGACGGGCGACCAGATGATGGAGCTGACCGGCGAAATTGCAGATGGCGCGGTGCTGAATTACTGTGTGCCACCGGAGTACAACGACAGAGCAATTGAGCTTCTGGATAAAGGGGCTAAGAAGCGCGGACGGCGGGTCGAAGACATCGACCGCCCGCAATTGGTGGTGTGTTCGGTCAACAATGATCGCAAAAAAGCCATTTACGATGCCAAATGGTTGCTGACCCAATACGTGGCGCAGCAGCCCCATATCGCTAAAGCCAGCGGCGTGGACGATGCCACGGTCAAAAAGATACAAAGCATCGTCGGCTGGCCGGCCACCAAAGAGCAAGTGGCGCAGGCGATGGAATTCATCCCCGATGACTTCGTGCTAAAAATTAGCGCCACCGGCACCCCCGACGAAGCGCGGGCCAAAGTCGCAGAATATCGCAAGCGCGGTTGTACTTGCCCAATTTTGTACCCCATGGGCGACGCGATCGAGATGATTGACGCGTTTGCAGTTGCTTGAGAGTGATTGGAGATTGGAGATTAAAGAGCGATCCCAATGGCAGCTAGTAATTTTCACCTGTTACACGAACGCGTTACGGCACAGCGCGAGTTAATTGTGCGCTTCATGCGCGACATCTGCGCAATTCCCAGCATGGACTCACAAATTGGGCCGGTGGGGGAGCGCATCCAACAGGAGATGCGCGCCCTAAATTTTGACGAAGTGCGCTTCGACAAAATGGGCAACACCATCGGCCGCATAGGCACTGGGTCACGGGTGGTCGTGTTCGACTCGCATATCGACACTGTCGGCATCGGCGACCCGGCAGCGTGGGCATGGGATCCCTTTGTTGGCAAGGTCGAAGATGGCATTCTGTATGCCCGTGGGGCGTGCGACGAGAAAAACAGCACACCCGGCATGGTGTATGGCCTGGCCGTCGCCCGCGATCTGGGCTGGCTCGACGGTTGGACGGCCTATTACTTCGGCAACATGGAGGAATGGTGCGACGGCATTGCGCCGAATGCCTTTGTCGAGATTGATCCAAAGATCAGGCCCGATTGTGTGATCATTGGCGAACCGACCAAGATGCAGGTCTATCGTGGGCACAAAGGCCGGGTAGAGATGAAAGTAACGGCTAAAGGCAAGAGCGCCCACGCTGCCAGCAATCAGCTCGGCGACAACGCCATTTACAAGCTGCTGCCGATTATCGAGAGCATCAGTCAGCTTGAGCCGCAATTGGGGGATCATCCCTTTTTAGGTCACGGCAAGATCACCGTCAGCGACATGCAGGTGAAAACGCCCAGTATTAATGCGGTGCCCGACGAGGCCACGATCTTCATCGATCGGCGGCTAACCTTCGGCGAGACCAAAGAGGGCTGTGTAGCGCAGGTGCAGGCGCTGATCCCGCCGGAGATGCGTGAGTCGATTAAGCTCGAAGAACTGTTCTACGACACGCCGAGTTACACCGGGTTTGTCTTCCCAGTTGACAAGTATTTCCCGCCGTGGGCGCTGGACGACGATCACGCCTTGGTGCAAGCAGGCCAGCGTGCCCGTCAACACATTGGCCTGCCTGCGTCACCGACCGGCAAATGGGACTTCAGCACCAATGGCACGTATTGGGCGGGCAAAGCTGGCATCCCAGCCATTGGCTTTGGCCCCGGTGATGAGAAAACTGCCCACACGACACTGGATAGTGTGTCACTCGATGACGTGGTGAAAGCCACCGAGTTCTACGCGGCGATTTTGGCAGGGTGAGTTATTTTCGTGACGATCGGAAGGGCTATTGTCGGCACTAGCCTTCAATAGCCTTCAATAGATATTACCCGTGCCAAAGAATGGTCAACCAACGATATGGTCGTGATCTTCTTCATCTTTATCTTCAGATACATCCAAATTATCCAGCAAGATCATATTCCGATCTTTGAGCATAGCGCTGTTGCGCTCCTGGCTGCCACAGCCACCCTCGCCACTGGGGCGCACGTGGGCGCTGGCACGCTCTTCGATGCCTTTCCAGGCATACGGGTCTTTGCCGGCGATCATGACAATATCGCGATAGTCGGCGGCGGCCGTCCATGAGGGCATTGAATCTTTACCAAACCATGGCAGCAGCGACTCTGCGCTCATATAGTGATTGACCAGGGCACGGCGGAAGCCCCCTTGGGCGTAATTGGGCAAGGATCGATGTAGCAAATAGCCGTTGAAAAACACCACGCTGCCCTTTTTCACTTCGACGGGCACGGCATCCTCGTCCTTATAGGGGAACTGGGCTGCCTCACCGCCGCAGTCAAAGCGTCGATCTTCATGCTGATGTTGCGGCCATAGAATCCCTGGCTTATGCGAGCCGGGAATGACCCACAAGCAGCCATTCTCGACAGTGGCATCATCCATCGCAATCCATGCACCAGCAAGAGAGCGGTCACGGGTTGGAATGTAAAACTCATCCTGATGCCAGGCTTGCCCAGGCTTACCCGACGCTTTGATAAACAGCATCGACTGCATACATTTGACGTTGGGGCCAATCACCGTGGTCAGCACATCGGCGATGCTGGGATGCGCCAGCACGTTATACATACCGGTGGACAGCTTATGGGGGAAATGGATGCACAGATAGCGCCGCATCACATCTATATCGCTTTCGCTTGGCTCGGCTGGGATCACGCCACGCACATCCCCCAACTCGCCTCGACACAGCGCCACGGTCTCGGCGTTTAGTGCGGCTATTTCGGCAGGGCTAAAGGCATTCTCCAGCACCAGAAACCCGTGCTCTTGAAACGACCGCTTCAAGGCCACTGGGTGTGCAATATCAGCACGATCAAAATAGCCGACTGGTTTGCCGGTTTGCCAGGAGATAAATGGATGGTGGGTGAACTCCGGTCGATTGCGGGTCACCAGCGCCGCGTAGCTTTGGGCAGCCATCTCGGCGTGGGATGGGGTCTGTTCAGGGGCAAGTGTGGTCATACCTCAAGTTGTAGCAAAATTCAGCCATTGTGCAATTGCTATGACAATCCAAAACCTATCCAGAATTAACCGACTGCACCGAAGCGCATCCGCGACGTTTGGGGATGTGATCTATCAACCTGGTGGCACCTGTGGGCCACGAATGCAACTGGACTTTCAACTGGTGGTCCTGTACTCAGGCGCGCTACAGGTGCGCGTGGACGAGCAACTTCATGTTATTCCGCCTCAATCGGTCATTGTCATGCGGCCAGGGCATCAGGAATTCTTTCAGTTTGCTCTGGATCAGCCGACCCATCATGCTTGGTGCGCAGTGCAGCCAGCAGTGGTACCTGCGCCACTAGACACAAGCCTGGCCAACACACCCGTCTATCTGCCATTAACTCAATCCTTGCAACAATTGCTCGAATTTGGACTGTCATTGCCACCCAGTGACTTGTCCGCGACACAAGACGTACTCCGACAAATTGGTCTGGCAGCACTTTACGAATTTGTGCGCGTGAGCGAAACCGCGCATAGCACCAATCATTTGCCGGAAGCGGTCGTTCTGGCGCGCCAGTGGATTGACGAGCATTTTGCCGAGTCGCTCACGCTCGATACCATCGCCCGGGTCGCGAGTGTGACCCCCCAGCACTTGATCCGACTATTTAGCAAGCACTTGCGGATTACCCCAGCCCGTTATCTATGGCAGGTGCGTTTGGAACGCGGTTTGTCGTTACTGCGCGATACCGGGTTGTCGGTTGGCGAAATCTCGGCGCGTAGCGGTTTTCAATCCGCTTTTCACTTCTCGCGGTTAATCAAACAGCGCTACCAGCTTTCGCCACGCGCACTGCGGGCACAGATGTGGCAACGTGCTTTAGACAAATGACTTGGCTGGGTGCTGAGCTCTTTAATCTAGTGCAATAAAATACGCGCATGCTTCTCATTGATGGTTGCGATATCCTCACTCCGGATGCGCCTCGAAGCCGCCGCGAAAACCAATCGATTTTGATCGACGATAACCGCATCGTCGCTATCGGCCCTGCCGGGTTCGAACGTTCAGCAAGTTGGGAAGGTTCAGAAGGTTCGGCAAGTTCAGAAGGTTCAGAAGGTTCTAAACGTTCAAAACCTTACGAACCTTACAAACCTTCTGAACCTTACGAACCTTACAAACCTTACGAACTTTCGAACCTTCAAACTCTGGATGCCCGCGGGCTGCTCGCCATCCCCGGCCTCATCAACGCCCATACCCATACCCCGGAGAATTACATGCGCGGTGCGACTCAGTGCATGCCGCTAGAGCCGTGGTTGGTCTGGCTGTATGCCTTGTGTGGCGAGTACACCCCGCGCGATCATTATTTGTGCAGCGCCCTGAGCGCCATCGAAATGCTGCAAAGCGGCTGCACAGGTACGCTCGACCATTTTTGGCATGGTGGCCCTTGGAACCGCGAGGTGCTGGACGCGGGTATGCAGGCCAACAAAGATGCCGGCATCCGCGCTACGTTGGCCCCGATGTACGACGACCACGATTATGTGCTGGACGCCGCCGATGCGCTCGGCATCGACCTGCGTGGCAGCGTGTATGGCATGGCGCACGGTGGCTATCGGCTCGACCGCGATGATTTCCGTCGCGGCATTCTGAAAGACAATTTGGTCCTGTTCGACGAATGGATGCGCGATTGGCACATGAGTGAAAATGGGCGCCTACAATGTTTTCTCGGCCCCGGCGCTGGGCAGCTGGTGACAAGGGACTGTTTGCAGCGCTCCTTTGAGCTAGCCCGTAAATATGGCGCGGGGGTGCACATGCACTGCGTAGAAACACGCGTGCAGGATTACTGTATTCGACAGACCCATGGCAAAAGCATCATCCACTGGCTGTATGACGAAAATCTACTTGCGCCTGATTTCACTCTGCCGCACAGCGTGTGGATTCGTAGCGTCGAAGATCTGGATCTCTTGGCCGAGAAGGGCGCCATCCCAATCCATAATCCGGCTGCGAATCTAAAATTGGGCAGCGGATTGATGGCCATGCGTGAGATGCTGCAGCGTAATATTACCGTGGCATTGGGAGTAGATGGGGCATGCAGCAGCGACAATCAAAGCATGTGGGATGCCATTAAGCTGGCCGCGCTTGTTCACAATCTGAAAGACATCGATCCCGCTTCGTGGGTGACTGCGCGCGAAGCCTTTGAAATCGGCACGCAGGGCGGCGCAGCAGCCTTGTTGATGCGCGGCCAATTGGGCCAGCTCAAGGTTGGTCAACTCGCCGATATCGCCTTGCTGGATATGCGCAACCCGGTGTTGGCTCCGATGAACGATGCGTACGGTATGCTGGTGCATTGCGAGACCGGCAGTAGTGTCAAGCATGTGATTGTGAACGGCGATCTGGTCGTCAAAGATAAGCAGTTGCTGACGATCAATGTGGATGACATCGTCGGCGAGTTCTCCGAACGGGTCCAGCATCTGCCCTTCAGACAGCCCGTGGACAACGCAACCCAGAAAGACATCGATGATTGCTATTCGTTTTGGTGGGCTATCATGAAAAGAGAAGAAATCAGAAATTAAAAAGGCAAAATTATAAAAGTGGTCGACGATTTGTGTGGATTCTTTTTATAATTTTGCCTTTTGAATTTTCAATTTCATCCCTGTTCTCGACAAAGCGTAATAATGTTCTAAAAGTAACAAGTCTTGAGGATCGCTCAGTTTGGAGAATTGTGATGGAGCAGGAATTTAAGAAAAACTATTTTGGGTTTTATCTATCGGCTGTGATGGTTGTGCTGGCCGCATGTTCAGCGGTCCGGCCGATAGCAGTGCCGACACAGATGAAACAACCCGCCGCAACTATATCGGTGCCAGCAGTGAATGAGTCTCAAAAACAGCTGAGTGCCGTCCCACCACAACGATTAGCGCGCTTGGCCAAGAGCGTCAACATCACCCGCTGGTTCTGGTTCCCCGAAGGCACCAGCGCCGATTACTTCAAAAACTACATGACCGATGCGGATCTTAAGCTCATTCGCGACATGGGTGTGTTGTCGGTGCGGCTGGTGATTAGCCCGACGTTTTTCTATCAGCCCGACAAACCCGCCGAGCTAAACCCGGCCATGATCGGCTACTTGGACAGCGCGGTAGACCGATTGTTGGCCCATGATCTGGCTGTCGTGATCGACATGCACGATCAGGATAAAGACGCTTGGGAACATAACCAAAAATATGTTGATGGCTTTATGACGTTCTGGCCGACGCTGGCCAGCCGCTATGCCGACCGCGACAGCGACCGGGTGATCTTTGAGATGCTGAACGAGCCAGTGTTTGACCAAGCCGCCGACCGCTGGGCCAAAATTCAGGCCACCTGGGTCGAGCGTATGCGGCAAATTGTACCCAGCCACACGTTGATCGTGACTGGCAACGAGTGGGGTGGGATCAGCGGGCTAAACAAACTCAGCCCGTTGGCCGACAAAAATTTGGTTTACTCATTTCATTTCTACGACCCAATGCAGTTTACCCACCAGGGCGCAACTTGGGCCGGCCCCGGGTTAGAGACCTTGCGCGATGTGCCTTACCCCGCCACCCCCGAACGCTGTAAGCCGACGCTTGATAAGACTACGGATGCCGGGCGAAAATCCAGCCTGCGTATTTACTGCTATAGCTACATTACGGCCAGTAAGCTGAAGAGCAAATTGGCCGAGGCAGCCGACTGGGGCACCCAGCACGATGTGCCCTTGTGGATGGGTGAATTTGGCGTTTATTGTCCAAATGCCCCCGCCCAAGATCGTGCCCAATGGATTCAGGATGTGCGCACATCAGTCGAAAGCCTGAAGATTGGTTGGGCGCTTTGGGGCTACGACGAATGTTTCGGCATGCAGCGCAAACTAAAAAATGACGTGATCGAATTGGACACGAGCGTGGTTCAGGCACTCGGGCTGAATCCTCCTTAGACCTAGCAGAGACGCCTTGACGAACCATGCAAATCATGACCATTCCAAAGAATCTATACACCTGCTGGCACCCAGTGGCCTATGCCCACACTTTGATCGATAAACCGATAGCAAGCAAACTGCTCGAAAAGTTCCTTGTCCTTTGGCGCACGACTGATGGCCTACCGCATGCGATGGACGATTTGTGCATTCATCGGGGCACAGCGTTGTCGTTGGGTGAGGTGAAAGGCGATGAGATCATGTGTCCATATCATGGCTGGCGCTACAACCCGCAAGGCGCGTGCACACTCATCCCGCAAAGCCGTTTTGACACGATCCCGACCAAAGCGCGCGTAGCGGCGTATCGCTGTATAGAGCGTTATGGGCTGATCTGGGTTGCGTTGGCCGAGCCGCAGCACCCGCTGCCGGAGATCCCCGAATTTGAAAATGGCCAATGGAAGATTGTCAACACTGGCCCGTTTGCATGGCAGTCTGATGCCTCGCGCCAGTTGGAGAACTTTACCGATTTTGGCCATTTTCCGTGGGTGCATCCGGGTTTGCTTGGCGATATCAATCGACCCGAAGTGCCCGAACATACGGTGACGACACAGGGCCCTGTGCTGCACTACACCATCGTGCGCCCGGAGGCGAGCAACAGTGAGGATTTCCCAGTGTTCGCCAATGAAGAGAAAAAGCGTCCAGTCCGACGCAGCCGCTATGAGGTGCATCTGCCCTACACCATCGTATTGCGGTTGGGATGGGGCGCGAACAAGGGGATGGTGTATTTCTTTGTCTCGCAGCCAATTTCAGAGAATCGCTGCACGGGTTACTGCATCATCGGGCGCAACTATGACTTTGAGCAGCCCGATAGCGTGTTGCAAGAATTCGAGAATGTGATCTTCAATCAGGATAAGCGCATCGTCGAATCGCAACGTCCGGAGCAAGTGCCGTTTGATTTAGCCGCTGAGTTGCACCTTAAGTTCGATGCGGTTGCAGTGGCCTACCGACGAGCCATGCAGGTGAATGGATTTGCGGCGTGATTGAGTGCTGAGCGCTGAGTGCTTTAGCCTTGCTGCGCGTATGATCAGCTTATGAAAGCGATCCTTTATTCCCAACCCGGTGGCCCCGATGTGCTGCGCTATGACGATGCGCCCGACCCCATCCCAGCTATCGACGAGCTACTGGTGAAGGTGCATGCCACTGCCGCCAACCGCGCCGATACGCTGCAACGCAAAGGTGGATACGCACCGCCGGAAGGGGCATCTTCGATTCTGGGTTTGGAGTTAGCAGGTGAAGTCGTGCAAGCCACGGGTGACTTCAAGGTGGGCGATCGGGTGATGGCGGTGGTCACTGGCGGTGGTTACGCGGAGTTGGCGAGTGTGCCAGTCGGCATGGCCATGCGCATTCCAGACACCCTGAGCTATGAACAAGCTGCCGCTATCCCTGAGGTATTTCTGACAGCATATCTCAATCTATTTACATTGGGCAAATTACAGAGGGGCGAGACTGCCCTGATTCATGCCGGAGCCAGTGGGGTTGGGACCGCCGCCATACAACTCGTGCGTGCCACAGGTGCGCAAGCCATTGCCACCGCTGGCACCGCCGATAAGGTGCGTTTCTGCGAATCACTGGGCGCGCAGGCCATCCATTACAAAAGCGAATCATTTGTCGAGCGGACCATGGTCTTAACACAAGGCCGAGGTGTCGATGTGATCTTGGATTTCGTCGGCGCGCCCTATTGGAACGACAACCTCAAAGCGTTGGGGGCAAATGGGCGACTGATGCTCATCGGCATGCTGGGCGGTTCATCGGGCGAGCTCGATCTGAGCATGATCATGGGCAAGCGCCTCACTGTTACTGGCACCACGCTGCGCCGGACGCCTTTGGCGCAAAAGGTCGCGCTCACTCGCGAGTTCGAAGCCTTCGCCATGCCACGTTTCGCCAGCGGTGAACTCAAGCCGATTATCGACAGGGTGTTGCCACTATCGCAAGCCACAGAAGCGCACCGGCGCATGGAAGCCAACGAAAATATCGGCAAGCTGGTCATGACAATTTAGGCACCTGATTTCTCCGTCGTCCTATATATGCAGATCGCAGGCTTGCCAACCGCGCACATAGTTGCATGAGTAAGATAGCGCCTATGTCACAACAATCGCAGCGTATGCAGCGTATTTGGCAATGGGCCCGTGGCGCCATGCATCTGAACCCGCGCGAGTTCATCGCATTGGCGCGCACCTTGGGCAAATGGGTATTGCTGGGTGGCGCGGTCGGCATCCTGGCGGGTAGCGCCTCAGCCGTCTTTCTCATCAGCCTGGATTGGGCCACCCAATTCCGCGTAGCCCATCCACAAATTATTCTGGCCTTGCCGGTTGCTGGGGTGCTGATTGCATGGGGTTACCGACGTTTTGCCGGCATCGCTGCGCAGGGCAATAACCTCATCATTGAGGAGATCCACATCAACCAACGCGACGTCCCGCTGCGCATGGCCCCCTTGATTTTGCTTGGCACCATCATCACGCATCTGTTTGGCGGTTCAGCTGGGCGCGAAGGCACGGCCCTGCAAATGGGCGCGAGCCTGGCTGACGCAGTGCGTCGCGTCTTAAAAATCAATCGACACGATCGCCGCCTCATGCTCATGGCTGGCATCAGCGGTGGATTTGGTTCGGTATTTGGCACGCCCGTAGCCGGCTTTGTCTTTGGCATGGAGGTGCAGCACGTAGGGCAAATTCGTTACGACGGCATTGTGCCCTGCCTCGTTGCAGCACTGGTTGGCGATTGGGTCACGCGCGCGCTGGGCGTATCGCACGCGCAATATCCACAGATCGCCGACTTTGGAATCGACCCGCTTTTGATACTAAAAGTCATTCTGGCGGGTGGGCTGTGTGGCCTCACCAGTTTGGTGTTCGTCGAACTCGTCCACGCCATTAAGTTTTTTGCAGGCAAGCTGCAATATTTCTGGCTGCGCCCAGTGTTGGGTGGATTGGCCTTGCTCGCGCTGACGGGTCTGCTGGGCACGCAAGATTATTTGGGGTTGAGCCTGCCGCTCATTCAACGCAGTGTGCACACGGAGTTGAACGAATGGCAAGCCTTTGCGTTTCTCTTTAAGCTGATCTTTACAGTAATCACCCTCGGCACCGGTTTTCTGGGCGGTGAGGTCACGCCGCTATTTGTGATTGGCGCGACGTTGGGTCATAGCCTCGGGCACGTGCTGCGGGTTGATCCCGCTTGGATGGCCATGCTTGGCTTCGTGGCTGTCTTTGCTGGGGCCAGCAATACCCCGCTGGCCTGCATGTTGATGGGGCTGGAGTTATTCGGTGGCGGCTCGCCCATCTATTTTGTGTTGATTTGCGTGATGGCCTATGTGTGCTCTGGCCATCGGGGAATTTATTCCACCCAGCGCATTCACATGGGCAAGTCGCACAATCACGATGTGTCGACCGGCGAAACCTTGCAGGCGCATGCCGATCGGTTACGACACAGGTAGGGCAGGCTTTGCCCGGCCCTACCTGTGTTACGCCAACTATTGCACGGGCAGCGGCGCAGGGGGTGCAGACGATGCCGGTGGAAGTGCCATGCCTTTGCCGGAGATTTGTCGGTAGATAAGTGTCCAAACTGTGGCCCGGAAAGCCACCACCACCGAAGAGATGATCGCGACAATCACAATGAAGGCCAGTATCGAAACACCCAGCACAACAAATGACAACGCTTGTGGCCCAGACTGGCTACTGGACTGAGTCACCATCAACACAATTGATGGCGCGAGAACAATCCCGCCGACCAGAACCGCGATAAAGCCAACAATAGCGCCAATGATGGCAAGGATGATGCCCATGATAATGATGTTGCCCAGGTTGCTACGAAACAGTGCCCAGCCCTGTCGGATGGCATCCATTGCCCCAACTTGGTCGATCATGATAGCGCGATCGCCTAGCATTTGAATGCCGCCAGCAATGATGCTGTATATCGACAGCACACAGATAAGTGGAATAATGATGCAGGCGACTCCCGAGAAGATGGCAAAGATGCCTGCTCCGCTATCTGATTGTGCGCTATCGCTTAGGGCCGCCAAACCACCGGCGCCGACAATGGCAATAACCACCGCTACCGCCACAATGGCTGAGACAAGGATATTTGGAATGATGAGCAGAATACGCATGCCAATAAACGACTTTAGGCGTGCCGCGCCACTGCGCCATACTTCGCCAAAGGAGAAGCTTTCGCCCATCTCAGCCCGATTTGCCCCGCTGATCAATCCTCCATTGGCGGCCAAACCCACTAGCCAAAGCACAATGCCAATGACAATACCTATACAACACACGGCCAGAACCACCCCGCCGATGAGCTGCCAGTTTTCTGGCGAGAAGATGCGATTGAATTGCTCAAGGGGGTTATTGCTGGGTAGGTCCAGTGAACCCCCATTGCCGGATGGAACTCCGAAGTTGCCGCCACTGGGGAGATTAAAGTTGCCGCCCCCACCACCTACACCCCCCAACGCTGCCAGAAATCCCAATATCCATAGCGCACGATGTCGCTTAACTATGTCAAATGCTCGCGAAATAGTTGCACCAATGTCAACAGTCATTTTTGCCTCCTGAAAAACAAATTAAGATATTTAAGATCGTATTGTAGATTCCAACGGTCAGTTGTCCAAACTCCCTCTTACAATTACCCGATGAACCCAGTCACTCAAGCGCTGACCGCACGATTGACCTCACCTGAAATCATCGAGTTCATCCAACATTGGGATGCGCTTGAAGCTTTGATTATTCGAGTTTTTCGATCCAAAGTCGCCACCCCCTTTGACGAAACCGAATATACGGCGACCCGCACCTGGCTGCACCCACACTATGGCGATTGGCGTGAGACGCTCGGTGTCTACTGGCCACAGACGAAAATCGCCAAGCAGCCTGCTGTCGCAGACCCCTTTGATACGTTGCTTGCCCCGGAACAAGCGAGTGAATTCATCGGCAATTGGTCTATTATGCAAGCTCTTCCCGCTGCGCGCGAATCACTTAATCACTTGATTCTAGATATGCAGTCCGAGACAAACAACCCTACCGAACAGGGTTACGATGCCGTGGCGGTTGAATATGCAGTGCGCATCTATAACGAGTTAGCTGGCAAGCCGCTGGACCGGCGTTTGCTGGACGATTTTTCAGATCGGGTGCGGGGCAGGGGGCAGGTGTGCGATATGGGCTGCGGGCCTGGCCATGTCACCCGCTATTTGCATGAACGAGGGGTGGATATATTCGGGGCCGATCTGTCGCCAGGCATGGTGGCACAAGCGCGCCAACTCAATCCTGGTATTAGATTTGAAACAAACAATATCTTGGATAGCCACTGGCCAGACCAGAGTTTGGCAGGCATTGTTGTCTTCTATTCACTGATCCATATCCCGCGTGAGCAAATCCCGCAGGCGTTGCGCGAGTTATACCGTGTGCTGTCGCCGGGCGGCTTATTGTTTGCCGCGTTTCATATTGGTAGCCAAACCGTTCACATGGATCAGTGGTGGGGCAAGCCGGTTTCGCTCGATTTTGCATTTTTTGAGCGCGAGGAAATGGAGAATTGGTTGCACGCGGCAGGCTTTACGATACAGTTTTCACTCCTCCGTGCACCCTATGCACCAGCTGTCGAACACCAGAGCCAGCGCGCGTATATTTTGTGCGACAAGGATGTGAAATGAAAGATGAGAAACGAGAAATTCATCCTCCGCCCATTTGAGACCCCAGACGACCATCGCCAATGCGAGCACATCCAAGCTGTGACGTGGAGCCATGAGGAGGTAGTACCGTCCAATATCACCATCGCTATGACCTATCACGGTGCGCTGGCGCTGGGAGCTTTCTCGTCGGATGGAGTCATGTTGGGTATGGTGTTTAGCTTTCTTTCCCCCGCCCATGTGCCAGGGGCAAACAAGGGTCTTAGTCACCATTCGCACATGGCGGCCGTGCTGCCGGATTATCGGGGTCAAGGGGTAGGCGAGGCGCTCAAACGCGAGCAAGCCACGCGCTTATTGGCGCAAGGTATCAATTTGGTCACTTGGACCTACGACCCACTCGAAGCCAAAAACGCCAATTTGAATATCAATAAGCTCGGCTGTATCTGCCGGACATACATCGAAAATTGCTACGGCGAGATGCGCGATAGTCTTAACGTTGGCTTGCCCTCGGATCGGCTTGAGGTGGAATGGTGGCTGGGGGAGCGAAGGGCGAAGGGCGAGGAGCGTAAGGCGAAGGGCGAAGAACGCGCCTCTCGCTCTTCGCCCGATTCCATCGCCATCGCCATTCCCCTCGACTTCCAAGCCCTCAAGAAACAAGATTTCGAGCTTGCCAAGAACATTCGGCTGAAGACCCGAGCCCAATTTCAGGCGGCGTTTGCCTCTGGTTATGTCATTACCCAGTTTGAGCGCCAGACGGATCGCGGGGTTTACAACCTTATGCAAATATCTGCGTAACACTCATATCGATCTAACGCTCTGGCCTATACTGCATTAGTCGCTGGTGACTGGCAGCTAGCAGCGGGTATTCGGCCATCCGTCATCAGCACTTACACAAAAACACATTATGGAATTCATTAGTTCGTTCGGCTTCGGCCTCCTGATTTTTATCATCCTGCTCCCTCCACTCATGTTCATACATGAACTTGGGCATTTCCTTGCTGCAAAAAAGGCGGGCATCCGAGTGGAGGAGTTTGGCATGGGCTTTCCGCCGCGTGCCCTCACGCTGTTTAAGCGTGGCGAGACCACTTATACGCTTAACTGGCTGCCTATTGGCGCGTTTGTCAAAATGACCGGCGAAGAGCTGCCCGATGATCCGCGCAGTTTCGCGGCACAGCCCAAGCGTTGGCGTTTCATCACCCTGTTTAGCGGGCCGCTGATGAACTTCATCGGTGCATTTGTTATTTTGGTGGTGGCTTATGGTTTTCTGGCCATGGTGCCGACCGAATATCGCTATCGCATCATGGCCGTCAATCAGGATGGCCCGGGTGCCGCTATCGGCATATTGCCGGGCGATGTAGTCGTGTCAGTCAATGGCATGGACTTGCTGCAGCGGGTCAAAGACAGCGAGGGCTTGAACCAAAGCTTGAATACCAACGCCCTCCGCCAACAAGCGCAAGCCTCAATTGGCAAAACATTTTCGCTGGTAGTCTCGCGGTTAGATCCACAACCACAAAAACCAGTCAACCGCAAAGAGGTGAGTCTAAACGGCAGCATCCCCGCTAGCGCCAACCCTGAGGCACCCTTAGGAATCAGTATCGGCTCCAGCGTGCTTAAATCTGAGCGCCTCATCCTGAATCCAATCCAAGCGGTCAGCTTAGCCGCTAACGATATGGTAACTACGTTAGGGGCGATGGTGAGCGCCCCTATCGAGATGGCGCGCCAGAAGGTGCCACTTGAGCAAGCGCGCCCGGTAGGCCCATTGGGCATCACCAAAATTGCTGTCGACTTGGTTGGCGAGCGCGAGGAGCAAGGTTTGTTCCCATTCGTCCGCTTTGCGGGCTTTCTCAGCTTAGCCCTAGGCTTCACCAATTTGTTGCCTATCCCGGCCTTGGATGGTGGGCGTATCATGTTTATATTGATCGAATGGATCCGTGGCCGCCGGGTAGACCCGCGCCGCGAACAATGGGTGCATGCTTTTGGCATGGTGATGTTGTTGGGGTTATCCGCTGTCATCGTGGTGCTGGATATCATCAAGCCGATTTCGATTCGTTAAAGGTCTCTCCAAACCGAGGCGGTCTTTGAGAGCGCCTCGGTTTGAAGGCCGCCTCGGTTTATAGACACAAAATATGACTCGACCGAAAAACACTGTTACATTTGCCCAAGCCAGCGAGCAATTACGCAGCAATGCCAGTCTAAAACCCGCCTGGTTACGTGGTTTCAATGATCTAGCGGATGCCGATTTGGCTGCGTTTAAAACGCAATGGGATGGCTTTTCGTCCGAACGACGGATTGTGCTGACAACTGCACTCTTGGATTTGGCCGCCAACGATATTGAGCTGAACTTCAACAATATCTTTCGGTTGGCGCTCAACGATGTGGACGCCAATGTGCGGCGCAATGCCATCGACGGCCTAGGCGAGGAAGAAAATGCTGCGCTGATCGATCCACTGATCGACCTGTTGAAATCGGACCCCGCCGAACCCGTGCGGGCGGCTGCGGCTCGGGCCTTGGGTCGGTTTGCTCTACTGTCCGAGTTAGAACGCCTCAAAAAGGAACGCCACACCCAAATCTATAAAGCGCTACTCACGCATTTTCGGGCTGCTCCCGAAGATTCTCTAGTGTATCGCAACGCCCTCGAATCGTTGAGCTATATCTCCAATGACACCGTGGCCATGTATATCCGCGCGGCATTTGCATCTGAGGACCCCGATACGCGCCGCAGCGCAATCATTGCGATGGGACGCAGTCAGGATCGACGCTTTGCTGAATTTGTACGCGAGGAACTTCAAGCAGTGCACCCCGCCACCCGCCTGGCCGCAGTCGAGGCAGCAGGCGAATTAGAAGACGAAGGCGCCGTAAATGATTTGAAAAGCCTGTTTGATGACTCAGATCGTAAAGTGCAATTGGCTACCCTCAACGCTCTGGCTCAAATTGGCAGTGCCGATGCTAAGACCATACTGCAACAGGCCGTGCTTTCCCCCGACGAAGAATTTGCCAAGGCCGCTGGCGAAGCCCTGGAAATGTACGATTTCTGGCATGGTGAGATCGACTTTTCGATTACAAATTTTGATGAAGAAGACCTCAAACCCCGCCGCGTTTGGAAACAACGTGATACTTCGGGTGAGTCTGACGTGAGTGTTTAGCTGAACTTGAAGCTAGATTTTGTGAAATAAAAAAGCACCCCAGATGCATGAGTGGCATCCGAGGTGCTTTTGTCTATTAGATATATAGGTCTTCAGATTTGTTTCTGGAATAGACCTCCTCGGTCTGAGAGACCGAGGAGGTCGGTATTTTTACTTTTCAATCTGAATATCTGTAGATCGGCTTACTCTTCGTCGGAATCCGCACTCGCACGATTAGAGACATCATTCGGTGTGATCCGATTGAAACGATTGTCTTCATCCGCATCCGTATTATCGATATCACCTTGATCGCCATCGCTATTTTCAGCGCTGTTGGCGATGATTTGGGCAACCAGTGTCCGCCAGGATTCGTTCAGTCCATCATCCGTTACACCGTAGAACACTCGCACCCGGCCTTCGGCGTCACGCATTGCTACATCGTAGCGCATCTTGCCGCCGCGCTGCGAACGATTCAAGATGCTGCGATCAGCCTTCTCACCCTGCCAGTCGATGTCCGGTGGGCCAGCTGGGGCCTCGGCATACTGGCTGATGGCGTAATGCCACAAGTCGCGTGCGCTCTTCATCGTCACATTGCGCACCGTGGTGTTGTTTCGCAAATCGCGCACGGTGAAATACACCACGTTATCGCGCTCTTCCATCGCCATCACTTGCACCCCGTTGCGTGGCTGTCCGTCCAGCTTAATCTCCAGGGGATTGATGGGGCGACGAATAGGGATATTTGGCGTTGTTGAGGTCTGGGTTGTTGCCAATACAGGTGCATCATCAACCGATGGAACGACCACTGGCGTCACTGCTGGTGTGTTCAGTTCAGCGTCCTGAGCGGCAAACTGCGCCTCCAACTCCTGCATCTCCAAAGCGGGGTCGATTTCTGGCAAGCCATCAATAACGACCCGCTTATTGCGGCTGTCTGGGCGCATACGGCCCGCGCCTCCAATACTGCTATGCTGTCGGTTGGCAACATTACGGTTACTGGCCGTGGCCGATGCAACCCGCGGATTCTGGGCGCTACGCGTGTTTGTATGGGTCGGACTACTACTACGTTGATTGTGCCCAGCTTGACTTTGCGGACTACGCTCTTGGGTTGGACGTGGCTGGCGAGCGGCTTGTTGCTCGCTGCGATCAACACGATCGCCGCGGTCTCTATCACGATCTCGCCGTGAATCAAAGCGCGCAGGGCGCTCTGGGCGTGTGGATGCTGGTTGGGTTGGGCGTGAATGGTGCACGGGCTGTTGAGCCAGATCTGCTTCTACCGAGCGCTTCACCAAACTCACAATTTCATCGCGTTTCGCCAATCGTGTTATCGCATTGGCGTAAATGTAAATCGAAGTGGTGTCTTCAATGTTGATCGCATACGGAGCCTTGTTGCCTTGCTGGCTGGGTGGTACTTGCACGCGCAAAACCGGCTTGCTGTTGACTTCCTCAGTGATAACCGCAGCGGTCAGCGTAGGTTGAATCTTTGCCGCAATGGCTTCGCTCAATTCGCGAGTTGCCACTTCGGGGTTGGCTACACCTGTCGATTTTTTGCTGAGCTTGGCATCGCATCCGATATACAGATACCCGCCATTGGCATTCGACATGCCGCAAATATCGCGCAGAATCTCATCAAACTTATCGGCCTTTTTGCTAAGCACTGGATGAAAAACACTGGCCGGATTTTCTTTGATAATCGCAACACTTGGCTCAATTTCGATCATTTCCGCGATGCGCACTCGATCAAACTCTTGGCTTAGGAATAAGCTGCGTAGTGCATCGAATGACACTTCTGGCAATTCGATTTCAGTGGGACGCTCGCCCACTCCTAGCCGATGTGGGTTTTTGAGGTCGATAACCAGTCGATGTGCATCGCTGCCTTGTAGCACATGCATGATGCGAGGGTATTCCGCGCGAGTGCCTTTGAAGAGCATTGCGCTAGAACGGCGACCCCGATCCAGATCGGTGAATTCAATCGCGTGCAGATGTGGGTCTTGCGTAAAGGCCATCCGGGTTTGACCGCCCAGATTCAGGTTGCGCATCGAGACGCCGTTCGATGAGTTGGCATGTGCGGCAATAGAAATGCCACCCGCTTCGTCGATGGCTCGATATGCAGCCAACACATCACTGGTCGCACCTGCTTCGGTGAGGCCCTGGTCAATCACGTTGCTGGGCACGCGCAGTTGCACTAGCACGTTTTCGATCTCGCGGAAGGGCTTATTGGGCGAGAAGAGGCCCAAGATATGGAAGCCAAAAGTCGCAGTGAACTCAAACCCAGGGAGTACGACTATTTTCTTGAGCAGACGGCGATATTCTTGCAGCCGACCCATTTCTTCTGGTTGAATGCGGTTGAGCCGCTCCAGCATCTCTAAGTCGCTGATCTCGCGGTGCATGTTGCGATAACCGTTCACAGTATTGTGATCGGTAAAGGCGATCATGCTCAGCCCGCGCCGTTCGGCTTGTTTGAGAATATCGAGATAGCTCTTTTCGGGCTGTTCGTAATCATGTGAGGCCATCGTGTGCATATGCAGGTCGACACGACGCCAATAGTTGGATGGGGCGGTTTCTATCGGGATCAATACCGCGCCCGCCTCCGCGGCTGCAACTTCAGGGGCAAGGGTATCGGTGGTTTCGGCAACCGTTCCTTTGGCCTTTTTGCGGAGGGGTTTCTTCGAGGCACTGGCCACTTTTGTGGCAGTGCGTGTAATCGTCTTGGTTGTTTTGGCGGCAGTCTTTGTTGGGGCCGCTTCTGTTTTAGTCTTGCTCGGCATGGAATCCTAGTTTCGTATATATCGCCACTATCATATTTATATTATGTAAGCGCGAAAATAGGGTTGGGTGTGATCACGGATATGGAATCATCGGCCAGAAATTGGCATACAGCAGATCAAAATAAGATCAAATCAAATAAGTGCAATTTGGGCAAATGGGCCACACATAAATTCATCACAGCAACCGCTCTTAAGCGTAGTGAACCTATATTATACATGCATGATATATAGAAATGGCATTAGATTTTTCTGGCGATTTTGGCAGATTTTGTAGAGACACTCATACCTTTACACGGCTTCGGCCGGTTTGGCCGATTCGCGCTGTTTGAGATACATCACCTTGAAAGCTTCTGCCGGGCAAAGGCCTTTGCCCGCTTCATAGGCCCATTTCGAAACCATATCCACGACATCATCCCCAACTTGGCTCTTGTGCTGGCGCAACGCTTCGATCTTCAAATCCAGCGTCTCGCTGATATCCACCCAGGTATCGGGGGCTTCTACCCACTGTAGCCATACTTCGCTGACTTTATGGGCTAGCCCAAGCTCGGGGTACATTAAGGGCATCTCTGCCACCGGGAAGACCGCCTCGAGTGTCGCCGCACCTACTGCACGATGATCTGGGTGATTGATGTAGCCATTGCCGCTGAACCACATAGTCGGATCCATGGACATGAGCACTTGTGGGGTGTGCTTGCGGATCATGTGTACTAGCTTCTTGCGCAGCTCCAAATTGGGTACGACTTCACCATCGTTGTAGCGCAGAAATTCAACTTCATGTACTCCACAGATGGCTGCTGCAGCGCGTTGTTCCTGTTCGCGCAAGACGGCAATCGTGTCACGGTTGTACTGCGCGTCGTGGGTGCCGCCGTTGCCGCTGGTGACCAACACATACACCACTCGCGTCCCGTGTTTGGCCCATTTTGCCAATGTGCCCGCTGCCCCAAATTCCAAATCATCTGGATGGGCCACGACAGCCAGTGCCGACTCAGGAAAAAATTCGTTTGTCATGGCATGCATTAGACAACGGAATTTAGAAGTTTTTACTTGTTTATTGCAAATAGAAGTATGGGTTAGATGGCACACCGTTGACCCGAATCTCAAAGTGCAGGTGCGGGCCGGTGGAATTGCCGGTGCTGCCCATGGCGCCGATCAGTTGGCCCTTGCTCACATACTGGCCTGCGTCTACATACCACTCGCTTAAATGGCCATATAGTGACTCAAATCCACCGCCGTGGTTGATGGTGATCATATTGCCATAGCCGGTGTAATTCCACCCAGCATAGCTTATGTAACCCGATTCGGATGCGTAGATCGGCACGCCGACTGCTTGTGCGATATCCAAAGCGCGATGGCCCCACCAGAATCCTTGCGAGATGGTGCTGGCAGCGGTGGGCCACCCGAAATTCCCCGGCGAGTTATACGTCGGCGCAACTGGTGCAGCATAACTGGTGCTAGCTCGACTGCCAGCATTATTGTTATTACTTTGGACTACTACCTGCTGCTTCCATTCCTTCACTCCGCTCGGGATCACAATTTGCATGCCGGGCTGCAAAGGCGTGTCTGTTTGTAAATTATTTAGCGAGGAGGCCAGAATATCTTCGATTTTGGCCTTGAACTTGTCAGCGATACCGTTTAGAGAATCGTTGCTTTGAACAGTGTAATAGATACCGTTTGTGGGGAGAATCTTGAGAACTTGGCCCACTTGTAAGCTGTCAGGCGATTTCTCGACCGCGTCGTTGGACCAGATCAGAGTGGTAGGCTGTAGGTTAAAACGGGCTGCAATCCCTTCGATTGTGTCGCCAGTTTGGACGGTATAGGTCTGGATTTCAGCACGCGCTTGGGCAGGTTTTTCTTCTGTAGCTGCAAGCGCAATTTGCTCGCTTAGCAACCCAGAATCAACATTGGAGATTCCAATGTAGGGCGAAAGTCCCTGGGCGAGGGTAGTGCCAACAACTCCCGGTTGGGATGCATTGGCTCGATCCAACTTAAACAAGGTTTGCCCAGAACTACTGCCACCGATGCTAGGGCCATTTAGTGCCACGGTTCGGATGCCAGAATCGGCCAAATTGCCCGTTGCAGTTTGCGCTCCGCGCGACAAGTGATTGTTGGGTGTTACGGTGAGTGTTACAGCGGGCGCCGCAGTGTTTATTTTGAAAGAAGCCAGAATAATCGAAAGAATACCTGCCATTACCACTATGCTATGGGTAGCATAGCGACCGGTCGTAATCAAGGCGCGCCATCGAAACTCGTCTGTGCGGATATAGTCGCACGTTTCCGCAACTGTATCGGTAAGTGTAAGTGCGAGCGACTTGGCTTTGGATGCCACAACCGTTGGTACGAGCCTCCGGTCAGATGAGTCGTTCTGCAAATGATTTAAATCCATATTAAGTCGCCGAGAAACTTTCGGGATCCCCCCTCCTCTAAGTCATATCTCAGCAGGCAGGCAAAAGTTTAGCACGGTTATGAAAACCCTTCCGCAAAAACCTGTCACCGGTCTACCGCAGCAATGCTGACCTTCAAACGTGGCATCAACGGCTACGAATTAATCTCGACAATGTGCTTTTCGATCTTTCTCCACCCATTTCGACTTACTCGCTATTAAGTTTTAGCTAACTGTCTGTCGATCATAGGGTCCGAGTTAACCAAATGTAGGTTGAGCGTCTGGTTACCCCCGAACAACTTGGGTTATTTTAGCAAATTCCAGGGATTTAGTGCAGTGCCACTGGAACGCACCTCGAAGTGCAGATGTGGCCCAGTGGATTTGCCGATCGATCCCACTGCTGCAATGACAGTCCCGCGTTGTACTTGTTGGCCACAGCGCACATACAACTGACTGGCATGTGCGTATAAGGTCTGATAACCATTGCCATGATCCAGCACGACATACTGTCCGTAGCCCACTGGTCTTCCAGCCGAGTTCAACGAGTAACCGGCATAGATTACCGTGCCTGCGTCTGCGGCATAAATCGGCTCACCCAAGCGCCCAGCAAAATCCAAGCCTGGGTGCCATGGGGTGAAGTTATAGCCTGAAAGATAGCGGCGATTGGCAGGCCAACCAAAGGCTCCGCTGCCCAAGGGGGGGATAGCCACTTCGCCACACACGCCCACCTTATACACACGCACACCCCCCGCTGTGCGACGCACTTCTATCAACTTGGGCACTTGCCAAACCACGGTTTCACGCTGGCCATCTGGGACAAATAGATTACGCCCCGGCGCAAGCTGCTGGTTGATGTCTTCCAGACCATTGACCGGTTCTTCCAGAATAGTTTTTGGCTCAACCTTGAACCGGCGGGCCAACCCTTCGATGCTATCGCCGGTTTCTACTTCGGCGATCAAGCCATTGGCAGGTGGGATCACCAACTCCTGCCCAATGCTGAGCAAATCTGGGCTGTCCTTGAGCGTATGATAGTTTGACCATAGTACGGTTTCGGGGGTGAGGCCAAAGGCATAGGCGATCCCGAACAGGGTATCGCCATCGCGGACGGTGTAGCCAATTAATTCGCGCCGGTTGCTGGTATCCACAGCATGAGCTGTGGTGATGTATGTAGAAGGACGTGGCAGGGTGGCTTCATCTTCCAAACCACGAAAGATTGGGGTGGCTGGCATGGATGGCAACGAAAAACTGCGTGGGGCATCAATCACAGAATTGACTGGTGGGCCAATCTGCAACCCCAGAGCCGCCGGCAGGCGACTTCCGGCCAACAGCAGGCTGCCAATAACAACAACCAAAATACTGACATGCGTGACGAATCGGGGGGTGATTTGCAGAAATGTAGGACGGCGGCGGGGCTGTGATTCTTCGTCGGGCGCCATGTCCGGGCGCGGGCGCTTATCCATCTTGTTAGATTATACGTTTTGGCAAATTATTTATAAGTATTGGCAAATATAATGACATTGCTATGGTGGATTTTGCAAATGGAAGCGTAGTCATCTTATTGTTGATCGTCGTATCGTTGGTATTTATCTTGTTCTGGGCCGTCATTCTGCTGCCGCAAAGTCGCGCACGCAAACGACAGGAGCAAGTGGTCTCGGAAATGAAAATCGGCGAAGAGGTCGTCACGATTGGTGGGGTAATCGGCAAACTGATCTACCTAAACCGTGAGGAAGATCTGGCCAAGATCGAAATTGCCAGCGGTGTGGTGGTGCGCATCATCCCAGCTGCCATCAGCCATCCCTTGGATTATGTCCAGCGGCTGGAACGGCTGCAACGGGATGCCACCGCCAAACCGAGCAAGGCGAAGAAGTAAACGGTTGCACGGCGGTTAAAACCGCGTGCAACCTGAAGCAAAGCCGACCCCTTCGAGTCGGCTAGAGCTTAGTCGGCGTAGGCCGACTTTGCTTTGGGTAGCCGCGACTTTAGTCGCCAGGCGGCCACAATCGCAGGAGAATACCAATTAACCCACCTTTCGCTAAAGGAGACATGTCAGAAAATCGAATATTTCGATGATGAAAATCAATGAAAAACCCTTGTTTTCCCGTGTCATCACGTAATCAACGCAACGGCGACCAGCTTGCTCTCATTTTGAGAAGCATCGAGG
>JANMVQ010000202.1:0-8232 GCA_031392845.1 Chloroflexota bacterium
GGGTTGACAATGCTTGGCGCAATGCTGTTGCTGCTGGATCGGGTGCTGCATAGACCGATGCGGATAAAGGGGTGAATAGATGATGTGGTGATGAGGAATACGATTTAGTGTATTCTTTTGAGGGATTGAAACAATTTGGAAGAAGATCAAACGTCATGCGTCAAACGTCCAGTGACTTGCGACTCGTGACTCGTGATATTTGACGTTTGACGCATCATTCCCTACTTAAAAATGAAAACACTCCTTGTCACTGGGGCCACCGGCAAAGTGGGCCGCAAGCTAATCGACACATTGTTGGCACGCCCGCAGTTCGATGATGTGACGGTGCGGGCGTTGTGCCACAACCGTACTCTGCCACCCCATCCGCGCATCGAGACTGTGCGCGGGTCGATCTCCGATGAGCACGTTGTGCAGCGTGCGATGCAGGGCGTGACCCATGTGCTGCATCTGGCTACGTGCAAAGAGACGCCTCAGGAAATCATGGATGTGGCGGTCAAGGGCTTGTTCTGGTTATTGGAAAGTGCGCGCCAGAGTGCCGACTTTCGCCAATTTATTCTCATTGGCGGTGATGCGGGCATGGGTCATTTCGTTTATCCACATCCTATTCCGGTCACCGAGACCCAGAAATGGTCGGCCTATCCCGGTTGTTATGCGCTCTCAAAAGTACTGGAGGAAGCAATGTTGGAGCAGTATTACATCCAATATGGTCTAAATGGTTGCTGCTTACGTGCGCCATGGATCATGGACGCGGACGACTTCAAATATACGCTGACTTTTGGCGAAGATGTGTTTGGTGGGCCGCGCTGGCACGAGTTTGTGCCATCAGAACAAGCCCGTGTCTACGCCGCGCAACAAACCGTACCGCTGATGCTCGACCCACACGGCCAACCCGTACAGCGTAACTTTGTGCATGTCGATGATTTGGTCGAGTCGATCCTGTGCGCGCTGGATCACCCTAAAACCCACCAGCAAACGTTTAATATCTGCATGGACGAGCCGGTTAATTATCAGCACGTAGCAGATTATTTGCAGGCGTCGCGTAGGCTGGCATCTGTGGCTATCGCAACACCGTATCACTCTACTTGGCTGGACAATACCAAGGCCAAGTTTTTGCTCGGCTGGCGGCCCAAGGTAGATTTGCCTACTCTTATTGATCGGGCCTGGGAGTATCAGCGCAGCCCCGACGACCCACGTGTGGTTTGGTATCCGGGGTAAACCACGAATTCGTGAAGATTAGTGAGATTCGTGGTTCAATTCCCGTCAAACACGGGGGAGCAATTCGTATCTCCCACGTTCTATTTTGAGGAGATTAATGACATTCAAAACACTTGCCCATAATGGTCTGGTTGTGCGCGATCTGGCCAAGACGCGTTGGTTCTATGGCACCGTCCTCGGCATGCCGGAAACAGCGCGCCCCAAGACCTTTAAGTTTGATGGTGCTTGGTTCACCTGTGGCGACAGCGAGCTGCACTTTATTTTGGCGGTTCACACCACCGCCCCAGCGGGTTGGGCTGATCCCGGGCCCGCTACCAAAAGCGGCCTTGCCACGCACATGGCGATTGAGGTGGATGATTTGTCTGCCATGCAAACGCGCTTGCAATCACACGATATCGAGATTGCCGCTGGCCCGATTGCTCGTGGCGATGGCGTGATGCAGCTGTATGTGTTTGACCCTGATCACTACTTCGTAGAGTTTTTTCAGTGGGTGAAAGGCAGCGAGGTAGACGCACCTGAGCGTGGTATCGTCAACTAAATGCAAGTTGCCGAAGTGGTGTTGCTCACCCAATCCATCGACAAACCGTTAAGCTATCTTGTGCCCCTCACGTTGCAGGGCCAAGTGCAAGTGGGTTGCGTAGTGGGTGTACCGTTACAAAATCGCCTAACCAGCGGAGTCGTTTTGTCGTTGCGTGAGCGCGATTCGCTGACTTCAGCCAATGCTGAGATCAATATCCCTGTCGCGCAACTCAAACCGATTCACACGCTGGTGGACCCACAGCCGGTGCTGAACGCAACCCAATTAGCGCTGGCGCGTTGGATAGCGCGGGAATACTTTGCTCCATTGGGCCGCTGTTGCGCCTTGATGGTGCCGCCCGGTTTCACCCCGCGCTCGCTGTATGTCTATGCCTTGGCGGAAGGGCAGGGCGGGGCCAGCACTTTATCCAACTCGCCAGCGGCCACCTTGCGGGTGCGCTTGATGGCGCTCCTACAAGCGTATGGCCCACTTACTGAAGTCAAGCTGAAGCAACGGCTTAAGGCCAATGGCCTGCGCGGTTGGAGCAACGAACTCAAACGTTTGGTGGCCGATGGGATTGCCACGCGCACCTCGACGCTCGACAAACCCGTTGCGCAAGCGCGCAAAAGCACTCTGGCGCAACTGCTCATCTCCGGGACGACGCTTAATATCGTGCGCGCTAATTTGCAGGAGGAAGGGATCCGCAAACCGCGTCAAGCCGCCGCGCTGGAACGACGATTGGCGGTGTTGGATTATTTACATACGCGCAACGGCCTAGCCTGGGCCGAATGGATTTATGCCGAAACCGGTGCCAACCGCAACGATCTTAGTTGGCTGGCCGACAAAGACTATGTGTTGCTTGGCGACGCCCAGCGCTGGCGCGACCCACTCGCCGATGTCGATTATGTGGTCAAAACCGCGCCACCGTTGACCGAAGACCAGCAGCAGGCGTGGCACGTGGTGCAGCTTGCGTTGGGCGAAGAGCGAAGAGCAAAAAGCGATGGGAGAGAAGCGTTGAGCGAAGAGCGTGATACGCCTCTCGCCTCTCGCCCCACGCACCACGCTCCACGTCCTAAACACTACCACCAGCGCGGTGAGACCGGCAGCGGCAAGACCGAGATATACATGCGGGCGGTGGACGCGGTGTTGGCGCAGGGCCGCAGCGCGATTGTGCTGGTGCCGGAGATCAGTTTGACCCCGCAAACGGCGCGCCGTTTTCTGGAGCGCTTTCCCGGCAAAGTCGCGCTTATTCACAGCCAGCTCAAACCGGGTGAACGGGCTGACACTTGGCGGCGCATTCGTTCGGGCGAGTTACCGGTGATTGTGGGCGCCCGTTCAGGGCTGTTTGCACCGGTCGCCAAGCTAGGCTTGATCGTGCTGGACGAAGAACATGACCCTTCCTACAAACAGAACAATACGCCCTACTACGACACCCGCCGCGTCGCCATGCACTACGCCGAGCAAACCGGTGCCACCCTCATTCTCGGCAGCGCCACACCGTCTTTAGAATCGCTGGCGCTGGCTTTGGACGAAGAGCGTGGAGCGAAGGGCGTGGAGCGTAATAAGGCGAAGAGCGAGGGGCGTGAGGCGTGGGGCGTAGAACATGAATCGCCTCTCGCCCTACGCTCTTCGCCCTTCGCCTCTCCTCGCCCTTCGCTCTCTGCCCACAACCCTCTGCTAACTTTCCTCGAACTCCCCAACCGCGTGCGTGGGCATGTCAATCGGATTGCCGATCAGCAGGCGCGGCTGGGTCTAGCGCAGGTGGCGCCGATCAAAGAGACTGAAACGGTGCTGTATCAACCCTTGCCGCCGGTCCAAGTCATAGATATGCGGGCGGAGCTGCGCGGCGGCAATACCAGCATGTTTAGTGGCGCACTGCGGCTGGCGCTGGGTGAGGTCTTGCAGCGGCGTGAACAAGCCATCTTGTTTCTCAATCGGCGTGGCGCGGCCTCGTGCGTGATGTGCCGTGACTGCGGCCATGTATTGAAATGTCCGAACGACGACGTGCCGTTGACGCTGCACTTGGGAGACGGGGGACGGAAGACGAGCGACGGGCAATTGGCTTCCGTCCCCCATCCCCCGTCCTCCGTCCTCCGCTGCCACCAATGCAACCACACCGAGCCCGTGCCCGCCATCTGCCCTACTTGCCGTGGCCCGCGGATTCGGTTTATTGGCATTGGCACGCAAAAAGTGGAGCAAGCCATCCATGAGCAATTCCCGCAGGCGCGCATCGTGCGCTGGGACAAAGACGTGTCCGGCTCCGGTAGCGCCGATCAACTCTTGCAGCGCTTTGTCAACCAGCAGGCGGATGTGTTGATCGGCACCCAGATGATCGCCAAAGGCCTCGATCTGCCGCTCGTCACGCTTGTTGGGGTGGTGTTGGCCGATATCGGCTTGTTTCTGCCGGACTTTCGCAGCAGCGAGCGTGTGTTTAACTTGCTGGAGCAGGTGGCCGGGCGAGCCGGACGCGGACTGTTGCCGGGGCGGGTGATTGTGCAAACGTATAACCCCGATCAACCGGCGATTCAGTATGCGGCTAAACATGATGTGCAGGGGTTTGCCCGCTATGAATTAGTGCAGCGCCAACTGCTGGAACTCCCGCCGTATATTCGGCTCATTCGCTTTGAAATCGCCAGCGAAAACAGCGATACTGCCCGCCAAATGTGCGAAGGATTGGCCCGTCAGTTGCGCGCACGCGTGCCAAACCGGAGCGATGTGATCGGCCCGGCCTCGGCCTACTTCGCCCGCCGTAACAAACAGTATCGTTGGCAAGTGCTGGTGCGCACAAACACCCCCGGCGCACTCTTGGATGGCATCGCAGTGCCTCCTGGCTGCATTGTCGATGTCGATCCGGCAACCGTGCTCTAACAGTTAAAAGTGCAAAGTTAAAAGTGAAACGGTTGTTCATTCCACTTTCAACATTGCACTTTCAACTTTCCACTTCTTATTGAGGCTTAAGCGCTTCGGCAGCCACGGCAAAACGGGCGACGTTGGGGTTGGAGGAGGTCATGGTGACCTCAAACGGTTGTTTGTCGCCTGGGTTCATATCGCTTAGTGTGATGTAGCGATAGCCGATCACTTCGTTTTTGTCGCTATAGGTTGTCACGATCACCCGGACTTTGGTTGCCAATACCGTGTCGGTGTTTTGAATCTCGCCATTTACCTTGTATTGCTGGCCGGCCACTGCGCCCTCTTGTTTGTCGATCTTTAACCCGGTGTAACGCCCAGTGGGATCAATGGACTCGCCGCGTAGGGCATTGATGCTGACCTTGCTGTAGGTTGCGGGCGGATCCGTAAACAAAACCCGGAAAGGCGAACTGCTATTGGGCGCAATCACTTCCAGCGCTACAAAGAAGGTCGCAGTTTTGAGTGTGCTGCCGCTGTCATCTTGCAAATTCACTTGTAGTTGCACATTATTGAGCGACGTCTGGCCAGGGTTAAATACTTCGCCCAGACATTCCAAGCTGCCGGCAGCAGTGCGGAAGACATTGATACCCTGCACTTGCAACGCCTCAGGGGTGGGCGATGGCAACAACGCACCCGTTTGCAATGCTTGTTGCTGTTGGGCATTCGGAATGATTAAGGATTGCCCGATTTGCAGGCGGGTGGCGTCGATATTGTTATTCGCGGCAATCAGATCGGCTGCGCTCACCCCAAACTTATTGGCAATCTCGATCGGTGTGTCGCCCGTCTGCACCACATAAACGATTGCTGTGGGCGTGGCAATGGGCACATTTGGCGGAGGTGCCGTGGCGGCCGAAAGCGTCGGCGTGGCGCGTGGCGTCAGGGTCGCCCGGGGTGTGGGCAGCTCAATCGTGGCCGTTGGATCAGGCGGATTGCCATTGCCAAAGATGCCGCCGTTGGCTGCATCGTCAGTGCTACCCGGAGTAGGGTTGGGCGCGGCTGCACCATTGCCAGAACAAGCTGCAAGAATAAGAGAGCTGATGAGCAGCCCGTAGACAGATGAACCAAGGAGCCATTTCATTGATAGCAAGATTATACTGACCGACTTCTTATGCGCGTGTTTCCCCGTCGTTTTTTAATTATGTTGACGGTAGCCTTGTCGATCGTCGCCTTGTCATGGTTCATGTGGCCAGCGGCGCAACTGGCGGAATCGACCGACTTAGGGGCGAGTGCTCCGTCTGATAGTGGGTCTTCTCACCAAGACAAAAGTGCTGCGACGGCTGGCGATGCTCAACATTCACCAGCGTCCTTAACAACGAAGTCATCTTCTGCAATCAGCGAGTATCTTGTCGCGTTACGTCCCACACTGGCCGCAGATGTGCCCCAGATGAGGGATTGGCCGCGCTACGACCTACAGCTACGGATCGACCCACTGACGCGCCAGGTGCTGGGCACCCAACAGGTAATCTATACCAACCGCGAGCGTAGCCCCATGCAAGACCTCGCGCTGCGTTTGTATCCCAATACTGAATACATGGAGGGGCAAATGATCCTGGGCGATGTGCGCGTTAATCAGCGTGTGGCGACAACGCGTTTTGTTGTGCGCAACGGACGGATAGATCGCTCGATGGTATTGCTGCGATTACCGAGTTCGCTGGCCCCTGGCGCACAACTCACCCTTACACTCGCGCTGACCGTGACGGCCCCGCTGAGCCCCACCAATGGCTATCGTACATTCGGGCTAATCGACGAGATGTTGAGCTTGCCGAATGCTTACGCCATGATTGCTTTGCGTGAGAGGGGAAAGTGGCGGTTGGATAGCACGCCCACGTTTGGCGATGTGGTGCTGAGCGAGATGGCGTTATATCGCGCTCGCATCGAACTTCCCAAAAATTATACGTTGGTGGCCACTGGGGTGTGTCAGCCGGACGGCGACGCTCAAATGTGTATCTCTGGTCCTGCTCGTGATTTTGCCATGCATGTCAGCGCGCAATATCGCGTGCGCACCGCAATGCTGCGCGCCGACACGGACGGCGATATCACGATTTACAGCTACTACTTGCCCGAACACGAGCGCACCGGCATGCGCGCCCTCGATTACGCCGTCACAGCGCTCAAGACCTATGAGCGGCGCTTTGGGACGTATCCGTATCGCGAATTAAAAATATTCGAGACCGCCACAATTGCCGGTGGGATCGAGTATCCGATGTTGGCTGGTGTGAGCAGCGTCAACTATGAGTTCGAAGGCGGTTATTTTGAATGGCTGATTGCGCATGAGATTGCCCATCAGTGGTGGTACAACATGGTCGGCAGCAACCCCATGACCGAGGCCTGGCTGGATGAGGCGTTGACCCAATACAGCGCATCTTTGTATATCGAAGATCGCTATGGTGACGCGATTGCACGCACGCAACGCAGTTTGTTTTTCAGCGAACGCTACGATCAAGAGCGCAAGGCCAAGGGTGACCGGCGGGTGGGGCAGCCTTCGGAGGCATTCCCGCGCTGGTCGTACTTTCCGATTGTGTACGGCAAAGGCCCGCTTTTCTTTGAGCAAGTGCGGCGTAACGGTGACGACGCACGTTTTGAGGCCTGGCTGCGCACCTATTTTGCCCAGAATCGCTACGGTATTGCCCGGGCCGACGACTTGCTAAAAGCCGCCACTGATGTGGGCTTGGGTGATATCGCCCGTGAAGCATATGAGCAATGGATAGTAGGGCGCACGAGCGGTTCTGGTAAGTTGACTTCCTGATCACCTTAGGCCGCTCCAAGAAATAAACTTATAGCAAAGCACCCTGAGCGAAGCGCATTCTGATGCGCGGAGTCGAAGGGCGCGGCCAAACTTATTTCTTGGAATAGCCTTAGACTTTTCCGCGAATCACGCTAATTCTCACGAATTTATTAGCGCAGATTCGCGTGATTCGCGGATAACAGTAAAAACCTAAAGTAGTCAAGGTGACTCAATAAGACTTGACGGATCACCGTCTCCCGTCGTAAAGATGCGGGTATATTCACCATCGATGCTCACAACAATTTACGATACGATCTTCTCCAGCCTCGGTTACGTCCTCATGTTTCTGGGAGTGGTTTTTGCGATCATCCCAATTTTGCCCGGTGCACCTATGGTGTGGGTAGGTGCGTTGGTGTATGCCTGGTCGCACAACTTTGATGGAGTAAGCTGGCCGTTGCTCATTGTGCTGGGTGTCATTGCACTCATCTCCCAGGTGAGTGAGTTTTTGATTACAACGATGGCCACCCGCCGAGCAGGGGCGACCTGGAAAACAGTGGTAGGAGCGATGGTCGGTGGCATCCTGGGCGCGGCCATCTTCAGCATTCCTGTGCCAATTATTGGCACGTTAGTGGGCGCAGCTTTGGGCGCGACGCTGGGTGTATTTACAATTGAACTTCTGCGTCGCCGGATGCTGGCACCGGCCCTCAAGACCAGCGCTGCCTATCTTACCGGTTGCTTGGTTGGGCGAGTGGTCGAGGTGTCGCTGTGTCTCATCATGATTGGCGTGTTTGTGTGGTGGAGATGATTACCCCCGTGCTACCGCTTCCACCGCCACCCGAATGGCATTCTCGACCGCGCTGACTTTTGC